>CAIYPG010000080.1 GCA_903928055.1 uncultured beta proteobacterium | reverse complement strand
GCAATTTCCTTGAGACCGGTCTCTGAAAGCGCATCAATGAGGCGTACCTTAGCCTCCAGCGGAATGTTGGGATCCTCAATTTGCAGCCCGTCCCTCATCGCTTCTTCGGTATGGATAATTTTCGGATAGCCGGCCATTTAGCGAACCCCTTGTTGGATGAAACGAGTATAAATATTGTGCGGAGCAGCATTTGACGGGCGCCGCCTAAACGGCTGAAGCTGCCACACAACCCGATGATGGTAGTTCGCGAAGGTGAGATTCGCGCACCTATATTCCTCTAGCTGTTATACATCTGCCGCATATCAAAATGCCAGCAATTCATTGAGAATCGACCACCCCTTCTTGCCACAAAATCCGCGCCATTCCAGGTACGAAACAAGGCTTTCAACAACATGAAAATAGCGATTCTTGACGACTATCTCGACACGATCCGCCGGCTTCCAGCCTTCTCGAAACTTTCCGGACATGATGTGACCATTTGGAATGATCACACCGGAAATATGGATGTCCTCGCCGAGCGACTCCGGGACACGGAGGCACTCGTGACAATCAGAGAGCGTTCACCGATCAGGGCTTCCCTCATAAAGCGCCTTCCGCACTTGCGGCTCATCAGTTGCCGAGGCGACTATTTGCATATCGACATCGATGAGTGCACTGCACGTCGCATCCTGGTTTGTGCCGATCAGCATCCGGACATTCCCAACTACGCCACAGCCGAGCTGGCATGGGGTCTGATCATTGCAGCCTTGCGCCGCATTCCGCAGCAAATGGCCGCGCTACGGGCGGGCCATTGGCAGACGGAAGTCGGTCAGGGGCTGCGTGGACGGACTTTGGGCATCTACGGCTACGGCAAGATAGGCAAGGTGCTGGCAGAGTACGGTCGTGTATTCGGAATGAAGGTTGTCGTCTGGGGACGCCCTTCCACATTGGTACAGGCCACTGCAGATGGATATCAAGCGGCCAACGACAAGGCAAGCTTCTTCGAAGAATGTGATGTCATCACATTGCAGATCAAGTTACGGGAAGAAACCCGCGGCATCGTCACTGCAGAAGATCTGGGAAGAATGAAACCCTCAGCCCTCCTCGTCAATACCAGCCGTGCCGGCCTGATCGCCCCAAACGTCCTGGAAAATGCACTCACGAAAGGACGCCCGGGGATGGCGGCGCTTGACGTCTTCGAAGCCGAACCCCTCACCGATACGAGTCACCCGCTGCTTAACATGGATAACGTCATATGCACACCACATATCGGCTACGTGGAACTGTCTTCTTATGACAATTCATTTGGATCCATTTTCGATCAAGTCAATGCATTCTCGGCGGGCAAGCCCATCAACATGATCAATCCTGCAGCCGTGAATTAGAATTCCTGCCGCATAAACATCCCAATCAGTCCGGGTGCAAGCCCGGAGCAGCATGGTCAGTGCTCGACCATGCCCATCCAGAACTGCTTGGCCTGTGGCGGGAGATCCACGTCATACTTTCTGGCAAATCTGAGCATGCCGTCACTCTTCACCTCAAATACGGCAAGGTTGGCTGAGACTGAATGCACCTCTTCGCCAATCCTGACCAGATGCGATTCACAGTTCGCCACAACGAGCATCTTTCCACTGGAGTCGAGTGCGAAAGTGCGCGGGCAGATACCCGACGCATCGACTCGCTGAATCAAGGTTGGCTCACCAGTGGCTTCGTTGATTGAAAACACCACAAACGTGTTATCCACATCCACCAGCACCTTCTTTCCTTGATAGTCGACGGGAACGTGGCCACGGTTTACGCAGTAGACAATACGGCCATTCGGATGCACATGGATGGTACCGGCCCCCTGATGACTGTGAACGTGCTCGGGATTTTCGAGCAGGTCCCATTGAAAAAGCGGCTCCGGAGCGATTCGTTTGCCCTCACGCTTGAATACGTACAGTTTGTTCTGGGTTTCCAGTGAGGCGAACACCCATGGCGCTGTGGGGTGAAAGTCGATATGCCTTGGCCCGAAATGGTAACCATCATCTGGCGCGACTGAAATCTCGTCACCCAGGACTCCGCCCTTGTACTCAAATACCTTCAGGGCACCCGGCTCCGTTTGTCTTGCCCCATGGGAATTCTCTCCACGAAAAGGATTGCCACGGGTAACCAGAATCGCCAGTTGATCATCGGCCGTGACACGAATCTGGTGCGGGAAGACACCTGTATCGATTCCGCTTCTTTGCGGAACGCGCTCCCCGATAGTGCCATCGTCCTTGATGCGATAGACATGCAACTCGCTTGGGTCGTTGAAGGCAACCAGCAGATTCCGCGAAGGCAGATCTGTAGTCAGGTGAATAGGGCGATTCGCAAGTTTCAGTGGCGAACCGTGGGGGGTCAAACGGCCGGTTTGCCGGTCAATTGCCAGTACGCTCAAATGGTGGTTCGTACCGACATCATGCCTTGACACCTTGCTGCTGCTGGCAACATACATGTACGGCTTTGAGGCGTGCGGCCATGCGTACTGAACGTTGCCGGGCAGTTGCACCGACTCACGCTTGCTCAGAGAGAGTCCACCCACGTCAATTTCATAGTGGGTAAGAAGCGGCCCGACAGCAGCATACAATCCTGTTTTATTCTTCACTTGTCCTCCGCTATTCCGCCCGAATGCCGGCAGCCTCAAAAACCTTTGCAAACTTCTCCCTTTCCAGCCTCACTGTGGATGCCAGTTCCTCAGGAGTACTTCCAACCACCTCGGTGCCGAAATCAAGCAGTTTTGCCTTCGTTTCGGGCAAATTCAGGAACAGCACCGTCTCCTGATTAATACGGTGAATAACCGCATCTGGTGTCTTTGCCGGTGCAAACAATCCGGTTTTCAGAATTGATTCATATCCCGGCAGGCCGGACTCGGCAACCGTCGGAAGTCCTGGAGTAAGTTCGCTTCGTCGGGTGCTGGTCACTGCCAATCCGCGAAGCTTTCCCGCCCTGACTTGCGGCATCAGGCCATCGTCAAACGCCATTTGCACCTGCCCGCTCAGCAGTTCTGCGAGCCGCATGGATGGCGTGCTGTATGGAATGCCCTGCGTATCCACACCCGCCATGTATTTGAACAATTCCGCAGCCAGATGCCCCTGCGATCCAATTCCCGCAGATGCATAATTGATCTGGCCTGGTTTCGCCTTGAGAAGTGCGATCAGTTCAGCGACTGACTTTACGGGCAACGACGGCGTCACAACCAGAACGCTGGGAGCGGCGACGAGTGTAGTGATCGGGGCAAAATCCTTCAATGGATCGTAAGGCGCCTTGCGAAGCAGCGATCCAATCCACATTACCTGCCCTGTCACGAGAAGCGTGTATCCGTCGGGCGCCGATTTTGCGGCCGTCTCGCCGGGAATTACACCCGTCGGGTAGTTAACCACAATTACGGACTGTCCAAGAGGGCCTGAAATGCCCTGCGCCACAAGCCGTGAAACAAAGTCACTGCCTCCACCAACGCCAGCAGTGATGATACGAATGGTCTTGCTGGGATATTGCTGCGCACGAACTTCATTCGCAGCGAATGCGGCAAAACACAACATCAGTGCAGCCAATTTTTTCACAATGCCACTCCTTTTACGTTCCGGTGTTTGTGACGCAGGCATTGCGCCGGCGCGTGACCTCATCTTGCAACTGGATACTGCTCCGCCCATGTGTGGCATCCATCATGCTCATGGCCGCCACAAGAGACCGCATGAGGGCTGTTGGCACCGCTTTGCAGACTATTTGTGGAAACGAAAAAGTTCAGCGGCAGGGCCAATCTTCATATTAGATTGCAGCGTCGGCGACACGTGTATGCATATTCCTCTATCTGTTATATGTCTCACGAATACCGATGTCGCCAATTTGATTTAAATGCCTAGATAGGATCAAAGAAAACCCTGCCCCCCCACTTTGAAAATGCCTTCGCGTGTAGTAGCGATGAAAACCACGAGAGGCGGAGCATCTACGATGCAAGAAGGCAACAGACGAGCGATATCCCGCTTCTTACGGCAGTTTCGGCAGCCCCGCATGGCGGGGACAGCCCACGCAGATACGAAGCTCCGATTCTGTCAATTCAACTTCACGCCGCCCGCTTTAATGAGCCTCTCCCATTTTGCCGCTTCAGCGCGCATCAGGGCAGCGAACTCCTCTGGTGCCTTGCTGTACGTGGGGTCTGCTCCCCAGGATTTCCACGTTTCTCGCACGTCAGAAGTCTCCATGACCTTGACGATGTCCCGGTGCAGACGTGTGACAATTGCTGCTGACGTGGCTGCGGGCGCCAGCACGCCGTACCAGGGCGTAACGTCGTAACTCGGAAAACCTCCCTCAGCCACCGTGGGAAGATCAGGTGCCAGACCCGATCGCTTGACGCTGGTCATGGCCAAGCCCCGCATCTTGCCTGCCTTCACCAGAGGCAACGCAATGGGTGGGCCTGCGAACGAGAGCTGGACGCGACCTGCCGTAAGATCAACCAGGGCCTCATTGATGCCCTTGTAGGGTACGTGCACCAGATTCGCACCGGTTAGCTGCACAAAAAGCGCCCCGGCGAGATGAGTCAGGCTGCCATTTCCGGAAGAACCGAAGTTAAGTTCATCGGGATGAGCTTTCGCATAATCAACAACCTCCCGAACGTTCCGCATGGGCAGCGAGTTGCTGGCCACCAGCACCAACGGGAAACTGCCCACCAGTGATACCGGCGCAAACTCCTTCAGATTGTCTGCAGGCGAACGACCACCCGCTCCCGTATCCACAAGCATTGAGGATGCACCGATCAGCATCGTGTAACCGTCCGGCGCAGACCTCGCGACAAATTCGGCGCCTATGCTCAGGCCGGCACCCGGTTTGTTTTCGACAATTACCGGCTGTTGCCAGCTCTGCGCAAGCTTCTGACTGACATAACGCCCCAGCAGATCCGCCGGCCCACCGGGTGTGTACGGCACCACCACTTTGACCACATGATCCGGATACTGTGCAAGCGCGGGCTGCGACAATCCGCCCGTGAGCGCTCCGATCAGCATGAGAATGCTGCGTAACGACGCCATGATTTTCTCCTTGTAATTGTGTTGTGTATCGTGATTTAGCGACATTACCGATTCGGGCAGAAGCGCATCAATCGAACGGTCTTATGTGGCACAGCGACCCCGACATCCACTTTCATCGCCATGCTTTTTTCTGCATGGCAACACGAAGCGTCGTTTGCAATCAGGTTTGCTCAAACAAATTGGTGATGCCATAGAGTGTCGCCAGCTCTTTAACGCGGTCGCGAGGAGGCATCGCCTGGTAATATCCGCGCGTGCTTCGGGTCACGCCAAGTTGCCGACGCAGATCAACCATTACTTCCGCAGACTTCAGCGTCGCGGCCACGCCATCCAGAATGGGAACATCGTCCACCCGGTTGATGCCCACATTCGCCAGATGCACGCTGAGGGGCGCCTCGCCCGGAATGATTACATCAGCCCCGTCGGCAATCAGCTGCCGTGCACGCTCATTGAACGTATCCATGATGTGCGGTGGCAGTCCGACATTGGGAATCACCTCGGTTGACGCAAACCCTACGTGGCGAATCCCCGCGCAACGGCTTTCAAGGCCGTGACTGCGCACGTTCATTTCGATCTGGGGAATCATTTCCTTGATGAAAAGCAGCACACCAAATTTCAGCCCAAGCTGACATGCCATGAGCATCGCGCTTTCCCCGTAAGCGACCACCGGAATGGATACCAGGCTGCGAATCTCGCGCAGGCCCGGCTCCGGCAGCGTGGTCAGCGCGAAAGCATCGAAGCCCTGTTCTTCCGCAAGAATGGCTGCGTAGGCAAACTGGTGCATATGCAGCGCCTGGAAGTAAGCGTAGCCCACGTCCGTGCTGGGGCCGTCGGTCGGTTTGTGTCCATGCGTTCCGGCATGTGTTCCGTGCACAACGACTTCCGTGTCCGATCGCACGACCCTCGCAATATGCTTTCGCAGTTTTTCGTTGTATTCGGGTACTCGTGCCAACGTCGTAAAACTCTGATGCCAGATCCGTATGCTCAAGGGAACTCCTCAGGATATTGAACTCATTCCTGCGAAAACAGGGCCGCGGCCGCCAATCCCTGTTTCGCAATCAATCTCAGTTTGCTTCTTTTGAAACGCACACTCAGGCCGGGCGGGAATCGCCGACATCACCGGTGAGATGGGGCAAATCAGTGGTAAACAAGTGCTCTGCGGCGCGCCCGACGTGCGAACGCATCAATGATTCCGCCAGTTCCCCATCCCGAGCTTTTATCGCACGAAGGATCTGCCAGTGTTCGGCATAGGCCTGACTCTTGCGCTCGGCCACCATCCCCGAGCGACGACGGTAAATGCGCAGCAGATGATAGAGGTCACCACAGAGCGCATCAATAATTCGCCCGTTACGACTTCCCCGCACAATGCGTTCGTGAAAATCAAATACCTTGGGTGCATCGGTCGAAGGTTTACCTGCCAATTCATTGTTGCCAACCAGCGTCCGCTGGCGATCCTGCTCAAGCTCGTGCACCAGTTCCTGAATCTCTTCGGCAGTCATGCGCTCAGCCGCCAGCCGGCAGGCAACCCCTTCCAGGGCCAGACGCATCTCGAACAATTCACGCGCCTCCTCCTGCGTGAGTTCCACCACCCGCGCCTTGAGATAAGGCGCCCTTGTTATCAGTTGCAAACCCTGCAAGCGACGCATCGCCTCGCGGACCGGGCCACGGCTGACCTTGAATTCTTCAGCGATCATCGCTTCATTGATATGCGCGCCTGGCGCGAGAACGCCGTCGTAGATGCGTTGCAATAGCACCGAGAGAATGGTTTCGGCGAGCGGGATATTGCTGATAGCCTTTGGCGCTGAATTGCCGGTGGCTTTTGGCATCGTTGGCACAGAAACGATCCAGGATTTCACGAGATACACATGTTAGGTGTCGACCCTATAACTGTCAACAGTTGAAGGACCTCTTGATTTGAGTCCTGTAAAATTCAATTTGTCTATTTTTCATGCACGAATGGATCGGGTTATCCACCCGGATTGCATCGAATAAGATAGATACAAGAATATTCAAGTGTCAACACTCATGGAACATTGACTATGTCCCCCACAAGCCCAGCCGAGTCCCGAATCTCCGAATCCATTTCAGTGGATGGTCGCAAATATCGCGTGACAGACCTTGTTGGAGCCGTCTCGCGACTTGGCGGAAAAATCGGGGAGATGCCCTACGTCATTCGCATCCTCCTTGAAAACTTGTTGCGCTCCCGATCGCTGAAGGGTGTGCACGCCGTGACCGACGAGGAGATCGGACGGCTGCTGGACTGGCGCAAGCATATCGACGCCGATTTGCCGCTCTATGTATCGCGCGTCATTCTGCCGGACTCGAGCGGTGTACCAGTGCTGCAGGACCTGGCGGCAATGCGCGATGCAGTGGCGCGCGCAGGCGGCGATGCGAAGAAGGTCGATACCCTCGTCCCTGTCGATTTGATTGTTGACCATTCGTTGCAGGTGGATTCCTCGGGAAGCCACGACGCGATCCGAGTAAACATGCGCCGTGAATTCGAGCGCAATGCGGAACGCTACGCATTCCTTGGCTGGTCACAACAGGCATTTAAGGGACTGAATGTCTACCCCCCCGGGAGCGGCATCATTCACCAGGTGAACCTCGAGCGCATTGCCAGCGTCGTCGCAACCGCAAAATATGATGGTGTCGAGTGGGCATTCCCCGATTTCGTGATTGGCGGTGACTCGCATACGCCCATGGTCAATGGAATCGGCGTGCTGGGCTGGGGAGTCGGGGGAATCGACGCTGAAGCTGCGCTCCTTGGCCACGCATACACCTTTCCCGTACCGGACGTGATTGGCGTGCGGCTCATCGGGTCCGTAAAGCCCTCGGTCTGGACCACCGACGTTGCCCTCCTGATCACGCAGCGACTGCGGATGGAAAAGGTTGCAAACTGTGCTGTGGAATTTTTCGGGCCTGCAGTACAAGCGCTGACGGCACCGGAACGCGCGACCCTGGCCAACATGGCTCCGGAATATGGCGCAACCTGCGGCTTCTTTCCCGTTGACCACAGGACACTCGACTATTTGCGCACCACCGGCCGCCCTCCTTCGCAAGTGGCGCTGGTTGAAGAATATTGCCGCCGTACCGGACTATTCCGTGAAGACAATGAACCGGTGCCAATCTACAGCCGCGTTGTCGAGATTGATATTGGCGAGGCAAGTCCAAGCATGGCAGGGCCGCAGCGCCCGCAGGACCGGCTGGCACTGAAGGAAATCGCCCCGGACTTCCGGCGCCGCCTTGAAACACCACTGGCCGCCGGCGGCTTCGGGTCAACTGGCAATTCAGGCAGCACGAAGGGAGCGATGCCCCAGGGTGCCGTGGTCATTGCTGCCATCACCTCATGCACCAATACATCCAACCCGCAGGTGATGATTGCCGCGGGACTGGTTGCCCGTAACGCAGTCTCGCGAGGCGTTCGGCCGCCATCATGGGTAAAAACCTCGCTGGCGCCAGGATCGCCCACGGTCATGAAGTATCTCGAGATTGCCGGCCTCCTGGAACCGCTGGAAAGCCTTGGATTTCACCTGATCGGCTTTGGCTGCACGACTTGCGGAGGAAAGTCCGGCCCACTGGCCACCGAGGTGGTCCAGCAGATCGAGGAACGCCAGCTTGTTGCCGCAGCAGTGCTCTCAGGAAACCGCAACTTCTCGGGCCGAATCCACAAGCTGGTCCGTGCCAACTATATTGGCGCACCGCCGATGGTGGTTGCCTACGCATTGGCCGGACGCATTGACATAGACCTGGAGAGCGAGCCTCTCGGCCGGGACACCGAAGGTCGCGAAGTGTTCCTCCGCGAATTGCTGCCTTCACAGGAGGAAGTGCAGGCGATGCTGGAACGCGTTGCCACACTGGGAGCCTTCACCTCCTCGCCATCGGACAAGGCATACGTTCCAATCGACATGCAATGGAAATCCGGATCACTGACCGGGGAGCTTTACCCCTGGGATCCCGCTTCCCAGTATCTGCGCGAACCGCCGTTTTTTGCCGGACTGAGCAGCGGGAACAGCATTTCTGATCTGGCCACTTCGCTCAAGCGCACATGGGCACTTGCGGCATTCGGCGACTCACTGACCACTGACCACATTTCTCCAGGCGGCGAAATTCCGGTGGAAACCCCGGCGGGACAATATCTGGTCCAGGCGGGAATTGCGCCCCGTGACTTCAACTCTTACGTCGGTCGACGGGGCAACTTTGAGGTCATGGCGCGGGGAACTTTCGCCAATGTGCGAATCCGCAACGTGCTGACCCCGGACCTGGAAGGCGGATGGACCCTGCACTTCCCGGATCGCAAGGTAACGACCATCTACGACGCCGCAAAAACCTACCAGAAGGAAGTCACTGCCGTGATCGTGCTGGGCGGCAAGGAGTACGGCACGGGGAGCAGCCGCGATTGGGCGGCAAAAGGCTCTGCCTTGCTGGGCGTGAAGGCCGTCATCGCGGAATCCTACGAGCGCATTCATCGGGCCAACCTGATTGGCATGGGCGTGCTCCCGCTGCGTTTCGAGGAAGGCGAAGGCTGGCGGCAGCTTGGCCTTGACGGGATGGAGCAGTATGGCTTCGAAGGCGTCGAGGAAGGCGTACGCGAAGGCAAGCCCATTCGCGTCACTGCCACACGCGCAGGTGGAACGACGATCTGTTTCCAAGTACTCACCGAAGTGCGCACTGCCGCTGAACGCCATCTGATGGCTGCCGGCGGCATTCACAACAGCGTACTGAAAGACCTGCTTGAAAAAGCGCCCGCCTAGCTAGACAAACGTGGCGCGAGCGGCGCCATGCGCCGCTCGCCCTGATTTCCAAAGGCCCGGTCGTTCTTCCGGCGGGCGCTCAAGCACTGGGGCTTCCTCTCCGGCTTGCCGCATCCAGTCCCGCTATCCGGCCGAATACCGCCCCTTTCAGGACTGATGTCGCCCCGGTATAGGAACCATAGTATGTGCCCATGGTTTCGCCAGCCGCATAAAGACCGGGGATCGGATCACCATCATTGTTGATCACCTGCGCACGGGTATTGACCTTCAATCCGCCAAAGGTGAAAACGATGGAGGAAACAATGGGGTAGGCCCTGAAAGGCCCCGTATCAAGCGGGCGGGCCCAATTTGACTTCGCGGGTTCAACACCCTGCGTGCTCAAATTATCCATCTGGCCCGGATTGAATGTCCCCGGCACGCAGCCCTTGTTAAACGTCGCAACAGTTGCCTGAAGGGCTATAGCAGGAATGCCGAGCTTTTTCGCCAGTTCCGGCAGGCTCGCCGCTTCGATGGCCGGCTGCTCGGTATGTATGGCCAGTTTGTAATTGGGAACGTCCGCGATCTTGGCATCAACGATGACGTAGGCAATTCCGTTCGGCTGCGAGGAAACCTCGCGGGCAACGTTTTCATATGTTTCATCGGTCGATCCGGACGCTTCATCCGTAAACCGACGACCACGATTGTTCACAACAATGCCATATGGATAAATATAGACCGATGACCCTGCTCGGGCAGTGCGAGGGTCCATTGGCGACGCATGCCACAGGGCGTAGTCCCCACAAGGAGCAGCACCGATATCAAGCGCCATGCAGTGCCCTTCGCCCTTGTTGTAATGCGATCCAAGCGACATGGCCCTCAGATTGACGGCCCTCTGCCCGATGTACCGGGTCATCATCTCCGCATTGCCCTGGAAACCGCCGCTGCCAAGTATCACTGCACCGGCACGAAACTGAACCGGACGATTGCCACGCACGACCGCGTTCACGCCTGTCACCGCGCCTGCTTCATCCTGAATGAGGCTGCGTGCAGTTGTTTCATAAAAGATCTTGCCACCGCTTTTCTCAAACCGCGGAGCCAGCGCCTCGACCAGCGCCAGGCCCCCTCCCGAAGGCTGCATGCGGGGCTGTACTGCCGTCGGAAATGCGTTCGGCAGGGGGATGAATCGAAGCCCGGAGGTCTTCAACCAGGCAATGGTGGCTGGCGCTTCTGCTGCAAAAGTCGAGATCACATTCGGGTCGACGTAGCTCAATGAACGCAGTATTGCGGGCTGCTGTTCAGGCGAAACCAGGGAGCGCTCCAGCAGCAACGGGTCAATATATCCGCCACCATTGACCGCGAAGTGCTCCTCGAAATCGTCGGAAATTTCGATTTCACTTTTCATCCGCATCCAGGCACCGGTGTAGCGGGTGTTGCCGCCGCGCTCTTCAACGGTCGAACGCTCCAGCACCGCCACCCGTGCTCCAGCTTCCTGCGCGGACACCGCCGCAGCCAGTCCCGCAATCCCGCACCCCACAACAACGACGTCAAAGTTTTGTTCGTCCATGATCTGTCCTTTTAGTACACCAATATCCCGCCAACAATATTCAGCATCTCACCTTCTATGAAAATTCAGCACCTCATCTGCTCTAAATACCATGAAATTGCCTGCCCGAAATCCAACAGTGGCGAGGCAACGCTCGCTAGATCCTTACCAGCCAATGAGAACGTAAAAGGAGAATTCGATGTTCCCGTAGGGCGCGCGGAGCAGGCTGTCCTCTCCATTTAATGCCCTACCTGCTTCAGCAGGTTTGACGGCCAT
>CAIYPG010000079.1 GCA_903928055.1 uncultured beta proteobacterium | reverse complement strand
ATCTGCCGTCATTCCCGCGAAGGCGGGAATCCATGGCTCTTCGTCGCTAAATGCTGGATCCCCGCCTTCGCGGGGATGACGGCTTTGGAGACTTATTGTGATCGCCTAGCTGAGCGCCAGCCGCACCAGCCCCAGCAATATCAGCACGACGATCACCCCGCCGATCACCGCGCCAATCACGACCTGCGGCAGCGAGACAACGGCCCCGTCCTTCTCCCAGGTGCCCTTGCGGCCGATCATGAACAGTCCCCAGAAGATCGTTGCCGCAACCTGCAGGAGCCCGGCTTTTTTCGAAGGCTGGTCCGCCTGCCCTGCGTCCTTCACATCCTCCGGATTCAAATCGCCGCTCCCGTCATTGCGACAGCAGGAAGGACTTCACTGCCGCGATCTGGTCGTCATGCATCAGCGTGGGCGCATGGCCGACACCCGCGAACTCCACCAGCTTCGCGCGCGGGCCTCGACGCTCCATCTCGGCGGCCGTGGCGGAGGTGAGCAGGTCGGAGTCTGCACCGCGCGTCACCAGCACCGGGCATTGGATGGCGTCGTACAAGGGCCACAGTTCGGTATCCACTGAAGACAGCGTGGCCACAAACGGTACCGCCAGCTTCGGGTCGTAGTGCAGGCGCACGCTGCCGTCCGCCTCACGACGGATCACGTTTTCAGTCAGCTTGCGCCACTCCGCGTCGCTGTGCGGGCCGAAACTCGCGCTGACCATGCGGATATAGGCATCGGCCATTTCAATCGTGGGAAAATGCGGCGCCTTGCCGACATAGGCGGCGATCCGCGCCAGCGACACCGCCGTGATCACCGGGCCGACATCGTTCAGCACCAGGCGCGTGATCGGCGATTCCGGCAACGCCGCCAGAGCCATGCCGATCAGCCCGCCCATGGATGTCCCGACCCAGTGCACATGCTCGACATTGAGGCGTGCCAGCAGCGTCACCATGTCGGCGGCATAGGTCGGAATGGCGTATTCCATCGGACTCTTCAGCCAGTCCGAGTCGCCGCGCCCGGCGACATCGGGGCAGACCACGCGGTATTCGCCGGCCATGGCCTGGGCAAACGCGTCAAAATCGCGGCTGCTGCGGGTAAGGCCGTGCACGCAGACCAGCACGCGGGAATTGGCCGGGTCGCCCCATTCCAGGTAGGCCATGCGGTGAAAGCCGCTGGGGGTCACGCAGCGGACGCTGTTCTGCCGGAATTCCATGGTCATGCCTGCTCCTGTCGATTCAGACCTCATATTAATGTGAATTCAAATACTTGGGTTCTTTTCGGCAGACCCCGCACCACTTCAAGGCGTGACGCACCCCGGGGGTGCATCCCCGCTGGCCAACGACCCCGGGAAATGCCCTGATTCGCCCGTTTTCCCAGATGAGGCAAATACTTGCATCCCCGGCATGTCCGTTGCTTATGCTTGCACCAAGTGCAACACTGAACCATTCCCACAGAAAAACATGGCCGCCAACGTGTACGACGAAATGCGCGGCATGGACGGTAGCGTCCTGCCTCACTACCAGAGCTATCAGGCCTGGCTGGAAGCGAATCCACCGGAACGCCTCGTGCAGAAACGCAACGAAGCCGAGGTCATGTTCCATCGCCTCGGCATCACCTTTGCGGTCTACGGGGAGGAAGCCGGCGGCGAGCGCCTCATCCCCTTCGACATCATTCCGCGCATCCTGCCGGCCACCGACTGGCAGAAGCTCGAGCGCGGCCTTGCGCAGCGGGTCAAGGCGATCAACCTGTTCCTGCACGATGTCTACCACGATCAGACCATGATCAAGGAAGGGCTGATGCCTGCGGCCAAGGTGCTGGAGAACACCCAGTACCGGCCGATCATGCAGGGCCTGTCGGTGCCCGGCAATACCTACGCCCACATCACCGGCGTGGACATCGTCTGCACCGGTCCCGGCGAGTTCTACGTGCTCGAAGACAACCTGCGTGTCCCCTCCGGCGTGTCCTACATGCTCGAGAACCGCAAGATGATGATGCGGCTTTTTCCGGAGTTGTTCTCGCGCCAGGCCGTGCAGCCGATCGAGCATTACCCCGACATCCTGCTGGAGACGCTGCGCGGGGTTGCACCCCTGGGCGTGGCCGATCCGGTGGTGGCGCTGCTTACGCCGGGCGCGTTCAACTCCGCCTATTTCGAGCACACCTTCCTCGCCCAGCAGATGGGCATCGAGCTGGTCGAAGGCCAGGACCTGATGGTGCGCGACGACACCGTCTACATGCGCACCACCAAGGGCCCCAAGCGGGTGGATGTCATCTACCGCCGTGTCGACGATGATTTCCTCGACCCACAGGTGTTCCGCAAGGACTCCATGCTCGGCGTACCCGGCCTGATGAAAGCCTACCGGGCCGGTCGTGTCACGCTGGCCAACGCAGTCGGCACCGGCATTGCCGACGACAAGTCGATGTACATCCACGTGCCGGACATGATCAAGTTCTTCCTCAACGAGGAGCCGATCCTGAAGAACGTGCCAACCTGGGAACTGAGCAAGAAGGACGACCTCAACCACGTCCTCAACCACCTGCCCGAACTGGTGGTGAAGGAAGTGCACGGCTCCGGCGGCTACGGCATGCTGGTCGGCCCGACGGCCACGGCCAGCCAGCGCGCCGAGTTCCGCGACCGCATCATCGCCGATCCGGGCAAGTACATCGCGCAACCAACGCTGGCATTGTCGACCTGCCCGACCTTCGTCGAATCCGGCGTGGCGCCGCGCCACGTCGACCTGCGTCCATTCGTGCTCTCCGGCAAGGAAATCCGCATCGTCCCCGGCGGCCTCACGCGCGTGGCACTCAAGGAAGGCTCGCTGGTGGTGAATTCCTCACAGGGCGGCGGAACGAAGGACACCTGGGTGCTGGAATCATGATCAACCTTGAACGCCAAGGCTGCATGCCATGCTGAGCCGCTCCGCCAACGACCTGTTCTGGATGTCGCGCCACATGGAGCGCGCCGAGAACACGGCACGCATCCTCGATGTCACCTATCGCATGGCGCTGCTGCCCTATCGCGTCATGGAGGCCGGCGAGAAGTGGGCCGAGCCCTGGGCACTGCCACTGGTGATCACCGGCCTGGCCAAGGAGTACTACGCCAAGCACACCGAACTGACTGCACAGAAGGTCATGCAGTTCATGGTGTTCGACCCGGCCAATCCCTCGTCGATATTCTCCTCGCTGCAACTGGCCCGCGAGAACGCGCGCGGCCAGCGCGGCTCCATCACTTCGGAAATGTGGGAAAGCCTGAACGCCACCTGGCTGGAAATGCGCAGTCTCACCTACTCAATGGTTGACGCCCGCGGCATCAGCAACTTCTTCGACTGGGTGAAGAACCGTTCCCACCTGTTTCGCGGCGTCACCTTCGGCACCATGCTGCGCGATGAGGTCTACAGCTTCATCCGCCTCGGCACCTTCCTCGAGCGCGCCGACAACACCGCGCGCATCCTCGATGTCAAGTACCACACGCTGCTGCCGTCCATCGACGAAGTGGGCGGCGCGGTGGACTACTACCAGTGGGGCTCGCTGCTCAGGTCGGTGGGCACCTTCGAGGCCTATCGCAAGATCTACCGCGACGTGATCACGCCGTTCCGGGTCGGCGAACTGCTGATCCTGCGCCAGGACGTTCCGCGCAGCCTGCACGCCTGCATGAACGACATCTACGAAATCCTGCAGAGCCTGTCGGACTCGGAGCGGCTCGAACCCGAGCGCCTCGCCGGCGAGATGCACGCCCAGCTCCATTACGGCCGCTCGGAACAGGTATTCGAACTCGGCCTGCACGAATACCTGATGCGCTTCCTGGACAAGATCGATGCCCTCAGTACCGAAATCAACAAACACTTCCTCGTGCCGGACTACTCGTGAGCCCGCGCCCGAGTCCGACCCTGCCGGGCGGGCCTGCCAACCTGCGCCCGGTGCCGGTCCTGTCGATTACAATAGGGCCCGCTCCCTAATTTCGGATCCGGAATCACCATGCCCGCTGCATTGCAAAGCGCTTCCCGAACATGACCTATTGCGTAGGCATCCTCCTCGACGCCGGCATGGTATTCGGCTCCGATTCGCGCACGAATGCAGGCGTGGATCACATTTCGACCTTCAGCAAGATGAAGGTGTTCGAGCAGGCGGGCGATCGCTGCATCACGGTCATGACCTCGGGCAACCTCTCGGTGACGCAGAACGCCATCAATCTGATGGAACTGCACAGCCGGCGCGACGATCCGCAGGGCAACATCTGGGCAGCCGAGTCGATGTTCGACGTGGCCACGCTGCTCGGCCGCAGCCTGCGCGAAGTGCGCGAACGCGACGCAGCCTACCTGTCGGCAAACAACATCGACTCGAGTGCCTCGTTCATCCTCGGCGGGCAGATCAAGGGCGAGCGCATGCGCCTGTTCCAGGTCTATACCGAGGGCAATTTCATCGAGGCCACGCCGGAGACGCCGTTCTTCCAGATCGGCGAAACGAAGTACGGTCGCCCCATCATCGACCGGGTGGTCACACCTGCCACCTCGCTGATGGAAGCGGCCAAGTGCGTGCTGGTGTCCTTCGACTCGACGATGCGCTCCAACATTTCGGTCGGCCTGCCGATCGACCTGACCTGGTACGAACGGGACTCCCTGCGCTTCGGCCTCAGGCGGCGCATCCTGGAATCGGATGCCTACTTCAACATGATCCACACGCGCTGGGGCGAAGGCCTCAGGCGGGTGTTCGCCCAGTTGCCCGACCCGAACTGGGACGACGAGAACGCCACTCGCCAGTACCAGGGCGAAATCTTCAAATAACTGCGGGACGCTGCACCGGCGTCACGCACCGCCTTTTGTCGCCGCGACGTCCTTCCGTTCTGCGTCCGGCAGACTTTCGTCTGGATTGCCCATGACCATTCGCGTCGCGCTTCACCATCTCACCCGCTATAACTTCGACCGGACGATCAACCTGTCGCCGCACGAGGTGCGCCTGCGTCCCGCGCCGCACTGCCGCACGCCCATCCACAGCTACTCACTGCGGGTGAAACCGGCGGACCACTTCATCAACTGGCAGCAGGACGCCTACGGCAATTACATCGCCCGCCTCGTCTTCCCGGAGAAAACCAGGGAACTGGAAATCGTCGTCGACCTCGTCGCCGACATGACGGTGATCAATCCGTTCGATTTCTTCGTCGAATCGTGGGCAGAGAAATTCCCCTTTGCCTATCCGGCGCAGCTCGCCACCGAACTGGCCCCTTACCTGGAGAAACATGAACCAGGCCCGCTGTTCACCAAGTGGCTGGAGGATTTCAGGCGCAACGGTTTCACCCCGGGCATGCAGATCGTCGATTTCCTGGTCGCGGTCAACCAGCGGCTGCAGCACGAGATCAAATACCTCGTTCGCATGGAGCCCGGCATCCAGACGCCGGACAAGACGCTCGATGTCGGCCAGGGCTCCTGCCGCGATACCGGCTGGCTGCTGGTGCAGGTGCTGCGCCACCTCGGTCTCGCCGCGCGCTTCGTCTCCGGCTACCTCATCCAGCTCACCGCCGACGTCAAGCCGCTGGACGGCCCCGCCGGCCCGACTGCCGACTTCACTGACCTTCACGCATGGGCCGAGGTCTACATCCCTGGCGCAGGCTGGGTGGGCCTTGATCCGACCTCGGGACTGTTTGCCGGCGAAGGCCACATTCCGCTGGCGGCCACCGCCATCCCGTCAAGCGCAGCGCCGGTATCGGGTTTCACCGACCCGACCGAATCGACGCTGAATTTCGAAATGACCGTGACGCGCATCCATGAGGATCCGCGCGTCACCAAGCCCTACAGCGAAGATCAGTGGACAAAGATCGAAGCGCTGGGCCGGCAGGTGGATGCCGACCTGCTCGCCGGCAACGTGCGCCTCACGCAGGGTGGCGAGCCGACCTTCGTGTCCGTGGACAACATGGACGGCCCCGAGTGGAACATCACCGCCATGTCCCCGGAAAAATGGCAAAAGGCCGAGGAATTGTCCTGGCGCCTCCGTGAGCGCTTTGCGCCGGGCAGCCTGATGATGTACACGCAGGGCAAGTGGTATCCGGGCGAGCCACTGCCACGCTGGGCGCTGCCCATCATCTGGCGCACCGATGGCGAGCCGCTGTGGAAGAACGCCGCGCTGATTTCGCGCGAATCCACCCCTTCGAAATTCACCGTCGCCGATGCGCAGCGGCTCGCCGACGCGCTGGCCGGAAAACTCGGCCTGCCACCGGAATTCGTCATCCCGGCCTATGAGGACCCGCTGCTGGCGCTCATGGGCGAACAGCAACTGCCGGACAATTTCGATCCGCTCAAGACGCCACTTGATGCGCACGATGACCGGCTGCGCGTCACCCGCATCATCGAGCACGGCCTGGACAAGCCCGCCGGCTTCACGCTGCCGCTGAAGGCGCGCGAATCCACCTCGGACAGCGTCGAGACCGAATGGCTGAGCTCGCCCTGGCCATTCAGGCGCGGCCGGCTGTTCCTGCTGCCAAGCTCCCATCCGATGGGCGTTCGTTTGCCACTGGCCTCTCTGCCTGATGTACTGCCTGGCGATGTGCAGCACGAGTACGACCGCGATCCGTTCTCCGAGCGCGGCAACCTGCACGATGCGCACGCGCTGGTCGAAAAACAACGCCATGCGAAGAAGCCCTCTCAGGCGAAGCCCGAACCCAGGGAGATCGTGCGCACGGCGCTGTGCGTCGAAGCGCGCGAGGGCCGGCTGTACGTCTATCTCCCGCCGCTCAAGCGCGTGGAGGACTTCCTCAATCTGGTCGCTGCGATTGAAACGGTGTGCGGCGGATTGAAGCTGATGGTCCGCCTCGAAGGCTACCTGCCGCCGGTCGATCCGCGCCTCAAGGTGCTGGCCGTGACGCCCGACCCCGGCGTCATCGAGGTCAACGTGCATCCGGCCACGAACTGGCCCGACCTGGTGACGAACACCACGGCACTCTACGAAGCCGCGCGCGAAACGCGCCTCGGCACAGAAAAATTCATGCTCGACGGCCGCCACACCGGCACAGGCGGCGGCAACCACGTCACGCTGGGCGGCATCACGCCCGCCGACAGTCCGTTCCTGCGCCGGCCCGACCTGCTGAAGAGCCTGCTCCTCTACTGGCAGAACCATCCTGCGCTGTCCTACATCTTTTCCGGGCAGTTCATCGGCCCGACCAGCCAGGCACCGCGCGTCGATGAGGCGCGCGACGACAACCTGTACGAGCTGGAGATCGCCTTCCAGCAGATGGACACGCACCTCACGCCCGGCGAAGAGAGCCACAAGCCCTGGCTGGTGGACCGGCTGTTGCGCAACCTGCTCGTCGACCTCACCGGCAACACGCATCGCGCTGAATTTTCCATCGACAAGCTGTATTCGCCCGATGGCGCCACGGGGCGTCTCGGCCCCGTGGAGTTCCGCGCCTTCGAGATGCCGCCGCATGCGCGCATGAGCCTGGCGCAGATGCTGCTGCTGCGCGCGCTTGTTGCCCGATTCTGGAAGACGCCCTATCGCGGCCGCATCGTGTACTGGGACACGCAACTGCATGACCGCTGGATGCTGCCGCACTTCATCGAGCAGGACATCCGCGATGTGGTCCGCGACCTGCGCGCCGCCGGCTACGCCTTCGACGAGTCCTGGTTCGCGCCCTTCCTCGAATTCCGCTTCCCGCGCTACGGCACCGTGACCTATGAAGGCCTGCGCATGGAATTGCGCCAGGCCATCGAACCCTGGCATGTCATGGGCGAGGAGATGTCCGGCGGCGGCACCGCGCGTTACGTCGATTCGTCGGTGGAACGCCTGCAGGTCAAGGTGGGCGGCATGACCGATTCGCGCCATGTGGTGACCTGCAATGGCCGCGCGCTGCCGATGACCCCCACGGGTGTGCAGGGCGAGTTTGTCGCCGGCCTGCGTTATCGCGCCTGGAATCCGCCATCGGCATTGCACCCGACGATCAACATCCACTCGCCGCTGGTGTTCGACATTGTCGATACCTGGAGTTCGCGCGCCATCGGCGGTGCCACCTATCACGTGGTGCATCCGGGCGGACGCAACTACGACACCTTCCCGGTGAATGCCAACGAAGCCGAAGCGCGGCGCTTTGCGCGCTTCTGGGGCCACGGACATACGCCGGGGCCGATGGAAGTGAAGGCTGAGCCGGTGAATCGCGCGTTTCCGCTGACCCTCGACCTCAGAAGGCAGCCGGTCTAGAAGTGAATGTTCGCAACGTATGTTATTGATATAAAGGCCCGCCCTTACTCGCACAGGCCCGTCAAGGCACGTTGAAACCCTACGTTTCCTACGTTTTAAAAATTGTTACGGATCGAATAATCCCCGTTTGTTCACGCCTCGATCCCCCCCCAACCAGGGTGAAACTGGGCACCACTCTTGGGTGCTTAAAATGCTAATGCGTTAGCGGGTCGCGGATGAGTGGCAGCTATTTTCCAACGGTATTTGGCCGAGTTCGGCCATGACCAGCCCCTCGCACCCCCGAGGCGGAATGCCTGCTAAAGACTGTTTCCTGCCTCTTGATAGATGCATACCCAATGGCTGCTCCACTCATGTTGCCGCCTCTGAACTTCGGTTTGGCTGGCGGACCGCCTCCGACACTAGGCGGGCACTCATCTCGGACTGGGACGGGGAGATTGGAACTGTGCCTTAAGCAGACCTATGTTTTTTTGACTGATGCGCCCATCGACGATTCTAGCGCTGCGTCTAGCGTATCCATGAACGCGCTCACCTTGATGGGTTTGGTTACATAGGCAAAGAAACCAGCCTTAAGGCTGCGTTCGATGTCGCTGTGTACCGCATTGGCACTCACCGCAATGATCGGGATATGCATCGTTGCCGGGTCTGCCCGAAGAATACTCATGGCGTCCAGGCCGCGGATGCCTGGCAGGTTGATGTCCATCAGAATCGCCGCAGGTAGATGGGAGCGTGCAAGCAGAATGCCCATGTTGCCATCGGTCGCGCTCAAGAGGCTCAAGCCAGGGCGAAGCGCAACGATTTGTTCGACGAGATTCAGGTTGGATGGATTGTCCTCGACATAGAGTACGGTGCGTTGCTGGATGCCCGCCGGCAGAAGCGGCGGCTGAATCAGGACAGGATTGGCTGAGACCGGAACCAATTGCTGCGGCACGCTCGCCCTGCTCAATTCAACCCAAAACGTACAACCCACTCCAGGGACGCTTTCTACGCCAATGGTTCCCCCCATCAGTTCGACAAGTTTTTTTGTAATCAGCAGGCCAATGCCCGTTCCTTGCTCCGTACCAGCCTCCCGCCCCAGCCGATTGAAGGGCTGAAAAAGTTGTGCAAGCTGCCCTGGCGCCATACTGAAGTCAATGACTGAGACCCGCCTCCACTTCAGCGAATGTCTTTGCGAAGGTATTCGGTTGAATGTCAATTCCCAGTTGCCTGGCCACCTGTGTCAATGAAAACATGCCACGGATACGCTCACCGGCAGGCCCCGGTTGCCCAACCAGCAAATGCTGATGCCCCGCCTGCTTGACCGTTGCCACAACGTGCCCGACCCTCATCGCCATCAGGGAATCATATTCAATGATGTCGAGCTGTTCGCGACTCGTCATCAAATCGATAACCCGGATTTCACTTCGCCTGATCCCGTTGTCGTGCGCAAACTGAACGGCCTTCTCTCCCAGGATATCGGTGGCCGTGATTATTCCTATGACGACTTCATGTGCGTCAACAACGAGCAATGATCGAATGCCCCGCCTTCTCATGTACTCATTTGCGCTGTCCACCAGAGCCCCCGGTTCAATTGAAGCTGCCGGCGTGATGGCGAAATCCGTCATGACCAGATGAGCCGGCGAGTCCAGGGTTACCCGCTGTGGCGGATTGAGCTTCTCGATCTTCAGCTTTACATTGGAGGCCAATGGCAGCGATGGCAAAGGGTCATATTTATTCAGCATATTCTTCTCCTACCGGCTTTCGATCCCATTGATCGGGAATGGACACGTCTGGTTCAATCAAGCAGGAGTGCCCCGTCAATCAGGCATTCCATGGGATGTTGGACGTGTGTTGACCGGAATAGTTCACGACAGGGCGTTTGCAGGGGCACGCCGATGTGGCAACGACATGAGCTACAGAATAATTGCGGTCCCGGGGCGGCCAGTTCGCAGGATGGCGGGCGCCAGCCGGCCGCATAGGCCGGCTGCCCGCTCACGCAATAATCGCGCGGTGATCGAAGGGCTTAACCAGATTGTCGGGGTGTGAGAGGCCGGCAATACCCCTCCGGAATTATGATCAATTCCTTTAAATCATCTCGATTTGAAGCGATATATCGCGATGATTGATATCAGTAAATACCGGAAGGCCCCGCCCCTCAGACATCAATGAACGCTGTCGCCTGCATGCTCGGCCGCTTCGAGACTTCGGCAAACCAGGCGGCCAGTTTCGGGTGACCGGCACGCCAGTCGAGTTCGGTGAAACGGAAATCGAGGTAGGCCAGCGCGCAGGCGATGCTGATGTGGCCGATACAATAGGCAGCGGCGCTCAACGCGGCAGCCTCCTTCTCCAGCAGGTCGAGCGAGGTTTTGACTTTTTCCTCGAATCCGTCGACTGCAATCTGCAACGGGTTCGGGCGCCGGGTTTCGGAACGCCACAGGATTTCCGCCTCCAGCATGCCGCTGCCCAGCGCCTGCCAGCGCAGCGCCGGCCAGCGCAGCTTGGGATCGGTTGGGAAAAGTTTTGCACCCTTGTTGAAGCTGTCGAAGTATTCGCACACCACCACTGATTCGAACAGCACCATGCCGTCGTCGGTGATCAGCGTCGGAATCTTGTTCAGCGGATTGTTGCGCATCACTTCGGGGGTGGGCTTCATGGTCGATGAGACCACCACCGGAATCTTTTCGATGCGATCAGCGAGGCCGACCTCATGGGCCACCACCATTGCCTTGCGCACAAAGGGCGAGCGCGACGACCAGTACATTTTCATTTTCGGTTTCCTTGTTATTGCGTAGCGGGAGACATTGTCGCCGAAGCGGGGAAAATCTTCCCTCACCCCCGGCCCCTCTCCCCGGAGGAGAGAGGAGAACTTCTAGCGCCCCTTGAAGTTGGGCGCCCGCCGTTCGATGGCGGCGCGCGTGGCTTCCTTTGCGTCCTCGGTGAGCAGCAGCCTGCTGGAGTACTGCTGCTCCAGCTCGTAGCCCTCCTCCACCGGCATCCACTCGACCTTGTTGATGGCCTCCTTGGCCATGCGCAGGCCGATCGGACTCTTGGCGGCGATGGTCCCGGCCAGTTCCATGGCCGCGGGCATCAGGCGCTTCGGCGTCACCACCTGCTCCACCATGCCGAGGCGATGCGCCTCCCAGGCACTGATGGGCTCGCCGGTGAAGTACATCATGCGCAGCAGGCCCGGTGACAGCAACCGGCCCATGTGCGCGGCGCCGCCGCAGCGGCCGACGTTGATCTCCGGCATGCCGAACGTGGCCTTCTCCGAAGCGATGCGGATGTCCGAGACAGCGGCCAGCACATTGCCCGCGCCGAGCGCCGGGCCGTTCACCGCAGCAATCACCGGGATGGCGCACAGGCGGATGGCCTTGAAGGTGGCGCGCACGATGGCAGCACGCTCGTGGTCCTTGTCGGCAGGCGCGGCCAGGAATTCGTTCAGGTCCAGCCCAGCGCAGAAGGCGCGCGTGCCGGCGCCGGTGAGCACTACGCAGTGCACGTCCATGCGCTTGCCGATGGCCTCGAAGGCATCGGTGAGCTGCTGGTAGCGGACCATGGTGAGCGCATTCACCGGCGGTGCGTTCAGGGTTACGGTCAGGACCTTCCCGTGCTGTTCAATCACCAAGTCATCCACGTGCAATCCACCCTCTCATTGACAATTATTGTTCGAGCTTGAGCCCGGTCTGCTTCACCAGGTTGCGGGTGAATTCTATCTCGCTGGCAATCCATCGCCGCGCCTCCTCCGGCGTGCTCCCCACCATCTGCCAGCCCTCCTGCCTGAAACGCTGGATGATGTCCGGCGCCTTCGCGACCTTGGCCAGTTCGGCGCTGAGCCTGTTGACGATGGGCGCCGGTGTTCCGCCCGGGGCCAGCATGGCGCCCCAGCCCGAGAACTCATAGTCAGGCACGCCGCTTTCAGCAACGGTCGGAATGTCCGGCAGCAAGGCCATGCGCTCCCGGCCAGTGGTGGCAATCACACGAAGCTTGCCCGACTTCAATTGCGAAGCCACCGTGGGCAGGCCCGTGATCGCAACATTGACCCGGCCCGCCATGAGATCGGTCACCAGGGGGCCGGTGCCCTTGTAATGGATGAACGTCGGAGTGACGCCGATCAAGTTGTAGAGCTGGAGCGAACGCAGATGGGGTGCCCCGCCCGCGCCGGGCGTGCTTTGGTTGATCTTGTCAGGGTTGGCGCGGGCATAGGCGATGAATTCCCTCATCGTGGAAGCCGGCAGGCTGGGATGGATCACCAGCACGCTGGCTTTTGTGGTCATGATCGAAACGGCCGTCAGGTCCTTGTTCGGGTCATAGGGCAGGTCAGGATAGAGCGAAGGCAGGGCCGCGTAACTGCTACTCGCGCCGAGCAGCAGATAGCCGTCCGGTGGCGCCTTCGCCACGTATGTCGTCCCGATCAGGGTGCCGGCGCCGGCCTTGAAATCCAGGATGAAGGGCCGGCCGACATTTTCAGTCAGCTTGATGGCATAGGGACGGTATTCGAATTCGGTGTTCCCGCCGGCCGCGAACGGAATCAGGATGGTGACGGGCCTGGAGGGGTACGCATCGGTCTGCGCATGAGCGGGGGGGCCGGAGAGCAGAAAAGCAAACGAACAAATGGCGTACAGGTATGGAATCCGCATGAGCTTCCCTCCAGCCGAACGTAAAAGATGCGGGCCGACCCGCCCGGGCCTGCACTCCAGCAGCGCTGCTACCGGAAGCGGTCGCTGCAAAATACCTCAGCCACCCCGCCTCCGTTGTCTTCAGCCAGTACTGCAGGACATCAGCTCAGTACCCGCAGGATCTCCGTCGCATCCTTCAGGTTTTCAAGATCGCGGATCATGGCGATGGCCTGGTCCAGCTTCTTTTCGGACACCGGATTGGCGGAGAAGGACATGCAATCGCGGAACTTCGCCTCCAGCGAATCCCAGCTGGCCGGGTTTTTGTGATCGCCCGGCACGCTGTCTGCCTTGTGGCGCAGCACGCGGCCGTCGCGCGTCTTGATCTCCACCTCGGGGAACTGGGTGCGCTGCTCGTTGGCCGCCACCGGGCGGTAGCTCACCCGATCGGCCATGGCCAGCACCTTCGGGTCGTTGAGCCCCTCCTCGGTGTAGTCGCGCAGGGTGACGTTGCCCTTGGCCATCATCACCGCGGTGGTGAAGGGGATGCTGAACTTGCCGTCGATGGCGATCTTGGGCCGGCGTTTTTTCTCCAGCGGCTCGGACAACTGCTGGGTGTTGCGGTGGCCGCCGATGATGGTGATGTGCTCCACGTCCTCGGGCTTGAGGTTGTGGCTGCGGCGCAGGTGCAGCGTGGCGGTGTTGGTGGGTCGCGTGTAACCGCAGGCCGGCCACACCTT
>CAIYPG010000078.1 GCA_903928055.1 uncultured beta proteobacterium | reverse complement strand
CCCTCCCCCACTCGCTTCGCTCGCAAAGGAGGGAATAAAGCCCAAATTACTTCCGCCCCTCCCTAATCAACTCCCGCGCCACCCGTCTTGCCGCGGCGACGAAATCGGCCACGAGGCCGCCGCGCTGCAGGCCTTTCGGGAACGCAATGGCAAAGCGATGCTCGATGTTCACCGTCAGCGGCCGCAGCACGATCTCGCGGTTGGCGTATTGCGCGCCCAGTAGCTCAGGTACCACCGACAGACCCATACCGGCAGCGACGAATCCGCAGGCCGCACCGACGGAATGTGCCTCGATGCGCACGGTGGGGGTCAGCCCATGGCGACGGAACATGGCCAGCATTTCATAGCGCCAGAGCTTCTGCGATCCGAGCTGGATCAGCGGCTCGCTGGCGAGATGCTGCGGGGTGATCCTTGTCAGGCGGGCATAGCGGTGCTCGCGCGGCATGGCACAGGCGGCAACGGTATCAATCAGCGGCTGCGTGGATACTCCCGGATGCTCCACCGGCTCCTTGACGATGCCGATGTCGGCCTGGCGCTTGGCCACCATGACAAGGATGTCTTCGTACCGCGCCTGCTCGATGGCATAGCGCAATTGCGGACGGCCCCTGGTCAGCCGTGCCAGGAGCCGCGGAAGCAGCGATTCGCAGAAGCTGTAGGGTACGGCGATCGTGATCGTGCCCGTGTTATGTGCCCGCATCTTGTTGACCAGGCTGAGCACGCGGTCCACACCCTCGAAAGCCAGCGCCACTTCGGCATGGAGCGCGGTGGCATGGCTGGTGGGGACGAGGCGGCCGCGCTCGCGCGCAAACAGGTCCAGGCCGAGCTCTTCCTCAAGCTGCGCGAGTTGCTGGCTGACGGCAGGCTGGGAGAGGTCCAGTACACGGGCTGCGGCGGTGGCGGAGCCGGCGTCCATGACGGCGCGGAAGATTTCGAGTTGGCGGTAGTTCATTTCATCATTCTGAATGCTGTCATTCCCGCGCAGGCGGGAATCCAGCGACGTTTACCCAAAAGACCCTGGATTCCCGCCTGGATTCCCGCCTGCGCGGGAATGACGAATTCAAGTGAGTCGCCGTTCGTCCTGAGCCTGTCGAAGGACGAATACGTCGAAAGCATCTGAGTCCGTTCATGGTTCGACAAGCTCACCACGAACGGAATATGCCTTTGTTAGTGATTCTGGAGTTGTCAAAGGGCGTGATTGATACTTGCGTACACTGCAATCCATAAATTCTGCTTATGCAAGCATAAACAACCCCGATATCATTGCGCAACCGGGGCCATGTTCGTGACACTGGGCATCTGCCTGTCGCAAACTCTGCAAAAATACGTTTCGCGACGGCGTCCCCGAGAGAACGGAGTCTCATGCTCGTCTTCATCATCCGGCGGTTGCTGCAGAGCATGCTGGTGCTGCTGGCCGTCTCCATTGTGGTCTTCGTCGGCCTGTATGCCGTCGGCGATCCGGTGGACATCCTGCTGCCGGATGATGCCAACCAGAGTGAGCGCCAGGCCGCGATCCGCTCCCTGGGCCTCGACAAGCCGCTCATTACGCAGTACGGCATCTTCCTCGGCAAGGCCGTCCAGGGCGACCTGGGCACCTCCTTCGTTTTCAACATCCCGTCCATCGAGCTCATCCTGTCGCGCATGCCGGCCACTCTGGAACTGGCGCTGTGCGCAATGGTCATCGCGGTGCTGATCGGCATCCCGCTCGGCCTGTGGGCAGGTCTGAAGCCGGGCAGCGCGGCCGATGAGGTCATCACCACGGGCTCGATCCTCGGCTTCAGCCTGCCGGGCTTCTGGCAGGGCCTGATGCTGATCATGATTTTTTCGGTCTGGCTGGGCTGGCTGCCTTCCAATGGCCGCGGCACCACCGGCACGATCTTTGGCATCGAGACCAGCTTCGCCACCTGGGATGGCCTGCGCCACTTGCTGCTGCCGGCCATCAATCTCGCCCTGTTCAAGCTCGCCATGATGATCCGGCTCACGCGCGCCGGCGTGCGCGAGACCATGCCGCTGGATTTCGTGAAGTTCGCCCGCGCCAAGGGCGTGTCCGAACCGCGCATCGTGCTCGTGCATGTGCTGAAGAACATCCTGGTGCCCATCGTTACCGTGATCGGCATGGAACTCGGTTCGCTGATCGCCTTTTCCACTGTCACCGAAACCATCTTCGCCTGGCCTGGCATGGGCAAGCTCATCATCGACAGCATCAACAAGCTGGACCGTCCGGTGGTGGTGGCCTACCTCCTGGTCGTGACCATGATGTTCATCCTGATCAACCTGGTTGTTGACCTGCTGTACGCCACGCTGGATCCGCGGGTGCGCTTGAAGGGAGTGTCCGAATGAGCGCCGTGCCCGCGAACCCAACCGCCCCGGAACCGGAGAAGCGCTGGCGCATGCTGTGGCGCGAGTTTGCCGAAAACCGGCGCGCCGTCGCAGCGCTTGTCGTCTGCGGGCTGCTGCTGGCCGCGGCCCTGCTGTCCCCGCTGATCGCCCCACAGAATCCCTACGACCTCACCGTCATCGACATGTTCGACAGCCGCATGCCGCCGGGCAGCGTGAATCCGGACGGCTTCCATTACTGGCTGGGCACCGACGGCCAGGGCCGCGACATGCTCTCCGCGATGCTCTATGGGTTGCGCCTGAGCCTCATGGTCGGCGTCGTTTCCGGCGTGCTGGCGATTGCCTTCGGCGTCTCGCTGGGCCTGGTTGCCGCCTACTGGGGCGGCTTTGTCGATGCCCTGATCATGCGAGTCGTGGATTTCATGCTCGGCTTTCCCACCATCATGGTTGCACTCATCCTGCTGGCGGTGCTCGGACAGGGCGTGGACAAGGTGATCTTCGCGCTCGTCATGGTGCAATGGGCCTACTTCGCCCGAGCCGTGCGCGGCACCGCGCTGATCGAACGCGGCAAGGAATACGTGGATGCAGCGGTGTCGCTGGGTTTCAGCCGACCACGCATCGTGTTCGGCCACATCCTGCCGAACTGCCTCCCGCCCATCATCGTCATCGGCACCATGCAGATTGCGCACGCCATCTCGACTGAAGCCACACTGTCCTTTCTTGGGCTCGGGCTGCCGATCACCGAGCCTTCGCTGGGCCTTTTGATCGCCAACGGCTTTGCCTACCTGTTGTCGGGCCAGTACTGGATCAGCGTGTATCCGGGCCTGCTGCTGCTCGTCACGATCTTCAGCATCAACGTCGTGGGCGATCGTCTGCGGGATGTGCTGAACCCGAGGCTGCAGAAGTGATGACATTGGATAAACGCCCCCACCCCAACCCTCCCCCGCGCTTCGCTCAGGGGAGGGAGGAACCCAAGTCCGCTCCACTGCGAAGCGGGGGAGGGCTAGGGTGGGGGCGGTTCTCTTGCTACACATTCAGGGGCCGCGCATGACCGAACCCCTCCTCGTCATTCGCGATCTCGAGACCCACTTCGACACCCGCCAGGGCACGGTGAAAGCCGTGAACGGAGTGAGCCTTGAGGTAAGCCGCGGCGAAGTGCTGGGGCTGGTCGGCGAGTCCGGTTCTGGAAAGTCCATCACCGGCTTTTCCATCCTCGGCCTGCTCGATCCGCCCGGTCGCATCGCCAGTGGCAGCATCCGCTTCAAGGGCGAGGAACTGGTGGGCGCCAGCCAGGAGCGCATGCGCCGGTTGCGCGGGAAGGACATTGCGATGATCTTTCAGGATCCGATGATGACCCTGAACCCGGTGCTGCGCATCGACACCCAGATCATCGAAGCGATCCAGGTACATGACAAAGTCAGCCACAAGGCAGCGCACGCCCGTGCTGCCGAGGCGCTGCGCCGCGTCGGCATCCCTTCACCGGAAGAGCGGCTGAAAGCCTATCCGCACCAGTTCTCCGGCGGCATGCGCCAGCGCGTGGCTATCGCCATTGCCCTGCTGCACAGCCCGGCGCTGGTCATCGCCGACGAGCCCACCACGGCGCTGGATGTCACGATCCAGGCGCAGATCATCCACGAGATGCAGAAGCTGTGCGCCGAAAGCGGCACGGCGTTGATCTGGATCACCCACGATCTCGCAGTGATCGACAGCATGGGTGATCGCGTGGCTGTGATGTACGCCGGGCGCATCGTCGAAACCGGTGCGGTGCGTGACGTGATTGCCGCACCCGCCCATCCCTATACGCGCGGCCTGATCGATTCGGTGCCCAGCCGCAACCACCGCGGCCAGCGTCTCGCCCAGATCCCCGGCATGGCCCCTTCGCCGCTGAACCTGCCGCAGGGTTGCGCCTTCAATCCGCGCTGCACCTTTGCCGATGCGGCCTGTCAGGTGGTGCCTGACGAAACCGATCTGGATAATGAACGCAATGGACGCCGCGTACGCTGCTTTCATCCCATCCGGCTGGCGCAGGAGACTGTGTCATGAGCGGCGACAAGATCATCCCGATCGTCGAGGTGCGCAACATCGCCAAGCGCTTCGAGCGCAGCCCCGATTTCGCCGAGCGGATTGCAAGCGTGTTCGGCGCGAGGTTCGACTCGCGCACCGTGCATGCGGTGGACGGCGTCAGCCTGGCGATCAATCCCGGCGAAGTGGTCGGCCTCGTTGGCGAATCCGGCTGCGGCAAATCCACGCTGGGCCGCATGATTGCCGGCATTCTCCCAAAGAGCGCTGGCGAATACTGGTTCGAGGGTGTGGAGAGCGCGAACTGGACGCCGGCCCAGGCCGGGGAAGCCAAGCTGCAGGTGCAGATGGTGTTTCAGGATCCGATGTCCTCGCTCAACCCGAGAAAGCGGGTCATCGACATCATCGGCGAAGCCCCGCGCGTGCACGGCATTTTACCCCGCGACAGGATCGAGGATTACGTCAGCGAACTCATGCTCAAGGTCGGCCTGGACCCCGCCTACAAGCGGCGCTTTCCGCACCAGTTCTCCGGCGGCCAGCGGCAACGGATTGGCATCGCCCGGGCGCTGGCGGTGAAGCCGCGCTTCATGGTCTGTGACGAAGCGGTCGCGGCACTCGACGTCTCCATCCAGGCGCAGGTGTTGAACCTGTTCATGGACCTGAAGGATGCATTCAACCTGACCTATCTTTTCATCAGCCATGACCTCGGCGTGGTGAAGCATCTGTCTGACCGCGTCGCCATCATGTATCTGGGGCGCATCGTCGAGACCGCCCCCACCGATAAACTCTATGCCGCACCGAACCATCCTTATACCCGGGCGCTGCTTGAGGAAGTACCGCAGGTTGGCGCCGGCAAACGCGTCTACGAAGTGGTGAAAGGTGAGATCCCTTCACCGTTGAATCCACCCACCGGCTGCCATTTCCATCCGCGCTGTCCACATGCCATGCCACGCTGCTCGATTGAGCAGCCAGCTTTGAGAGAAATATCGCCGGGAAGGTTTTCGGCGTGTCATTTGAATGATGAAGAAAAATGAACATGAACAGCCTCATATCCTCCAGACCCTCCACTGTCATTCCCGCGCAGGCGGGAATCCAGTAAATTATTTTCTGGATTCCGGATCAAATTCGGAATGACATTTTGAATTCTCTTAAATATCGGTTCAAATAACTCTGTCTCAAACACAGATTTTTTTCCGTTGAGCATCGCAAACAATCTTTCCATCCCCAT
>CAIYPG010000077.1 GCA_903928055.1 uncultured beta proteobacterium | reverse complement strand
TTCGTGATCCCGGCGTTCAAGCAGGTATTCACCAGCTTCGGCGCCGACCTGCCGACACCGACCCTGGTCGTGATGGCGATCTCCGACTGGTTCGTGAAATTCTGGTACATCATCTTTGCAGGCATCGGCGGCGGCGTGTACGGCTTCCTCGAATCGTGGAAGCGATCGCAGGCGGTGCAGATTTTCATGGACCGCCTGATGCTCAGGCTGCCCGTGTTCGGCCACCTGATCCGCATCTCCACCATTGCGCGGTGGACCCGCACACTGGCGACCATGTTTGCCGCGGGCGTACCGCTCGTCGAGGCGCTGGATTCGGTGGGTGGTGCATCCGGCAACTGGGTCTACCAGTCGGCCACCAAGGTCATCCAGGGCGAAGTGAGCACCGGTACCAGCCTGACGGTGGCCATGCAGAACTCCAACCTGTTCCCCAACATGGTGATCCAGATGGTGTCGATCGGCGAAGAGTCCGGCGCGCTGGATTCCATGCTGTCCAAGGTGGCGGACTTCTTCGAGCAGGAAGTGGACGATGCGGTGGAAGCACTGTCCTCATTGATGGAGCCGATCATCATGGTGGTGCTCGGTTCGCTGATCGGCGGGATGGTGATAGCAATGTATCTCCCCATCTTCAAACTCGGCCAGGCTGTTTAGGCGGCCTGCGATTTCGGGCTGAAACGTCGTTGCTCGGCACTGCGAATCCTCGCGTACAAACCAGTACGCTCCGGTTGCGCAGCACCTCGCTCCTAGTCTCAACCCGAACTTGCAGGCCTTGGGACAGTTGGTTGGTTGATTGCAGAAAATAAGAAAAAGTAAAACCAATGTCTGAAATTTTCTCCCAGATGTTCTCTCCCGTAGCCTTTCCGTGGGTGGCGCTGGTGTTCGGGCTGTGCGTCGGATCATTCCTGAACGTGGTAATCCACCGCCTGCCGAAGATGATGGAACGGGAATGGGCGGAGCAATGTGCTGAACTGCGCGGCGAAACCGCGCCGCCCGCGGAACCGCTCAGCCTCGCCAGGCCACGTTCGCGCTGCCCGCATTGCGGACATGGCATCACGGCATTGCAGAACATTCCGGTCATCTCGTGGCTGGCACTCAGGGGACGCTGCGCAGGCTGCAAGGCGCCCATCAGCACGCGCTACCCGGTGGTGGAACTGGCCGCTGGTCTTGCAGCCGCCTTCTGCGCCTGGCGCCTCGGCCCGGGCATCGCAGCCGTCGGCGCCATGGTCTTCGTCTGGACGGTACTTGCCGCCAGCCTGATCGATTTCGATACCCAGTTGCTGCCTGATTCGATGACCCAGCCCCTCCTGTGGCTGGGGCTGCTGCTCAATGCCCGCGGCACGTTCACCGACCTGCAATCTGCAGTCATCGGCGCCACGGCCGGTTACCTGTCGCTATGGGGCGTGTACTGGCTGTTCAAGCTTGCCACCGGCAAGGAAGGCATGGGTTACGGCGACTTCAAGCTGCTTGCGGCCATTGGCGCATGGATGGGCTGGTCGGTGCTGCCCGTGGTCATTCTGCTTTCCTCGCTGGTTGGCGCCGTGGTCGGCGTCAGCCTTATTGTGTTCTTCAAGCACGGTCGCGAAGTGCCCATCCCCTTCGGACCCTACCTCGGTGCAGCAGGTATCATCGCGCTCTTCTGGGGCCACCCGCTCACCGAAATGATCTGGATGCGATTCGCCTGATGACCACAACAACCCCCGTGCCTTTCATCGTCGGCCTGACCGGCGGAATCGGCTCTGGCAAGAACGCCGTTGGCGACCAGTTCGCGCGCCTGGGCGTGCCGGTGATTGACGCCGACGCCGTTGCACATGAACTCACCACCCCGGGTGGCGCCGGCATGGCGGCCATCCGCGACACCTTCGGGGCGGAGTTCGTCACTCCGGAGGGCGCTCTGGACCGGGCGCGCATGCGCGCCCTGGCCTTCAGTGATGCGCAGGCGAAACAACGCCTTGAAGCGATCCTCCATCCCATGATCCGTGCTGAATCGGATCGGCGCATCGCCGCTTTCGCGGCATCGAACCCCTATGTCGTGCTGATGGTGCCACTGCTGTTCGAAAGCCCGATTCTTGGCGGGAGTTTCCAGCGGGCACTGGTGGTGGACTGTCCGGAAGCGCTTCAGGTCACCCGGGTGATGGCGCGCAGCGGCCTCACCGAGGATGCGATCCGTCGCATCATGGCCAACCAATCCAGCCGCGAGCAGCGGCTGGCCCTGGCCACCGAAGTCATCGAAAACACCGGCAGCCTCGAGGACCTCGAGCCCAAAATCGCGGCACTGCATCAGCGCTATCTCGAAGCGGCCCAAGCATGGAATATGGCTCCATCGCCCGTCCCCGCAAGCCAGACATCTGTGCAGGAAACTTCCAAGGGACTAGGCAGCAACCCCGTATATGGGCGAGAATCCCCGCAGCCCCAAGCTACCATGGCCGCCACCGGCACCTCTGCCTTGATCACCTACGAATACCCACTGACCGAAAAAATCCGCACGCTGTTGCGCCTGGAGGATTTGTTCGAGCGGGTGCGCCACTTCCTGGTCAAGACCGATGCGCTTGACCATCATGTGGTGCTGATCACGCTGTTCGAAATCATGGAAGTCGCAAGCCGGGCCGACCTGAAGTCGGATCTGCTGCAGGAACTGGAACGACAGAAGCAGGTGCTGAATTCCTTCCGCAGCAATCCGGATGTCGCCCAGGAGGCGCTCACCCAGGTCATCACCGACATTGAAACTGCGCTGGCCGCGCTGTTCAAGATGACCGGCAAAATCGGCCAGTACCTGCGCGAAAACGAATGGCTGATGAGCATCAAGCAGCGCACCGGTATTCCCGGCGGCGCCTGCGAATTCGACCTGCCGTCCTACCATTACTGGCTGCACCGCGACAGCGCACAGCGCAGCGCAGACCTGGCTGCATGGATCATGCCGCTCTACCCGTTGAGCGATGGCACCGACATCGTGCTGAGGTTGTTGCGCGAAGGCGGCAAGCCCACGCGCCAGGTGGCTCCGCAGGGCACGTTCTCGCAGATGCTCGGCGGACGCACTTCGCAGATGGTGCGCATACGGCTGCCCCGCGACTCCCAGGTCATCCCCGAGATCAGCGCCAACAAGTACGCACTCAACGTACGCTTCACCGTCTTCGGGACCGATCCACGTCCCAGACTCACCGAAACCGATGTCGAGTTCGAACTGGCGTTCTGCAATCTGTAGAACGTTCCAGCAAGTCTAGTAGCGTTCCAAGAAGAGCCTTAAGTCATTATATTTAAATTATTTATTGTGTTTCGATGTCGAATTCTGCGCTACCACAGCCAAACATTGCTGAGTAGCTATCCTTAGGCCGCGGCCGATTGAGATGGCTTGCGTCCTGCCCAGTAGCTTCCATCGGGCTTTTGAAGCATGGTTACCGGATTGCCGGTAATCATTTCCTGATGAATGCATTTTGAAACCGGAATACCGGTGGCGATCATTTGCCAAGACTCTGCCTCTTGGTCGCCATGCCAAATCTCCCCATCTGTAGTTCCCAGGAAGTACTCAGCTCCTCCCGCAATTTCAACTTGGCACATTGCTTCAACTGCTCCATGCATTCGCTCGGGAAGACCGCCACGGATTTGACGCCAAGTTTTTCCTCCGTCATCGCTCTTTGCCACTGCCCCGCCAGCATATCTGCGATCGACCCAAGAGCGCGGGCTGAGCTCACAGCAGCCCATCACCATGGTTTCCGGCTTATCACTGCGCAGCATCAACTGGTCAGGGTATTCTCCTATTGGGGATTGCCGAGACATCAGTTGATGCCACGTTTGGCCGGCGTCCTCGCTTAGCTGCAGGCCGCCACCTCCCGTTGTAAATACACGCGATGAGCTCCTTGGATCAATTACCGAGCGGTGCATATCCGGATGCGGAACGGGAAGGGACGACCACGTCTCACCCCCATCAGTACTCTTGATGAACGCGCCGACCTCGACACACACGTAGATAGTCATGGGATCTCGGGGATTGAAGTTGATGTGCTTCGCATGACCCACGAAAGGGTCGCCCGCGAAACGCCACTTGTCGACGTTCGGCATTTTCCGGAAAGAAGCAAGCTCACGCCAGTTCTCCCCCAGATCCTCACTGAGGAAAACGTGCGCAGGCTCGGTGCCCGCATACAGCCTTGTACGGCCGTTGACCTCCATGCAAGCGAGGCTGTAAACACTGGTTATCGGCAAATTGTGATCACGGCATTTCCATGATGCGCCCCCGTCTTCACTCGCGTGAAGGCCGTTATTCCAGCAGCCCGCAAACAAGGTTCCGGACCGAGGCTCGTGCAAAATAGCTTGAACATGTTTTCCAGCCAGTGCCGTGGCGCCGATTTCCCAGGACCCCTTGTCATTCTTCGTGAGCGTCACGACACCGTTCATGCTTGCGACCAGTAATTTGCGAGTCGGCTCAGCGGAGCGGTACATGGTTCCAGCGCCATGCGAAAGTGAAATTATCATCTTGAGTATCCTATTGGCTGTCCATCCATTATTGTCGGCTTTCCGAATGAAGGGGCGAACGACGCTTACTTGCCGGGGTAGCGCGTGTAGCACTTGACACAGTTGTCCCAGAGCAGCTTGCGCTTGGTGTCGTCTTTCATGTGCTTCCAGCCGAGCACCAAACCGACAGTCTCGGGGAAATGACTTTCGGCATGCGGAAAGTCCGAGGCATACATCAGCACGTGATCGCCAACCATGTCAGTGACAGCGTTGGTGAGCTTCTCGCCCTCCGGCACTTCGATGCTTTGAAAGTAGCGCCCGTTCACAGCGTACTCGCTGGGCAGGTGCTTGAGGTTGGGGGGAATAGCGCTCTTGATGGTCTTGGCGTGCTCATCGATGCGTGCCAGCCAGAACGGCAGCCAGCCGTGGCCGGCCTCCAGCGTGGCGATCCGGACCTTCGGGTAGCGGTCCATGATGCCCGAGCCGATCAGCGATGCCATGTTTCGCATCCCGCACCATGGGTGCGCGGCTGAACGCTGTAGAAACATGTTTTCCCAGTTATCCGTACCGCCCGGCGCATAGGGCGGCATGGCGGTAAAGGTGTGCAACGAGATGGTGAGATCATATTCCTCGCAGGCAGCCCAGATAGGCTCCAAATCGGGATGGTCGAGCGGCATGCCATAAGGTGCGTAGGGCAGCACGCCCCAGGCCCATTTCGACTTGCCCCATTTCTTGATTTCTTCCACGCTGCCCTTCACGTCGCGCCCAGAGGCAAGAATGGCTGCACCCAAGCGATCCGGAGCGACGGAGCAGTAATCTTCCAGCCAGCGGTGATAGGCGCGAAACATCTCCATTTCCACGCTCACGTCCGGATGCTCAGTGAAAGCGCCCCAGGGGCCGGAAGGCAACATGAAGTTCACGTCAACGCCCTCGAAATCCATGTCAGCCAGGCGCGCTTTCACGTCAGCGTCCAGGTTGAGACCGGGCTTGCGGGTGGTGTCCGGCCCGGTGAAGCCGGCGAAATATTCCTTGGACATGGTTTCTTCTGGTTTCGCAAGCCCTAGGCGACGGCGATAGCTGCGTGCCCCGCGCGTGTAGTGCGTATGACCGCGTGAGCTTTTCACCCGGAACTCGGCCCAGTCCTTGAGCTTGTCCTTTGCCGCCTGCCCCGCGTAGCGGTCGATGATGTCCTGGTCCGGACCAACGTGCGTGTCAGAGTCGAATACCTTGTAACCGTTCTTTGCCATGTCTTGCTCCTCAGCTTGCTGCCATTGTCGAAGATGAAAATCGCATTATTTGGACTTGCCGTATTTGGCAAGCATCTCGCCCATGAAATACTTCTCTTCCAGCATGCGCTGCCGTGCCAGGCCCTCGCCCTCGGGTCCCACATCCAGGGGATCCGGTACCGGGTTGTCGGCATTTGCCCTGCGAAAGGCCTCGTAGGCGTGAATTTCATTCTTGTTGAAATCGTGCATGAAGTTCCAAAGCGCCTGCCAGGTGACCTCATGGGCCAGGGTGGGATACCAGGCAATGGTGACGCCCAGTTCAAGGTGCTCCTTGAGGCTCATGTAGCGGCCTATGGCGCCTCTCATGAAAGAAAAAGGACCCTTCACCGCCGCCCGAGCCTTCTTGATTTCGTCGATCGAATGCGGATACTCCAACTGCACCCAGTCCACCCCGGCCTCTTCCTGGTAGGCCTTCAGGCGCGCAATAGTCTTCTCGAAGCTGCCTCCGGCCGCGTTGCCGGCATAGCACTGGGACATGATGACGAAGTTAGGATCCATCTCATTCTTGGCGTCAACGGCCGCCCGGTAGCGCGCTATAGCCTGCTCGATGGGCACGACTTCCATGCCCGCGGTACCGGTCATGCGCTTGCCTTCGATGGGTTGGTCGTCGATACGGATGCCCGCGATACCGGCCTTGATGCATTGCTGGATGAGACGCCGCACCGCCATGATGCCGCCGTGGCCGGTATCGCCGTCCAGGATGATGGGATAGCTGACGCTGTCTGCAATCCAGCCACCTATCTGAACGCATTCAGTCATGGTCGCCGTGCCTACATCGGACAGGCCTACGTAGGTTCCAACTACACCAAGGGTGCCCACGAAGCCGGCTTCCAGGCCACATTTGTCCATGATGCGGCCAAGGGCGGCCGAGGGGGGATGGACGACAGCCAGCACCTTGTCCTTGCGGTGTATCAGCTCTTGGAGTCGAGCGGTTTTCTGCTTTGCAGTTATTGGCATGTCAGTAAGCGTCCGGTGAAGGCCCTCTTGTTGGAGTAGCCCAAGGCGTGGAGGATGGTGTCCACTAAGTTGAGGAAGTGGACACCAAGATGGATAAGCGCTTGTTGGTGGCGGCAGGGGAGCCGTTTCGCGTCACGAGTAACGGCCGGCGGTATTTCAGTAAGGCGCATCAAGACGCGGTGGTGGCGAAGTGCCTTGCCCCTGGGGCGTCGCTTTCGGCGGTGGCGCTGGCAAATGGATTCAATGCAAACCTGGTGCGAAGGTGGGTACGCGAACGCCAAACGGGCGACGCGGTGGCCAAGTCCAAGGCGAAACTGTTACCAGTGACCCTCGATGCCGAACCTGGGCGTCAAATGCCACAACGGATGCGGTCTTTGGTGGCGCCGGTGCGCAAAGCGGCCCCCGGATCTATGGAGATCCGTATCGGCGAGATCGAATTGGTGGTGCATGGTCATGTCGACGCTGGTCAATTGTCTGCGGTACTCGATCGCCTGTTTGGGTCGTAATGTTTGCGCCGCCCGCAGGCACCCGGGTGTGGATCGCCGCCGGGGTGACCGATATGAGAAAGGGCATGGATGGCCTGGCGGCGTTGGCGCAGACAGCACTTTCAGAGAATCCGTTCTCGGGCCACATCTTTGCATTCCGAGGCCGACGCGGTGATCTGGTGAAGTTGCTGTGGTTCGATGGAGATGGGTTGTGTCTGTTCGCCAAACGCCTTGAGCGTGGGCATTTCGTGTGGCCGCAGGCAACCAGCGGCAGTGTGGCCTTGAGTGCAGCGCAGCTATCGATGCTGCTCGAAGGCATTGATTGGCGACGGCCGGTGAGAACGGCCAGACCGCAGTTGGCCGCATAATTATCTGTGTGGATTTTTATTCGCTGTTGATGAACTTTTGCATTCGAGAGATCGTCTAATTCGGTAACAGCAAACAACGATCCAATCGCACCTCATCCATGACGATTGAGCAGCCCGGCAAACCCGAATTAACTCCTGAAGAAGCTGCCGCGCTTGCTGCCGCTATCGCAGCACTGCCCGATGATATCGAGGTACTCAAAGCGCTGGTGATCGAGCAGCGCGCCAAGCTCGCCGTGAATGACACCGAGATCGATCACCTGAAACTGTTGATCGCGAAATTGCGCAGGATGCAGTTCGGTCGTTCTTCGGAGAGACTGGATCGGCAGATTGAACAGATGGAGTTGCGCCTGGAGGAATTGCAAAGCGCGCAGGCCCAGGTGAGCACAGCCAAGCCCGAAGCCGAACAACCCGCCAAGCCAGCGCGCCGGCCTTTGCCCGATCATCTGCCGCGCGAGCGCGTGGTGCACGAGCCCTCGTGCAACTGCCCCAACTGCGGCACGGCGATGCGTCAGATTGGCCAAGAC
>CAIYPG010000076.1 GCA_903928055.1 uncultured beta proteobacterium | reverse complement strand
GCTGTTCACGGCGCTGTCCAACCAGTTCTGGTCGCTGGATCTGAACAAGCCCATGGCCAACCTGCCGGTCACCATATTCAAGTTTGCGATGAGTCCCTTTACCGACTGGCAGCAGATTGCCTGGGCCGGCGTATTCCTGATCACGGTCGGCGTGCTGACCCTGAACATCCTTGCCCGGGTCTTTTTCAGGAACGAACCGCAGCGATAATGTCCGAACGATGAAAGCCGAACAATGAACACTGTTGCCAGCGCAGAAATCCGCATACCGCGTTCTGACATCGCCGTTACCGGCGCTCCGCCCGCAACTGCGGCACAGGAGACCGTGGACATCGCTTTCAGGAACTTCCAGTTCTACTACGGCAAGTATCACGCCCTGAAGAACATCAACCTCGACATCTACAAGCGCCGCGTGACCGCATTCATCGGCCCCTCCGGCTGCGGCAAGTCGACGCTGCTGCGCACGTTGAACCGCATGTACGACCTCTATCCGGACCAGCGCGCCGAGGGTGAATTGCTGTTCAACGGCCGCAACATGATCGCCTCGGATGTCGACCTGAACGACCTGCGTGCGCGCATCGGCATGGTGTTCCAGAAACCGACGCCGTTCCCGATGTCGATCTACGACAACATCGCGTTCGGCGTGCGCCTGCATGAACGCCTGTCGAAGCGCGAGATGGACGAGCGCGTCGAGTGGGCGCTGCAGAAGGCGGCGCTGTGGGGCGAGGTAAAGGACAAGCTCGGGCAGAGCGGCATGAGCCTGTCGGGCGGGCAGCAGCAGCGCCTGTGCATCGCGCGCGGCATTGCCGTGAAGCCGAACGTGCTGCTGCTTGATGAGCCCACCTCGGCACTGGACCCGATCTCGACGCTGCGCATTGAGGAACTGGTGCATGACCTGAAGCGGGATTTCACCATCGTCATCGTCACCCACAACATGCAGCAGGCGGCGCGCGTCTCGGATTTCACTGCCTACATGTATCTGGGGGAGCTGATCGAGTTTGGCGTGACCGAGTCCATCTTCGTCAATCCGAAGAAAAAGGAAACCGAGGACTACATTACCGGCCGGTTCGGCTGAGTCCGGCAGGTTGCAGTCGGCTGTTTTATGCAGATAGTGATCAATTCCGGACTACTGACCCTTTTAAAATAGCTTCTGCATAAGTATTGTTATCGGTGAATTGGCGCCATCTTGTGCTATCCGGCACGGCGTTGTCAGCCCATGGTCAGCCATCTCAAGCCCTGTTCGGTGGCAAGGCTGAATTCCGGAACACACTGAATCCCCGAGGTTTTTTATGATGTTGCGTTGACCGGGGATACTCGCGCGGGCTACAATTCCGCCCTTTGGTTTCCACCCTTTTCGCAGCGGGAATGCGGCGGCGGGATGGGAATGGAGGCGAATGAAAGCAGGCAGGGCACGGCTGGTCGCGGGTAACTGGAAAATGCATGGCAGCCTTGCCGCCAATCAGCGTTTGCTGGTGGCATTGAAGGGCTCGCTGAAGCCGGTTTCAGGCCTGGATTACGCGATCTGTGCGCCGTTTCCCTATCTTGCACAGTTGTCCGACACGTTGGCCGGGAGCGGCATCGTTTGGGGTGCACAGACCATTTCCGAGCATGATGTGGGTGCCTATACCGGCGAAGTGTCCGGGCCGATGATCAGGGAATTCGGATGCCGTTATGCGATCGTCGGACACTCGGAGCGGCGGCAGCTTTACGGCGAGGGTGATGCAGCGGTGGCGGCCAAGTTCATGGCCGCGCAGCGCAATGGCCTGACCCCCATTCTCTGTGTGGGTGAAACCCTGGAGCAGCGCGAACGGGGAGATACCGAGGCGGTGGTCGGGCGGCAGCTTGATGCGGTGCTCAACCTCGCCGGTGTTGCAGCACTGCGCAGTGCAGTGCTGGCCTATGAGCCGGTCTGGGCCATTGGCACGGGCAAGACTGCAAGTGCAGCACAGGCGCAGGCCGTACACCAGTTTCTGCGCGAACGGGTGGCGAAGCAGGACGGGGAAATTGCCGCAGGGCTGACGCTGCTATACGGCGGCAGCGTGAAACCGGGCAATGCAGTTGAACTGTTCGCCCAGCCCGACGTGGATGGCGGACTGATCGGCGGTGCGGCACTGGTTGCCGAGGATTTCGTTGCGATCTGCAAGGCTGCTGAAAGCCTTGCTTAATTTGAATGTGAACGGCTGTCTGAAACAGCCCGTTGGCGTTAGTCAAAGGACGGTGTAAACGCTATGTGGATTACCTTGATTCTGGTCGTGCATGTGCTGGTGGCAATCTCGATCATCGGGCTGGTGCTGCTGCAGCATGGGAAGGGCGCCGACGTCGGCGCCTCGTTTGGCAGCGGCTCATCCGGCAGCCTGTTTGGTGCCACGGGGTCGGCGAATTTCCTGTCCCGGGCCACGGCAATTCTCGCGGCGATTTTTTTCATGACCAGCCTCGGACTGGCGTACGTTGCGACCAACAAGCCCCGTGAATCGGGCGGCGTGATGGATGCCGTGAAGGACGCCCCTGCCGCAGTTTCGAGTGAGCCGGCAAAATCCGATGCCGCAAATCCCGCAGCCGTGGATTCGAAAGTGACGGAACCCAAGGCGAACGAGGTTCCGAAGTAGTAGAATATTGGCATTGTGACGTACGGAGCATTGCAACCCAGCGCGGTTCCGGACGAAATGTGAATTCAGACTCGGTGCAGGTAACGGGCCCGGTCATGCCGACGTGGTGAAATTGGTAGACACGCCGTCTTGAGGGGGCGGTGGCGAAAGCTGTGGGAGTTCGAGTCTCCCCGTCGGCACCAGTACAGGTTGAGCGGTCTGGAATGGACAATGTGTCCCTCCGGGCACCATTGAAATAAGGATGTCATTGCGTGACGCGGCTCACTCAGGCTGACCAGGTTGCAATCGCACCCGCGGCCCCGACACTGTCTTCCTTTCCTTCTTCCGCGCGCCAGCCATGATTGAGAACTATTTCCCCATCCTCGCGTTCATCGCCGTTGCCATCGCGGTTGGCGCCGGCCCCACCATCGCAGGCTGGGCTGCATCGACGCTCCTCGGATGGAACCGTCCGGACAGCGAGAAACTTTCCCCCTACGAATGCGGCTTCGAAGCCTTCGAAGACGCGCGCATGAAGTTCGACGTGCGCTACTACCTTGTGGCAATCCTGTTCATTCTGTTTGACCTGGAAATCGCCTTCCTCTTTCCCTGGGCCGTGGTGCTGGACGAGATCGGCCTGTTCGGCTTCGTGGCCATGATGATTTTCCTGCTCATCCTCGTCGTGGGTTTCATCTACGAGTGGAAAAAAGGGGCGCTGGAATGGGAATGATGGAAATCGGGAGTTCGCATGGGTGCGTCTGACGGATTGATGCAGCAGGGCTTTGTCACCACCTCGGTGGACAAGCTGATCAACTGGACCCGCACCGGTTCGCTCTGGCCCATGACCTTCGGCCTGGCCTGCTGTGCCGTGGAAATGATGCATGCCGGCGCTGCACGTTACGACCTGGACCGCTTCGGCATCGTGTTCCGTCCCAGTCCGCGGCATTCCGACCTGATGATCGTGGCCGGCACGCTGTGCAACAAAATGGCGCCGGCACTGCGAAAGGTATATGACCAGATGGCCGAGCCGCGCTGGGTGCTGTCCATGGGGTCCTGCGCGAATGGCGGCGGCTATTACCACTACAGCTATTCTGTGGTTCGCGGCTGTGACCGCATCGTGCCCGTGGATGTTTACGTACCGGGCTGTCCGCCCACCGCGGAAGCGCTGCTCTACGGACTCGTGCAGTTGCAGAACAAGATCAAGCGTACCAACACCATTGCCCGATAAGAAGCCGTGCCAAACAAGCTCGAAACACTGAAAAGCGCGCTGGAAGCTGCACTGGGACAGAAGGTGCAAAGCCTGGTCGAGGCACTGGGTGAGCTGACCCTGGTTGTCGGTGCGGCAGACTACGTCGCGGCTGCACTGCAATTGCGCGACGATCCCGCGCTCGGTTTCGAGCAACTGACCGACCTGTGCGGTGTGGATTATTCGGGCTGGGGCGACGGGCTTTGGGAGGGGCGGCGGTTTGCCGCTGTTTCCCACCTCATGTCGGTGAAGCACAACTGGCGCCTCCGGCTACGGGCTTTTGCGGCGGAAGATGATTTTCCGATGCTCGATTCGCTTACCGGCGTGTGGCCGAACGCGAACTGGTACGAACGCGAAGCCTTCGACCTGTACGGCATCATGTTCAACGGCCATGACGACCTGCGCCGCATCCTCACGGACTATGGTTTCGTCGGCCATCCCTTCCGCAAGGATTTTCCGCTTTCCGGCAACGTCGAAATGCGCTACGACCCCGAGCAGAAGCGCGTGATCTACCAGCCGGTGACGATCGAGCCGCGGGAAATCACGCCACGCATCATCCGTGAAGAAAATTACGGCGACCTGGCAGGGAAGAGTTGACCATGGCCGAAATTAGAAATCACACGCTCAACTTTAGCTCCGGCCGCCCGGCTATGCCGGACTTAACTTGCGCTGCGCGCAAGTTAGCCTTCTCTGAAATTCAGCTCGCGTGCCAGAGTGCTTGCGTTGCGGCGTCGACACAGGTCATCTGAAAATGGCCGAAATTAGAAATTACACGCTGAATTTTGGGCCCCAACACCCGGCCGCGCATGGTGTGCTGCGCCTGGTGCTGGAGTTGGACGGCGAAGTAATACAGCGCGCCGATCCACATATCGGCCTGCTGCATCGCGCGACGGAAAAGCTGGCCGAGCACAAGACCTGGATACAGTCGCTGCCCTACATGGACCGGCTGGACTACGTCTCCATGATGTGCAATGAGCATGCCTATTGCCTGGCGATCGAGAAGCTGATCGGCGTCGATGTGCCAGAGCGCGCGCAGTACATCCGCGTCATGTTCGACGAAATCACGCGCGTGCTGAACCACCTGCTCTGGCTGGGCGCGCACGCCATCGACATTGGCGCGATGACGGTGTTCCTCTACTGCTTCCGCGAGCGCGAAGACCTGATGGACTGCTACGAGGCGGTATCCGGAGCTCGCATGCATGCGGCCTACTACCGTCCGGGCGGCGTCTACCGCGATCTGCCCGATGCGATGCCGCAGTACCTGCCGTCGCCCTACCGCAACGAAAAGAAGGTGCGCGAGCTGAACGAGAACCGGCAAGGTTCGCTGCTCGACTTCATCGAGGATTTCACACGGCGTTTCCCGAAGTACATTGACGAATACGAAACCCTGCTGACCGACAATCGCATCTGGAAGCAGCGCACCGTTGGCATCGGTGTGGTGACCCCGGAGCGCGCCCTCGCGCTGGGCTTCACCGGCGCGATGCTGCGCGGCTCCGGCGTCGAGTGGGATCTGCGCAAAAAGCAGCCCTATGAAGTCTACGATCGCATGGATTTCGACATTCCGGTGGGCGTGAACGGTGACTGCTATGACCGTTACCTGGTGCGCATTGAGGAAATGCGGCAATCCAACCGCATCATCCGCCAGTGCGTGGACTGGCTGCGCGCAAACCCGGGACCGGTGATCACGGCCAACCACAAGGTGGCGCCGCCGTCGCGGGTGGACATGAAGAGCAACATGGAAGAACTGATCCACCATTTCAAGCTTTTCACCGAGGGCATGCATGTGCCGCCGGGCGAGGCCTATGCGGCGATCGAGCATCCCAAGGGCGAGTTCGGCATTTACGCGGTGTCTGATGGCGCGAACAAGCCCTATCGGTTGAAGATACGTGCGCCGGGCTACCCGCACCTGGCTGCGCTCTCCGAGATGTCGAAGGGCCACATGCTGGCCGACGTGGTCGCCATCATCGGCACCCAGGACATTGTTTTTGGCGAGATTGACCGCTGATGCTGAACGCTGACTCATTGAAGAAAATCGATCGCGAGATCGCCAAGTACCCCGCCGACCAGAAGCAGTCGGCGGTGATGGCTGCTCTGGTGATTGCGCAGGACGAGAAGGGCTGGCTCGCCCCCGAGACCATGGATTTTGTGGCTTCCTATCTGGGCATGCCGCCGGTGGCCGTGTACGAGGTTGCCACCTTCTACAACATGTACAACATGCAACCGACGGGGCAGTTCAAGCTGACGATCTGCACCTGCCTGCCCTGCGGCCTGCAGGGCTCGCTTGAGGCGGCAGACCACCTGAAGTCGCGCCTGGGCATTGATTTCAATGAAACCACCGCCGATGGGCGTTTCACGCTCAAGGAAGGCGAATGCATGGGCGCCTGCGCCATGGCGCCGGTGGTGCTGGTCAACAACAAGCGCATGTGCGATCAGATGTCCGCCGACAAGCTGGACGCGCTGGTTGAAGAGCTGCGCAAATCACCTTCCGGGAAGGCCTGACATGCTGAATTACGGCCCTGACGCGATCGTGCTTGCCGGACTGGACGGCAACAACTGGGGGTTGAAGGACTACGAGGCGCGCGACGGTTACGCTGCGCTTAAGAAAATCATCGCCAAGAAAATGACGCCGGACGCGCTGATTGCGGAGCTGAAGAAATCCAGCCTGCGCGGCCGTGGTGGTGCGGGTTTTCCGACCGGGTTGAAATGGAGCTTCATGCCGCGGCAGCTGCCCGTGGCGAAGTACCTGGTGTGCAATTCGGATGAAGGCGAGCCGGGCACCTGCAAGGATCGCGACATCCTGCGCTACAACCCCCATTCGGTGATCGAGGGCATGATCATCGGTGCCTACGCGATGGGCGCGACGGCCGGCTACAACTACATCCACGGCGAAGTGTGGTCGGTATACGAACGTTTTGAAGAGGCGCTCGAAGAAGCACGTGCCGCCGGATATCTGGGAAAGAACATTCTCGGTTCGGATTTCAGCTTCGAGCTGTATGCGCATGCCGGATACGGGGCCTACATCTGTGGCGAGGAAACCGCGCTGCTGGAATCGCTGGAAGGCAAAAAGGGGCAGCCGCGCTTCAAGCCGCCGTTCCCCGCCAGTTTCGGCCTGTATGGCAAACCGACCACGATCAACAACACTGAGACCTTTGCCAACGTGCCCTGGATCGTTCGCAATGGCGCAGATGCCTTCCTTGCACTGGGCAAGCCGAACAATGGCGGCACCAAGGTTTTCTCGGTATCCGGCCATGTCAACCGTCCCGGTAATTACGAAGTGAAGCTGGGAACGCCGTTTGCGACCTTGCTGGAAATGGCCGGCGGCATGCGCGCCGGCAACAAGCTGAAAGCCGTGATTCCCGGCGGCTCGTCCATGCCGGTCCTGCCCGCTGAAATCATGATGGCCACCGATATGGACTATGACTCCATCGCCAAGGCCGGCTCCATGCTCGGCTCGGGCGCGGTCATCGTCATGGATGAAACGACCTGCATGGTCCGGGCGCTGGAGCGCCTGTCCTATTTCTACTACGAGGAGTCCTGCGGTCAGTGCACGCCCTGCCGCGAGGGCACCGGCTGGCTGTACCGCATCGTGCACCGCATCGAGACTGGACAGGGACGCATGGAAGATCTCGCGCTGCTCGACAATGTCGCGGACAACATTGCCGGACGCACGATCTGTGCGCTGGGCGATGCGGCGGCATTGCCGGTGAAGAGTTTCCTCAAGCACTTCCGGCCCGAGTTCGAGTACCACATCCAGAACAGGCATTGCCTCGTGACCGGCCCCGATGTCCAGCCGAAGTGGGGCAGGGCAGGCGCACATGCCGCGGTGCATGGCGAAGTCATTGACATAACCGAGGCGGCGTAAATGGCCATGCTGACCGTTGAAGTCGATGGCAAGAGCGTGCAGGTGCCGAATGGCGCGACCGTCATGGAAGCAGCCAACAAGCTTGGCGTGTTCGTGCCGCATTTCTGCTATCACAAGAAGCTCTCCATCGCGGCGAACTGCCGCATGTGCCTGGTGCAGGTGGAAAAGGCGCCCAAGCCCATGCCGGCCTGCGCCACTCCGGTTACCGATGGCATGAAGGTCTGGACCCACTCCGAGGCGGCCAAGAAGGCGCAGAACGGGGTGATGGAATTCCTGCTCATCAACCATCCGCTGGACTGTCCGATCTGCGACCAGGGCGGCGAGTGCCAGTTGCAGGACCTCGCGGTCGGTTATGGCGGCAGCGCCTCACGCTACGCCGAACCGAAGCGCGTGGTGTTCCACAAGAACATGGGCCCGCTGATTTCCGCGGAAGAAATGTCGCGCTGCATCCACTGTACGCGATGCGTGCGCTTCGGCCAGGAAGTCGCCGGCGTCATGGAGCTGGGCATGGTGGGCCGCGGCGAACATTCGGAGATCGTTTCCTTCGTCGGCAAGAGCGTTGATTCGGAGCTGTCGGGCAACATGATCGACATCTGTCCGGTCGGGGCACTGACCTCCAAGCCGTTCCGCTACAGTGCACGGACTTGGGAGCTGAGCCGCCGCAAGTCAGTGTCGCCGCACGACAGTCTGGGTGCGAACTTGATCGTGCAGGTCAAGCAGAACAAGGTGATGCGTGTCGTACCGCGTGAAAATGAAGAGGTCAACGAGTGCTGGATCTCGGACCGCGACCGTTTTGCCTATGAGGGACTCAATTCGGAAGACCGCCTGACGCGTCCGATGCTCAAGGATGGCGGCGAATGGCACGAGGTGGGCTGGGAAGTTGCGCTGGAGCATGTGGCCAGCCGGCTGGGCGCGGTCAGGAACGCCCAGGGCGGCGAGGCCATCGGCGCCCTGGTCAGCCCGAATGCCACGCTCGAGGAAATGTACCTCACCCAGAAGCTGCTGCGCGGCATCGGCTCGGACAATGTCGACTTCCGCCTGCGCCAGACAGATTTTGCGGCCGACGGCCGGCGCAAAGGTGCGCCGTGGCTCGGCATGCCGGTGGCCGAGCTGGGCAGCCTCGATCGCGTGCTGGTGGTCGGCTCGTTCCTGCGCAAGGACCATCCCCTGCTGGCCGCACGGTTGCGCATGGCGGCCAAGCGCGCGCTGCAATTGAACGTTCTCCATTCGTCAGACGATGATCTCCTGATGAATGTGGCCAACAAGGCCATCGTCGCGCCGCAACTGCTTCCCGAAATGCTGGGGCAGGTGGTTAAGGCACTGGCGGAAGCGAAGGGAACTGCAGCGCCTGCAGCAGTGGCCGGCCTGCAGGTTGCTGATGAGGCGCGCCGTATTGCCGCCAGTCTGGCTTCAGGGAAGGCGGTTGGCGTATTCCTTGGCAATCTGGCTGAACAGCACCCGCGTGCCGCGGAACTCCAGGTCCTCGTGCAGATGCTTGCAGAACTGTCCGGAGGACGCTTTGGATTCCTTGGACAGGCCGGCAATTCCGTGGGCGGCTACATCGCCGGATGCCTGCCGCAGGGCAAGGGACTGAACGCGGCAGACATGCTGCGCGCTCCGCGCAAGGCCTATGTGCTGGTTGGCGTCGAGCCCGAGCTTGACTGCAATGACCCGGTGCAGACCCTGTCGGCGCTCAGATCGGCGGAGTTTGTCGTTGCCCTGAGTTCTTATCGCGGACAACTGGCCGAGCACGTGGACGTGATGCTGCCGCTGGCACCGTTCACTGAAACATCCGGGACCTTCATCAACTGCGAAGGCCGTTCGCAAAGCTTCAATGGCGTGGTCAGGCCGCTGGGCGACACGCGTCCGGGCTGGAAGGTCCTCCGCGTGCTGGGCAACCTGCTCGGCGTCGAAGGTTTTGAATACGACCAGAGCGAGGCCGTGCGCGATGCTGCTTGCGGAACAGCCAGCGTGGCGTCGAAACTCGGCAATGGCATTGAGGGCGTAAGCGTAGGGCTCAAGCCTGTCGCTGATTCGGGCCTGCAGCGCCTGGCCGATGTGCCGGTATATTTTTCGGATCCGGTCGTGCGCCGTGCCGAGTCGCTCCAGCAGTCCCGTGATGCCAAGGTTCCGGCGGCGCGGCTGTCCCCGGTGCTTGCACAGCGCCTCGGTGTTGCTGCAGGCGATCGGGTGAAGGTTCGTCAGGGCGGCGAAGCCGTCCTTGAAGTCATGCTGGAAGCCGGGCTGCCTGATGGAGTGGTTCGCATTGCGGCCGGGCACCCCGCGACCGCGGGTCTGGGTGCAATGAGTGGCACGATCTCGGTGGAGAAGGCCTGATGGAACTGGTACAGGCTTTCGAGAACTATCTGGTCTCCGGACTCGGGGCGCCATGGGGTGCCTACGCCTTCACGGTCATCAAGACGCTGGTGCTGATCCTCTGCATCGTGCTGCCGCTGCTTGGCTGCGTCGCCTATCTCACGCTCTGGGAGCGCAAGTTCATCGGCTGGATCCAGATCCGCATCGGACCAAACCGCGTCGGTCCGCTGGGCCTGTTCCAGCCCATTGCCGATGGCCTGAAGGCGCTGGTCAAGGAACTGATTGTTCCGTCGGGTTCGAACAAATTCCTGTTCGTCATCGCGCCGATGCTGGCGCTGGCCCCGGCACTGGCTGCGTGGGCGGTGATTCCGTTTTCGCCGGAAGTGGTGCTGGCCGACGTCAATGCCGGAATCCTCTACCTGCTGGCCATGACTTCCATGGGCGTCTATGGTGTGATCATTGCCGGCTGGGCCTCCAATTCCAAATATGCCTTCCTCGGTGCCATGCGCTCCGCGGCTCAGATCGTCGCTTACGAAATCGCCATGGGCTTTGCGCTGGTCTGCGTGCTCATGGTGTCGCACAGCCTCAATCTCTCGGACATCGTGAATGGGCAGGGCAAGGGAATGTTTGCCGACCAGGGACTGAACTTCCTGTCGTGGAACTGGCTGCCGCTGTTGCCCATGGTGGTGGTGTACTTCATCTCCGGGGTGGCTGAAACGAATCGTGCGCCCTTTGACGTGGTCGAAGGCGAGTCGGAAATCGTCGCCGGCCACATGGTCGAATATTCGGGCATGGGTTTCGCGACTTTCTTCCTCGCCGAATACGCGAACATGATCCTGATCTCCACCCTGACCGCGATCATGTTCTTCGGCGGCTGGGCTTCGCCGCTGGGCTTTGCGCCGTTCACGCTGGTGCCGCCTTTCCTCTGGCTGTTCGTCAAGATGGTATTCGTCGTGACCCTGTTCCTGTGGCTTCGCGCCAGCTTTCCGCGCTATCGCTACGACCAGATCATGCGCCTGGGCTGGAAGGTATTCATTCCCATCACCATCGTCTGGCTGGTCCTGATCGGGGCCTGGATGCAGACGCCCTGGAACATCTGGAAATAGGGCGAAGAACATGGCCGACGCAATCCGCGATTTCTTCAAGACCTTCATGCTGCTGGAGCTGCTGAAGGGCATGGCCCTGACCGGGCGGCACATTTTTGCGCGCAAGATCACCGTGCAATTCCCCGAGGAAAAGACGCCGCAGGGCCCGCGCTTCCGCGGGCTGCATGCGCTGCGCCGCTATCCCAACGGCGAGGAGCGCTGCATCGCCTGCAAGCTGTGCGAAGCGGTCTGCCCTGCGCTGGCGATCACGATCGAGTCCGATGTGCGCGACGACGGCACGCGCCGCACGACGCGCTACGACATCGATCTCACCAAGTGCATTTTCTGCGGATTCTGCGAGGAGTCCTGCCCGGTGGATTCCATTGTCGAGACGCGGCTGTTCGAATACCACGGCGAGAAGCGCGGCGATCTGTACTACACGAAGGAAATGCTGCTCAAGGTGGGCGATGTCTATGAAGAACAGATCGCCAGGGATCGCGCAAGCGATGCGGCGTACCGGTAGGCAGCGGAAAACAGCATGAACATTGAAAAAATCGTCTTCCTTGGTTTTGCAGCCATCATGCTGTTTGCGGCGCTGCGCGTGATCACGTCGCGCAACCCGGTGCATTCGGCGCTGTTCCTCGTCCTTTCATTTTTCACTGCGGCGGCGATCTGGATGCTGCTGCGCGCCGAATTCCTGGCCATCGTGCTGGTGCTGGTCTACGTCGGTGCGGTCATGGTGCTGTTCCTATTCGTGGTCATGATGCTGGATATCAACCTGGACCGTTTGCGTGAAGGTTTCTGGAGCTACCTGCCGCTGGGGGCGACCATCGCACTGCTGATGATCCTTGAAATGGTGCTGGTGCTCGGCGGGCGGTACTTCCGACTGCAGTCGGTGCCTGTCCCGGCCGATCCCGGAGCAAGTTACAGCAATACCCGCGAGCTCGGGCGGCTGCTCTATACCGATTATGTTTATCCGTTCGAACTGGCCGCCGTGGTGCTGCTGGTGGCCATCATTGCAGCCATTGCGCTGACCATGAGAAAGCGCAAGGACACGAAGTACCAGAATCCGGCGAAGCAGGTCTCGGTCAGGCGTGCCGACCGGGTGCGCCTGGTGTCCATGCCCTCGGAAAAGAAGGACTGAGACCATGCTGTCATTTCTATCGCTCCCACCTTCGCTCTCGGATTTCCTCATCCTGGGCGCGTTGTTGTTCGCGATCAGCGTGGTCGGCATATTCCTGAACCGCAAGAACGTGATCATCCTGCTCATGGCCATCGAATTGATGCTGCTGGCGGTCAATCTGAACTTCATCGCCTTCTCGCACTATCTCGGGGACATGGCGGGGCAGGTGTTCGTGTTTTTCATACTGACGGTGGCGGCGGCGGAATCGGCAATCGGACTGGCGATCCTCGTGGTGCTGTTCCGCAACCTCAACACCATCAACGTTGACGATCTGGATGGGCTGAAAGGCTAGGGAGAAGGCGCGGGGCGTGTTCCCGGGCCGATAAAAAGATGAAAGCGCTCTACCTCATTGTTCCGCTGGCGCCGCTGCTGGGCGCGATCGTTGCCGGCTTTTTTGGTCGCCGCATCGGTCGTGCTGGTGCGCACTGGGTGACCATCCTGGGGGTGGCGATATCCCTGATTGCGTCCTGCATGGTCATGTCCGAAGTGCTGGACGGCGTGACGTTCAACGGCCCTGTCTATACCTGGCTGACCTCCGGCGGGGCCCGCCTAGAAGTTGGCTTCATGATCGACCGGCTGTCCGCGCTGATGATGATCGTGGTCACGTTCGTATCGCTGATGGTGCATATCTACACCATCGGCTACATGGCCGAGGATCCGGGCTATCAGCGTTTCTTTTCCTACATCTCGCTGTTCACGTTCTCGATGCTGATGCTGGTCATGAGCAACAACTTCCTGCAGCTGTTCTTCGGCTGGGAGGCTGTGGGACTGGTGTCCTATCTGCTGATCGGCTTCTGGTATACGCGCCCCACGGCTATTTATGCCAACCTCAAGGCCTTCCTTGTCAATCGTGTCGGCGATTTCGGATTTGTGCTGGGCATTGCCCTGATCCTGGCAAATTTCGGCACGCTCGATTATCTGGAAGTCTTCAGGCACGCACCGGAAATGGCAACGCAGACAATGGAGCTGTTCCCGGGAACGCCGTATCTGGTGATCACGGTGATCTGCATCGGGCTGTTCATCGGCGCCATGGGCAAGTCGGCGCAGTTTCCGCTGCATGTCTGGCTGCCTGATTCAATGGAAGGCCCGACGCCGATTTCCGCGCTGATCCATGCCGCCACCATGGTGACCGCCGGCATCTTCATGGTGTCGCGCATGTCGCCCCTGTTCGAGCTGTCGCAGGCGGCACTGTCCTTCATTCTGGTGATCGGCGCAATTACCGCCTTCTTCATGGCACTGATCGCCTTAGTGCAGTACGACATCAAGCGCGTGGTGGCCTATTCAACGCTGTCGCAGCTCGGCTACATGACCATGGCGCTGGGCGCCTCGGCCTATTCGGCGGCCATGTTCCACCTGATGACCCATGCGTTCTTCAAGGCGGTGCTGTTCCTGGGTGCGGGGTCGGTGATCATGGCAATGCACCATGAGCAGGACATGCGCAAGATGGGCGGCCTGCGCAAATATCTGCCGGTGACCTACCTCGTGGTGTTGATTGGCGCACTGGCCAATGCGGGCTTCCCGCCCTTTGCCGGTTTTTTCTCCAAGGATACGATCATCGAGGCGCTGCAGGCTTCGCAGACGCCGGGTGCCGGCATTGCCTATGTCGCGGCCGTACTGGGTGTATTTGTCGGCGCACTGTATTCCTTCCGCCTCGTATTCTTTGCCTTTCACGGGAAGGAGCGGTTCGATACACATCACGGGAATGAGGCCGCCCAAGGCCACGACAGCCATGACGGCCATGAAGATCATGGGCACCATGACCACGGTCATGGCGGCACGCCGCATGAATCACCTCTGGTGGTGACTGTGCCGCTGGTGCTGCTGGCCATCCCTTCGGTCTGTGCCGGCTGGCTGATCGGCACGGTGGTGTACGGCAACTACTTTGGGGATGCGATTTTCATCGCTGAATCCCATGAATGGATTGCCGAAATGACCCATGAATACCCAGGCGTCCTCGGCATGATGGGGCACGGCCTCACTTCGCTGCCGTTCTGGATGGCGGTGGCCGGCCTGGCGACGGCCTGGTTTCTGTACATCCTGCGGCCGGAACTGCCGGCGGTCATCCGCGCGCGCCTTGGCGGACTGGTGCGCGTGCTGGAAAACAAATACGGTTTTGACGACTTCAACCAGTGGTTCTTTGCCAGGGGCGCGGTGAAGCTCGGAACCGGGCTGTGGCGGTTTGGCGACGTAACCATCATCGACGGCATCATGGTCAACGGCACGGCGAAGCTGGTTGGCTGGTTTGCCGGTGTGGTGCGCTGGCTGCAATCCGGATTCATCTATCAGTACGCCTTTGCCATGATCATCGGTGTATCCGTCCTGCTGTTTGTCTGGGTGTTCGATGTGACATCCCTGTTCTCCAACTGGGTGAGGTAGCGCGATGCCTGCACAAGCTCCCTGGCTCAGCCTCGCCATCTGGATCCCCGTCATTGCCGGCCTGATCGTGCTGGCGAGCGGGTCCGACCGGAATGCCCGCGAAGCACGGGTCATTGCCCTGATCGGCGCGATTGCCGGCCTGCTGGTCACCATCCCGCTGTTTGCCGACTTCGACACGTCGACCAGCGCGATGCAGTTTGTGATCAACAGGCCGTGGATCGAACGCTTCAACATCAATTACCACCTTGGAGTGGACGGCATCAGCATGCTGTTCATCCTGCTCAACAGCTTCGTCACCGTGCTGGTGGTGATTGCCGGCTGGGACGTAATCAAGACGCGTGTAGCGCAGTACATGGCGGCCTTCCTGATCATGTCCGGGCTGATGAACGGCGTGTTCGCGGCGCTGGATGCGATGCTGTTCTATGTGTTCTTCGAAGCCACCCTGATCCCGATGTACATCGTCATTGGAGTGTGGGGCGGACCGAACCGTGTGTATGCGGCGGTAAAGTTCTTCCTGTACACGCTGCTCGGGTCATTGCTGATGCTGGTGGCTTTCCTGTACCTCTACAACAAGTCGGGCGGCAGTTTCTCCATCCTCGATTACCACAACCTGCCGCTCACAATGACGGCGCAGACCCTGCTGTTCATCGCCTTCCTTCTGGCATTCGCGGTCAAGGTGCCGATGTGGCCGGTGCATACCTGGCTGCCGGACGCGCACGTGGAGGCGCCAACCGGCGGTTCGGCGGTACTGGCCGCCATCATGCTGAAGCTCGGGGCCTATGGCTTCATCCGGTTCTCGCTGCCCATCCTGCCCGATGCCAGCCATGCATTGTCCGGCTTCATGATCACGCTGTCCCTGATTGCCGTGGTCTACATCGGACTGGTTGCGCTGGCGCAGTCCGACATGAAGAAGCTGATTGCCTATTCGTCGATTTCACACATGGGTTTCGTGACGCTGGGATTCTTCATCTTCAACGCCTACGGAATGGAAGGTGCGCTGGTGCAGATGATCTCGCACGGCTTCGTCTCCGCCGCCATGTTCCTGTGCGTGGGCGTGATGTATGACCGCATGCATTCGCGCCAGATTTCGGACTACGGCGGGGTGGTGAACACCATGCCGAAATTTGCCGCCTTCCTGATGCTGTTTGCCATGGCCAACTGCGGCCTTCCCGCAACCTCGGGCTTCGTCGGCGAATTCATGGTCATCATGGGTGCCATGAAGTTCAATTTCTGGATTGCCTTCCTGGCCGCGACCACGCTGATTTTCGGCGCCGCCTACACGCTGTGGATGTACAAGCGGGTGATCTTCGGCGGGATCGCCAATTCGCATGTGGCCGAGTTGAAGGACATCAATGCCCGCGAATTCCTGATACTGGCGTTGCTGGCGATTGCGGTGCTGGGCATGGGCCTGTACCCGCTGCCCTTCACCGAAATCATGCATGCCTCGGTCAATGAACTGCTCAAGCACGTGGCGGTAAGCAAGCTATGAACCTTTCCCTTCCTGATCTGCTGCCGGCCTACGCCGAGATATTCCTGCTCATCATGGCGTGCGTGGTGCTGGTGGTCGATCTGTTTCTGGACGACAGCCGCCGCTATATCACCTACGCGCTGTCGCTCGCCACGCTTGCAGGATGTGCTTTCTTCACCGCCGGCATCAGCGGGACTCCCAGCCCCACCTATACCTTCAACAGCATGTTCGTATCCGACGTGATGGCAAACGTGCTGAAGATGCTGACCTACATCGCCGTTGCCACCGGCATGGTCTATTCCCGATCCTACATGGTCGAACGCGGACTGCTGCGGGGCGAGTATTTCTCGCTGTCGCTGTTCGCCACGCTGGGCATGATGGTGATGATCTCGGCGAACAACTTCCTCACCCTGTACATCGGCCTTGAACTGCTGTCGCTGTGCCTCTATGCCATGGTTGCGCTCAGCCGCGATTCGGCACAGGCCACCGAGGCGGCGATGAAATATTTCGTGCTGGGTGCGCTGGCCTCCGGCCTGCTGCTCTACGGCATGTCCATGATCTATGGCGCCACCGGCTCGCTGGAAATGACCACGATTTCCAGGACACTGGAAACAGCCAATCCGAACCATACGGTGCTGGTGTTCGGCCTGGTGTTCATCGTAGCCGGCCTGGCATTCAAACTGGGCGTGGTGCCCTTCCACATGTGGATACCGGATGTCTACCAAGGGGCGCCCAGCGCGATCACCCTGTTCATTGCCACCGCGCCCAAGCTGGCTGCCTTTGCGATGGCCATGCGCCTGCTGGTGAACGGACTTATTCCGCTGGCCATCGACTGGCAGCAGATGCTGGTGCTGCTGGCCGTGCTGTCAATGGCGCTGGGGAATCTCGCGGCCATAGCCCAGACGAACATCAAGCGCATGCTGGCTTACTCGACGATTGCGCACATGGGTTTCATGCTGCTTGGCCTGGCGAGCGGTGTGGTCGATGGCAACTGGCTGTCGGCGGCAGATGCCTACAGTGCGGCGATGTTCTACTCCATCGTCTATGTGATTACCAGTCTGGCGGGGTTTGGTTCGGTACTGCTCCTGTCGCGCGCCGGATTCGAGGCGGAGAATATCGATGACTACAGGGGCCTGAACCAGCGCAGCCCGTGGTTTGCCTTCATCCTGATGCTGACCATGTTCTCGCTGGCCGGCTTGCCGCCAACCGTGGGCTTCTATGCCAAATTGAGCGTGCTGCAGGCGGCGGTATCGGCGGGCCAGGTCTGGCTGGCCGTGGTGGCGGTGCTGTTCTCCCTGATCGGTGCGTTCTACTACCTGCGCATCATCAAGCTGATGTATTTTGACGACCCGGTCGATACCGCAGCCATTGCACCAAGCATCGACATGAGCGTGCTGCTGTCTGTCAACGGTCTGGCGCTGCTGCTGCTCGGCATCATGCCGCAGCAACTGATGCAGTTGTGCTTCGTCGCGATCAAGTCGCTCTGATCCTCCCACCGCTGTGAATGCTGCGACCGGCCTCCTGCTGTCCGCCGTGGCGATTGCCGTTTGCCTGTTCGTGCTGTGCGGGTTCCCGCGGGGTGCCTATCGCTGTATGGCCTGGAGCCGGGTGCCGGGAGAAGGCGCATGAAAAAGCGCGCCGACCTGACTGAACACCGCGTATCGAGCGAGACCGTGTTCGAGGGGCGCCTGCTGCATGTGAAGCGGGACGAGGTGCGCTTGCCCAATGGCACGATCACCACGCGCGAGCACATTCTCCATCCTGGCGCAGTCATGATCCTGCCGGTATTGCCTTCGGGCGACCTGGTCATGGAGCGCCAGCACCGCTATCCGCTGGGGCGGGATGTCATCGAGTTTCCTGCCGGCAAGATTGATTCGGGCGAGGTGCCGCTGGAAACGGCGAAACGCGAGTTGCGCGAAGAGACAGGTTACGTCGCTGAACACTGGCAGTTCCTGCGCAGCATCCATGTGGCGATCGCCTATTCCAACGAACGCATTGACCTGTTCCTCGCCGAAGGCCTGGCGCACCATGAGGCAAGCCTGGATGCCGAGGAGTTCCTTGAGGTCCTGCACGTGCCGGTGGCACAGGCGCTGGCGTGGCTTGCCGATGGAACGATCACTGACGTCAAGACCATCATCGGGCTGATGATGCTGGAGCAGCGTCTTGCACATTCGCGATAGGGGCCGGGCTCAGGGCGCGCGGTAGCTGATGCGGTAAATTGCTCCGGCCTGGTCGTCGGACACCAGCAATGAGCCGTCCGGCATGACTTCCAGGTCCACCGGACGTCCCCAGGCACGCTGACCATCCAACCAGCCCTCGGCAAAGACTTCCTGCTTCACCACCTTGCCGTCTGCAACAACCAGGCGTTTGATGCGGTAGCCGTTTTTCTTCGAACGGTTCCACGAACCGTGCTCAGCCACGAACAGGTTGCCGCGGTATTCCACAGGGAATTGCGTGCCGGTATAGAAGCGCATCCCCAGTGCCGCCACATGCGGACCGAGTTTGGCCTCGGGTGGGGTGAACTCTGTGCAGTTGCGGACATGGCCGAACTCCGGGTCGGGCAGGTCCCCCTTATGACAATAGGGATAGCCGAAATGCTGTCCTGTCCTTGTGACGCGATTGAGTTCGTCATTGGGCAGCTCATCGCCGAGCATGTCGCGGCCGTTGTCGGTGAACCAGAGGGTCTTGTCGGCCGGGTCCCAGTCGAATCCGACGCTGTTGCGCACGCCGCGGGTGACCACCTCGTAGCCCGAGCCGTCCGGCCGGATACGTGCAATCAGCGCGTATCGGTCCGGGTCCGGTGCGCAGATGTTGCACGGTGCACCGACCGGCACATACAGCAAGCTATCCGGCCCGAAGCGGATGAATTTCCAGCCGTGATGGGTATCGGCGGGAAAACTGCGATTGACGACGACAGGTGCAGGCGGATTGTCCAGGCGCGATTCGATGTCGTCGAACCGCAGGATGCGGCTGACCTCGGCAACATACAGCGCACCGTCCTTCACCGCCACGCCGTTCGGCATGTTGAGCCCCGAGGCCAGCGTGACCACGCGGGTTGCCTTCATGTTCTGATGGGGAAGGGCGAGCACTTTGCCGCCCGAGCGCGTGCCGACGAACAGCACGCTGCCCCTGCCTTGCGCCATGGAACGTGCGTCCGGGACGTTGCCCGCAAACAGCGCAATGGAGAATCCCGGCGGCAGCCTGATGCGATCCAGCGGCAGGCGCTGGGCGCTGGCCGGGGAGAGGAACGTGGCTGAGGCCATGACGGCGATGGCTGCAAAGAGGGTGCGCAGCATGGTGGCGGGTCCGAAGGGAGTGTGGGGGATAATACGACGGTTTCCAATCAAGGGATTGCCATGGTTGTCATCACCTGGAATGTCCAGTGGTGCCGGGGCTGCGACGGCGTAGTTGATCCGGCGCGCATCGCGCGGGTCGCACGCGGGCTGGCGGATTTCGACGTGCTCTGCTTGCAGGAGGTCGCGCGCAATTTTGCCGGCCTGGAAGGCAGCAAGGGCGAAGACCAGTTTGCCTTGCTGGCGGATGCGCTGCCCGGCTACACGCTGGTCGAAGGCGTTGCCACCGACAGGCTGTCCGAAACGACTGCGGGACGCATGCAGTTTGGCAACGCCATCCTTACCCGTTTGCCGGTACTGCAGGTCTTCAAGCACCTGCTGCCCTGGCCGCCCGATCTGAAAAGCCTGGGCATGCAACGCATCGCAATCGAAGTGGTTCTGGCGGCGAAGGGCGGGCCGTTGCGCGTGACAACGACCCACCTGGAGTACTACTCGAAGGTGCAGCGCATGGCGCAGGTCGGGCGTTTGCGCGGCCTGCAGGCCGAGGCGGCTGCGCACGCCGCTGATGCCGGCCAGCCCGGCCGTGACGGCGGCCCCTTTGCGGCGGCGCCGCGGCCGGCATCGGCCATCCTGACTGCGGATTTCAATTTCCGGCCGGACCGGCCCGAGTATGCGCTGCTGCAGATGCCGATACAGGGAGCGCCCCGTTACCGTGATGCCTGGACGGTGCGCCATGGTGAAACGCCGCATGCGCCAACGGTGGGTGTGCACGATGACAAGCAATGGCAGGGCAAGCCGTTCTGCTTCGACATGATGTTCGTCACTGAAGACCTGGCGCCGCGGGTCGAGGACATCGGCGTGGATGCAGCGACCAACGCCTCTGACCACCAGCCGGTCATTCTCCGGCTCGCGGACGCCTGAGAACTCAGGCGGGCGTCGAAACCCGTCCGGAACTGCGGCCGCCGTCAATGAGCAGTGTCTGGCCGGTAATGAATGCGCCGGCACGGCTCGCAAAAAAGACCGCAGCACCCGCGACCTCATCCGGCGTGCCGATGCGCATCAGCGGCGCCTGCCTGGTGGCCTGCAGTGACGTTGAGTTCGGGTTGTCCCAGAGGGCGCGCGAGAAATCGGTCTTGATGACCCCGGGGGCAAGGCAGTTGGCACGGATGTTGTGCGGGCCCCATTCCACGGCGATGTTACGCGTCAGTTGCATGTCCGCGGCCTTGGACAGGGCGTACAGGCCGAGGCGGTCGGAGCCCTGCACACCGGCGATCGAGGATACGATGATGACCACGCCGTCCTTGCGTTCGCCCATCTGCGGCAGGACCATGTTGCACAACCAGAAGTTGCTTTTGACATTGGTGTCCATGACGCGGTCGTAGATCTCGTCGGTGACGCCGAGAGAAGGGCCGAAATAGGGATTGACGGCCGCATTGCAGACAAGAATGTCGATGCGCCCCCAGTGCCGGTTCGTGACGTCGACCAGGTTCTGCAGGTCCTCCTTCTTGCCGACATGGCAGGGCTGGACCAGGGCTTCGCCGCCCTTTGCGCGTATGCCGGCAGCCACGGCCTCGCAAGCCTCGACCTTGCGGCTGGAAATCACCACCTTTGCACCGTGTTCGGCCATTCGTTCGGCAATGGCGCGACCGATGCCCTTGCTCGATCCGGTAATGACGGCAACCTTGCCGGACAGGTCAAAAAGTGTCATGCCTTTCTCCTCATGGCCGGATAACCGGGCTTCTGGATCATCCCGAGCATATAATATTATCAATATTAAAAATTTATCTATTATTTAATAGCTTTAATGTAATTATTATTATCATAATTACATTTGATTTCTGGCGGCCGGGTTGTCATTGGCTGTCAGGTACGACGCGTTGGCGGGTGCGCGAGCGCGACGTACATGCAGGATTCTAAACCGTCGCAGGACGGTCCCGGTTTCCTGCTCCAGTGTCACACATTGGGATTGGCAAAAAGAAACGGGGCGCAGCCCTCAAGGCTGCACCCCGCGTTCGATACAGCTGTCGGAATGTCAGCCGATATTGACCGGCACGTAGATGCGTGCGTCTTCACGTTGTACCAGCAGGGCGACCTTGCCCTTGGCACCATCCACGATCTTCTTCATCTGCTCCACATTTCTCACGGTTTCGCCGTTGATGGCAAGGATGACATCACCCTGCTGGATGCCGGCAGCAGCAGCGGCGCCGCTGCTGCCTTCGACGACAACGCCCCCATCGCTCTTCAGCTCCTTCTGCTCTTCACGGGTGAGGGCACGCACCGCCACTCCCAGCTTTCCGCCGGCCGGTCTGGCCGCCTCTGGCGCCGAAGCCACACGATCAGGCTGCTGTTCGCCAATGACGACGTTCACTTCGCGCGAGGCGTTCTTGCGCCACAGATTGAATGTGGCTTTCGCGCCAGGCCGCATTTCACCGATGATGCGCGGCAGGTCGGCTGAGTCCTCAACGGCCTTGCCATTGACGCCGGTGATGACGTCGCCTGACTGGATACCGGCCTTTGCGGCCGGGCTGCCATCCTCGACGTTGGCGACCAGTGCGCCCTGCGGTTTGGCCATGCCGAAGGATTCCGCGAGGTCACGCGTCAACGGCTGGACCGCCACGCCGATGCGGCCGTGGCTGGCCTTGCCGAATTTCTGCAGCTGATCCTTGACGTTCATGGCTACGTCGATGGGGATCGAGAACGACAGGCCCATGTAGCCGCCGGAACGGCTGTAGATCTGCGAATTGATGCCCACGACCTCGCCGTTCAGGTTGAATAGCGGTCCGCCGGAATTGCCCGGATTGATGGCCACGTCCGTCTGGATGAAAGGCACGTAGGTGCCGTCGGGCAGTGAGCGTGACTTGGCGGAAACGATGCCGGCCGTGACTGTATTTTCCAGGCCGAAGGGCGAGCCGATCGCCGCCACCCATTCACCGGCTTTCAGACGCGCCGGATCACCGATCCGTACAGCAGGCAGGCCGGATGCGTCCACTTTGATCAAGGCAACGTCGGTACGCTTGTCAACGCCGACGACACGGGCCTTGAATTCCCGTTTGTCGGTGAGCTTGACGATTACTTCGGAGGCGTCGGCCACGACGTGGGCGTTGGTCAGAATATAACCGTCAGGACTGACGATGAATCCCGATCCCACGCCACGGGTTGGCTGCGCTTGCGCATCCGGCTGCGGGCCCTGGAAGCGGCGGAAGAACTCATAAAACGGGTCGCCCGGCTGCCCCGGCAGTTCGGCCACGGCATTGTGGGCCTTCTGGGTCGTGCTGATGTTGACCACGGCGGGGCCGTATTGCTCGACCAGTATGCTGAAGTCGGGAAGGCGGCTGCTCACGGTGGCGGGAGAGTTGGGGGAGATCGCAGCCGCGGGAGAGGTGACTGGCGTTGATGCTGCTGCGCTCGAGGCGGATATCGGATCCATGGCGTGGCTGCCGACCAGCGTGGCAACAACCAGTGTCCAGGCCACCAGCGCAGTGGTGCCAGAGGCGATTTTGAAGCGCGAAGGTAATACGGGTAGCTTGGTCATGGGGAACTCCTGATGAGGTGACTACCGCTTGGAGCGGCACATCACAGGGGAGTTCCTGCATTTGACAGACCTTACAAATTGTTACGGCAATGTGTGCTGCGATGCTGCGCACCGCCGTGCCGCGGCCGGCACGGCGGGCGGGGTCGGGATCAGGCTGATTTTGCCTGCTGGGCTTCGGCCTCACGCGCCTGCTGCTCGGCGCGGGCTTTCTTCAGCACATCTGCGACTTCCTGGGACCCGACGCGCAGCGCCAGTTCAATGGCCGTGTCGCCATCGGCGCTCATGATGTTCGTGTCAGCGCCATTGCGGACCAGCAGTTCGCACATCTTGGCGTCGCCGCGCGCCGCCGCATACATCAGCGGGGTATAGCCGTTTTCCGCGCGCAGGTTCGGGTCGAAGTTCATGGACAGGATCTTCTGCGCATAGACCAGGTTGCCCTTCTCGATGGCGTAGAACAGCGCCTTGATGCCCTCGGCACTCTGTTCCTTGGGCTTTTCCTCGAGCCCGGTTGGCAGCAGGTCCACCACGTAATTGATCAGCGAGATGCCAACCATGAACGCCATTGCAATCACCAGCGGCATGGTGGAGATTCCCAGCGATTCAGAAACCTCACCCGGCATGTTGGCACCGACTGCAAGCAACACCACCAGCATGAAGAACTGGAACTTGAGGTAGAGGAAAAGTGCGATGAACACCGTGAGCGCAAGCACGCCCAGCAGGAGGTTGCGGTTGATGCTGCCGTAGTCGAGCCATTGCTGCGGGAGGTTGGCGAGGATTGCGGTCAGGCCGACGAGACCGAACAAGACCCATTCCATTGCGCGTTTGCTGACCTGCATTGTTGCCTCCCGAATTATTGAAATTTCTCCGCCAGTGCCTCTTTCCGGCTGACTCGCGGTACTATAATTTCGCCGTGTTTCATCCTTTGCGGTGATCCCCTCACCAGGACGAATGCGGCAAAATCATGAGCAAAGCCTTTACCCGGGAAAACGACGAAGCCGATGACGACGAGGTGCTTCCCGAACCCCAACATCCTGTCCAAGGGGCGAAAAACTACATCACGCCAGCGGGTTATGCGCGCCTCAAGGGTGAACTGAAGGCGCTGCTCGAGCAGGAGCGGCCCGAGGTGGTCCGCACCGTGTCCTGGGCGGCATCCAATGGCGACCGCTCGGAAAACGGGGACTACATCTACGGCAAGCGCCGGTTGCGTGAAATCGACCGGCGCATCCGGTATCTGATCAGACGGTTCGAGAGTGCCGAAGTGGTCGATCTGCGCGGGGGCGACTGCGACCGCGTCTTCTTCGGCGCAACGGTTGATTATGCGGACAGAACCGGCGACGAGCACACGGTCAGCATTGTCGGCCTGGATGAAGTGGATCCTGCCAAGGGGCGGATTTCATGGATCTCGCCCGTCGCAAAGGCACTCATCAAGGCACAGGTCGGGGATACGGTGGTGCTACGCACGCCGGGCGGCACCGAGGAACTGGAAGTCCTCGACATACGCTACGAAGCGCTCGAATGAGGCTGCCAGCCGGCCTGGAAGCAGCGCCTACTGCTTTTCAGCCACCGCTGCCTTGAAGTTGCCTGCCCGCACAAAAGAAAGCTGCTCGGGCCGGATGTAGCGTCGGAATGCAGCATTCACTTCCTCGCGGGTCAGCGCGGCGATGCGCTGTTCAAGCTGTTCGTCCCAGGCAAAGGTTCGGCCGAGATCAAGGTAGGAGGCCAGCCGCCCGGCGATTGCGCCATCCTGGTTGCGCGCCACCTGCCGCGCCTGCAACAGGCCTTTCTTGCCGGAGGCCACCTCCTCGTCGGAGAACCCTTCGGACAACACCCGGGCGAGTTCTTCCTTGACCATGGCCTCGAGGCGTACGCCGTTCTGCGGGGCGTGAATCGCGGAGATGCCGAATTCGCCGCGGACATCCTGACTGCTCGCACCGAGGAAAGAGGCCACGCTGTATGACAGACCCTCCTGCTCGCGAATGCGCCGCGACAGGCGCGCACTGGGGGATCCACCGAACAGGTAGTTCGCCAGGACGAGTGCGGGATAGTCCGGATTGTCGTCGCGAATCGGCAGGCTCATGCCGGCCCTGAAGGTGGCATTGGCCTTGTCGGGGGTGTCAATGACGCGGTCGAGGGCGGGGACCGGCTGATAAGCCGTGGCAATACGGGCGTAGGGAGCCGGACTTTTCCAGTCGTCGAAGAGTTCTCCGGCCAGCTTGGTCACTTCGGCAGGATCGAAGTCGCCGACCACGGCCAGTTCGCTGCGCGATGCGCCGAAAAAATCACGGTGGCACTGGCGCACGTCCTCCAGCGTCAATGCTTTGAGGCGGGCAATGCGCTCATCCGGAGTGGTGTTGTAGTACCAGTGATCCGGAGCATAGGGGTTGAGGTGCCGCGCCAGTTCCAGCCCGGCCAGTGCAGCCGGGTCGCTGCGCTGGGCCTCGATGCTGGCCAGCGAGGACTGGCGCAACTGCTCGAATTCCACTGCGGGGAAGGCGGGATGGCGCAGTATTTCAGCGACCAGCCGCAGTGTCGCGGGCAGATTCTCGCGCACGGTGTCGATGGTTCCGCCTTCTCCGCCCACGCCGACGTTGGCCCGCAGGCGTGTGAATTCGTTGGCAAGCTGGGCGCGTGAATGCGATTCGCTGCCGCGCAGCAGCATCGCGCTGGCGATGCTGCAGGCTGTGGCGCGGCCGGTCTTCGACTGCTCATCACCCCATTGCATGCTGAGTTGCGCGATGACCGTACCCCCCCGGGTTTTCTTGGGCAGTAACGCGAGTTTCATGCCACCCGGCAGGACGTGCCGCACGGTGCGTGCCTCAATGTTGGCCGGCGTGGGTTCAAACTTTTCACCCTGGGCGATGTCCGCCTGGCCGTGATAGTCGCGCAACATTGCGGCGACGTCAGGTACGGCGGGGATTTCGGCACGATCCGGTTCCCGGGTGGGCAGGAACATGCCGACCGTGCGGTTGGAGGATTTCAGGTAGTGCGTGGCGACGCGCTGCACATCGGCAGCGGTTACGGCGCGCAGCCGGTCGCGGTGCAGGAACAGCATGCGCCAGTCGCCCATGGCGATGGTTTCGGACAAGGTGAGGGCCAGCGAGCGTGAGTCGGCGAGGAGCATTTCGATTTCATTCAGCAGCCGCGTACGGGCCCGTCCGACTTCCTCTTCGCTGGCCGGATTGGCGGCAAATCCTTCCAGTACGCCAATCAGCGCATCACGAGCTGCTTCGAGGGGCAGGTCCTGACGGACGACGGCACCGAAGTAGGCATAGCCGGCTTCGCGCTGCTGGCGTTCATTGCCGAAAATGGCGCTTGCCCTGCCGGACTCGGTGAGTGCCTTGTGAAGGCGGCCCGTGGGTACTTGCGACAGCATGGCCACGAGCACGTCAATAGCGGCGTAGTCCGGATGCGTTCCCGGCGGGACGTGATACATCGCGCCGACCATCTGAACGTCGCCGGCACGTCGCAGCGTCACCGTGCGTTCGCCATCCTGCGTCGGTTCCACCGTATAGGTCCCGGGCAGGGTGCGCGCAGGTTTGGCGATTTCGCCGAAATGCCGCGTGGCGGAACGCAGTGCGGCTGCCTCGTCGAACCGGCCTGCGATGACCACGACGGCGTTGTCCGGCTGGTAATGGGTGCGGTAGAAGGCCTGCAACCGGGCAATCGGGACATTTTCGATGTCCGACCGGCTGCCGATCGTGGCGCGACCGTAGCCATGCCAGAGATAGGCGGTGGCCGTGATGCGTTCCAGCAATACGCTGCCGACGCTGTTCTCGCCCATTTCGAATTCATTGCGGACCACGGTCATTTCGGCATCCAAGTCCTTCTGTGACACCGGTGAATGGATCATGCGGTCAGCCTCGAGGTCGAGCGCCCATTCGAGGTTTGCTTCGCCAGCCGGAAAGGTCTCGTAATAGTTCGTACGGTCGTACGAGGTCGAACCGTTGTAACGCGCGCCGCGCTTCTGGAAATCGCCCTTGATGTCGGGGTGGCGGGTGGTGCCGCGGAACAGCAGATGTTCCAGCAGGTGCGCCATGCCGGTTTCTCCATAGCCCTCCTGGCGGGACCCGACAAGGTAGGTGACGTTGACCGTGACGGTATCGACGGACGGGTCCGGGAGAAGCAGAAGCCTAAGGCCATTGGCCATGCGGTACTCGGTGATCCCCTCCACCTGCGTGACGCGCGCCAGACCACGCGGGAGGGCGGCTGCGGATGCGGATGCCTGGTGTTTTGCCGGCACGGGCTCTGCCGCTCTGGCTGGCGGCAGTCCGAACATGGCAGACATGGCGAGCACCGCACCCGGGAGCAGCGCGGACAGGGAGTTTCGGATCAGCATGTTCTCGTTATGCCTTGTATGTTGGGCTGCTGTTGAGACCGTGCGGCCGGCCCAAGGTTCTCCGGATTCGCTGACTTGGCGCGCAGATTCTACCTGCGGCCATCGGGTTCCGGGACTTGAAAACCGGGCATCCCGCCCAAAATGGGTCTTGGGGAAGAACTGATACCCTATGAAAATGCACGGTCCGGAGAGCCGGACACGGATGCAGCATCGTTCAGACACCAGATAAACAAACCGCAACGGAAACCGCAATGACCACCCGCGAAACACTGGGCTTCCAGGCCGAAGTAAAGCAGCTGCTGCAGCTGATGATTCATTCACTGTACAGCAACAAGGAGATTTTCCTGCGTGAGCTGATTTCCAATGCTTCAGATGCCGCGGACAAACTGCGCTTTGAAGCGCTGTCCCGGCCGGACCTGCTGGGTGACGATGCCGATCCGAAGATCAGGATCAGTTTCGACAAGGACGCACGGACCATCACGTTGTCCGACAATGGCATCGGCATGTCGCGCGACGAGGTGGTTGCCAACATCGGCACCATTGCCAAGTCAGGAACGAAAGAGTTCCTGAAATCCCTGACCGGGGATCAGGCCAGGGATGCCAACCTGATCGGCCAGTTCGGTGTCGGCTTCTATTCGGCGTTCATCATTGCTGATCGGGTCACGTTGCTGACTCGGCGTGCCGGGGCGGCTGCGGGCGATGGTGTGCGCTGGGAGTCCGATGGAGCGGGGGAGTACGTCATCGAGTCCGTGGTCAAGGCGACGCGCGGCACCGACGTCACGCTGCACCTCAGGGAAGGCGAGGACGAGTTCCTGTCCGACGACCGGCTGAAGGCGCTGGTTCGCAAGTATTCCGACCACATCGCAATTCCCATCGTGATGCAGAGGCTGGAATGGAACGCAGAGAAACAGGAAACAGTGGCGACCGGCCTGGAGGAAACTGTCAACCAGGCCAGCGCGCTGTGGGCCCGTTCGAGGACGGACATTACTGACGAGCAGTATCAGGAATTCTACAAGCATGTGGCGCATGACTTTGAGCCCCCGCTGGCTTGGACGCACACCCGGGTCGAGGGGCGCCAGGAATACACCCAGCTCCTCTACATTCCGGCGCGGGCGCCATTCGATCTCTGGGAGCGCCAGCATCGCGCGGGACTGAAGTTGTACGTCCGGCGGGTATTCATCATGGAGGATGCCGAGCACCTCATGCCGGGCTACCTGCGGTTTGTGCGCGGTGTTGTGGACTCCGCCGACCTGCCGCTGAATGTCTCCCGGGAAATACTGCAGTCGAGCAAGGATGTCGATGCGATACGTGCCGGCTGCACCAAGAAGGTCCTGTCGCTGCTGGAGGAGCTGGCGGACTCTGACAAGGACAAATACGCCACGTTCTGGCGCGAGTTCGGGCGTGTCCTCAAGGAGGGGGTCGGCGAAGATCACGCGAATCGGGAACGGATTTCAAAGTTGCTGCGCTTTGTGTCCACGAGCAGCGAATCGGCCGGGGAGGCGGATGGCCAGACAGTATCGCTGGCCGAGTATGTTGCCCGCATGAAGGAGGGACAGGATCGGATCTGGTATATCACCGCAGAGACATTCGCAGCGGCAAAGAACAGCCCCCATCTGGAGGTGTTCCGCAAGCGGGGCATCGAGGTGCTGCTGCTCGCCGAGCGCGTGGATGAATGGCTGGTGTCCAATCTTGCCGAATTCGAAGGCAAGCCGCTGGCATCGGTGGCCAGGGGGGATCTCGATCTGGGCAAATTCGAGAGTGAAGAAGAGAAGAAGGCGCAGGAGCAGCAGGCTGGCGAGTTGTCGGAGCTGGTCAAGCGGCTGAAGGATGCGCTGGGAGCGCAGGTAAAGGATGTGCGCGTTTCGTCCCGGCTCACCAGTTCGCCATCCTGTCTGGTGTCGGATGAGCATGACATGGGCGCGAATCTCGCGCGCATTCTGAAGGCGGCCGGCCAGAAGGTGCCTGTTTCCAAACCGATTCTCGAAATCAATGCGGAACACGCACTGGTGCAGCGCCTCAACTCGGAGGGATCACGCTTTGCGGAGTGGGCGCACGTGCTGTTTGACCAGGCGTTGCTGGCAGAGGGAGGAACGCTCGAGGACCCCGCCGGCTTCGTGAGGCGGATGAACGAACTGATGCTGGAAATGTCGGGGGCGAAGGCGCGCATCTGGACGCCGGCGGCCTGACCGCCGGCGTCCAGACCGTCGGTGGTGCTCAGAGCTGGGCGAGCATGGCCTCGGCGGAGGAGGCTTCGAATTTTCCCGGTGCTTCAATGTTGACCTGCTTGACGACGCCATCATCCACCAGCAGGGAGTAGCGCTGTGAACGCATGCCCATGCCGCGCGCGGTCAGGTCATTTTCAAGGCCGAGCTTGCGTGTATAGTCTGCAGAGCCATCTGCCATCATGCGGACCTTTCCACCCGCTTTCAGGTCTTTCCCCCAGGCGCCCATCACAAAGGCGTCATTGACGGAGATGCACCAGATTTCGTCGATGCCCTTAGCCTTGAGCTTGTCGAAGTTGGCGATATAACCCGGTGCGTGTTTCGCGGAGCAGGTCGGGGTGAATGCACCCGGCAGGCCGAAGATCGCAATTTTCCGGCCCTTTGTCAGATCAGCAGTCTTGAATGCATTGGGGCCGACGCTGCAACCGGCTGTTTCCACTTCGACGAACTCGGTGAGTGTTCCTTCGGGGAGGCGATCGCCTGCTTTGATGGTCATGTGTGTCTCCTGGTGGGCTGGGTTGGATGGCCGCGTTTGCAGCGGATGTGGGGCGAAAGAATAACCGTTTCCGGCGATTTCAGGTTGCCGGACGGGCGTTCCGGGGTGCGGATGCTTGCGGGGCGGGGGTCGTTATATTGCAGCATCCCTCCTCCCGGTCCACCCATGCAGACTGCTTCAGAGACGGTCGCCGAACACCGGCTGACCTTGCCCGAGATACTTGACCTGCTTGTCGCAGACGGCCTTGTGACAAGAGCGGATGCCGACCGGCTGGTTGCCGAACGGCGCATGCACCGCGGCGATCACCACCCGCTGGTGGTCATTGCGGATCAGAAATGGCGTGGTGCAGCCCCGCCGCAAAAGCTGCTATCCATCGACATGCTGACGCAGTGGCTGGCCGAGAAGGTCGGGCTGGAGTATTACCACATTGATCCGCTGAAGATCAATTTTTCGGCGGTCACCGAGGTGATGTCCAGCCAGTATGCCGGCCGCTTCAAGATACTGCCGGTCGAGGTCACGACCCGCGAAGTGGTCATCGCCACGAGCGAACCCTATATCACTGCGTGGAAAAAGGAACTGGGGCCTATCCTGCGATTGGATATCCGGTGCGTGCTGGCCACCCCGACGGATATCAGCCGTTACCAGGTCGAGTTCTACAATCTTGCCAAGTCCATCAAGGGCGCGGAACGCAACAGCTCCGGCGAGAATCGTTCCGGAATCGGCAACTTCGAGCAACTGGTCGAGCTGGGCAAGACCAAGGGGCAGCTCGATGCCAATGACCAGCACATTGTGCACGTGGTGGACTGGCTGTGGCAGTACGCCTTCGACCAGCGTGCCAGTGACATCCACATGGAGCCCCGGCGTGATGTTGGCATCGTGCGATTCCGCATCGATGGCGTGCTGCATGAGGTTTACCGCATTCCAGCCGCAGTGATGGCGGCGATGACCAGCCGCATCAAGATTCTCGGGCGCATGGACGTGGTCGAAAAGCGCCGCCCGCAGGACGGCCGGATAAAGACACGCACGGCCGAGGGGCTGGAGACGGAACTGCGCCTTTCCACGCTGCCGACAGCATTTGGCGAGAAGCTGGTGATGCGTATTTTCGATCCGGAGGTACTGGTCAAGGATTTCTCTGAACTGGGATTCTCCGAGGATGACCAAGCACGCTGGGGCGGCATGACTTCCCGGCCGAATGGCATCATCCTGGTGACCGGGCCTACCGGCTCGGGCAAGACGACCACGCTGTATTCCACGCTCAAGTCGCTAGCAACGCCCGAGGTCAATGTCTGCACCATCGAGGATCCGATCGAAATGGTCGAGCCGGCGTTCAACCAAATGCAGATACAGGCCGGAATAGATCTGAACTTTGCCGATGGCGTGCGTGCCCTGATGCGGCAGGATCCGGACATCATCATGGTTGGCGAAATCCGCGACATTGAAACGGCCGAGATGGCGATTCAGGCGGCACTGACGGGGCACTTGGTGTTGTCGACGCTTCATACCAACGATGCCGCTGCGGCGATTACGCGCCTGCTCGACCTGGGGGTTCCGCCATACCTGATCAACTCGACCATCCTCGGCGTGATGGCACAGCGACTGGTGCGCACACTGTGCAAGCATTGCAAGCTGAAAGTGCCATTTGGCCACCGTACCGAGGACACGAACTGGGAAGAGTTTGTCGCGCCCTGGAAGTCCAAGCGTCCGGGGCATGTCTATCAGGCCGTAGGCTGTCTTGAGTGCCGCAATACCGGCTACATGGGGCGCATGGGCATTTATGAAATCCTGCTGCTTTCTGTGGAGATCAAGCGCCTGATCCATGCCGAAGCGGATGCCGCCAAGATCCGCGATCAGGCATACAAGGAGGGCATGAAGCCGTTGCGCATCAGTGGGGCCATGAAGATTGCGGCCGGGCTGACCACTTTCGAGGAGGTATTCAAGGTGGCGCCACCGCCGGTGCGGAACTGACAATGCCCGCGCGGAATCAGGGCATATCCGGTGGCTGTACCGGGTTGATTTCTTTGCCACGGTCATTGGTTCTCGTGTAAGCCGGGTGCGCGGGAGGAGCAGGTTGGTTCAAGCGTTCTGGCGTCAACATTACGGTTTCCGGCTTGGGGTTCTCGCCGTAATCTGCATTCTGGCCACGGAACTGGGCTTGCGTTTTGCCACAGCCAGTGGCGCTGCGTCCCTGATATGGCCTCCGGCAGGAATAGCCCTAAGTGCCTTGTTGCTGGGGGGCTGGCGTTACGCGCCCGGCATATTTGCCGGATTGTATATCGGTGCGCTGTTGAACGATGCCTCACAGTGGCGGGCCCTGATTGGAGCGGTACCGACCACAGTCGCGTGGCTTGCTGTTACACAATGGATGCGCAAGCAAGTTGGCGTGACCGGCGTCCGCAATCTCCTGACCGGACTGGCTGCAGCGTGCTTTGGCGCCGCGTTGTCTGCGACCCTGGGGGTCGGTGCATTCGTGCTGCTGGGATATTTTTCAGGCGCGCAGATGTTCAAGGCCTGGCTGGGCTGGTGGGCCGGCGATGTGCAGGGGGCCATGTATTTCGGGACGCTGCTGCTTGCCTGGGCCGCGCGCCCCATGCTCGACCGGGATCTTGCCCGCTTGGCACGCCCAGCGATGGCTGCAGCGTTCGTCCTTCTGGCAGGGGCTTTTCTATCGACTCGCGTGGGTGGCGGGCCACTGCAGTATCTCCTCTGGTATGTCCTTTTTTCACTGGCGCTCTGGCCGGCCGTTCAGCTGCGGTTGCGTGAAGTCGCGACATTCAATGTCCTGATTGCATCGATCGCCATAGCCGGCGTGGTTCATGGTTTCAGTCCGTTTCCGACCGAGCCGGGGCAGGAGCTGGTTGTCGTTCATGGCTTTCTGACGTTTCTGGCGCTGACGACACTGATACTCGCTGCGGTGAGTGCCGAGCGCCGTCGCGCCGTCAAACAGGCCCGGGCGAGCGAAGACCGTTTCCGGAGTCTTTCCGATCTGTCTGCCGACTGGGTGTGGGAGCAGGACGAGAACCTTCGATATACCTATCTGTCTCCGGGGTACCGCGCGGCCACGGGACGGAATCCGCTGGACGTAATCGGCAAGTTGTCATGGGAGCTTCCGGTCAGCAACATGACTGCGGATGATTGGGAGGCCCATTGCGGAGCATTGAAGAGGCGTGAGCCTTTTCACGGATTGCTGGGGGAATACGCTGCCGAGAATGGCGAGCCGCGTCACATTGAAACCAGTGGTGTGCCCTACTTTGATGCCGCCGGTGTGTTTCGGGGATATCGCGGTGTCGGCCGGAACATCACCGTGCAGAAGCGTGCCGAGCAGAGCCTGCGTGAATCCAAGCGCCGCCTCGAAGACATCATCCAGGCGAGCCCCCAGCCGATATCCATCAGCGGCGTGGACAACGGCTATCTCTATGAAGTCAATCAGGCCTGGCTGCTGCTGATGGGGTATGAGCGCTCGGAGGTGCTCGGACGCACCACCACCACCGATTTGAATATCTGGGTGGACGTTGAGGATCGGGATGCAATCCGGACGGAGTTGCTTACGCACGGGATGGTGGCCGGCGCGGAAACCCGGTTCTACCGCAAGGATGGTGATGTGCTGGATGTGCTCTTTGCTGCATCGTCCCTGGATCTGGGCGGGGAGCCGGTGATGCTGTGCCAGATCGTGGATATCACCGAGATGAAGCGTGCCGAGCGTTTGTTGCGACAGTCCGAGGAGCGTTTTGCCACGATCTTCCGGTCCAGTCCGGCGGCCATCGTCATCAGCCGCTTCGAGGATGGCGTGCATGTTGATGTCAATGATGCCTGGGAACGGTTGTTTGGCTGGTCGCGCGATGAAATCATCGGCACCAACCTGGGGCTGTTGGATATCTGGGTTGACCCGTCAGAGCGTGAGCATGTCATCCAGTTGCTTGCCGCCGGCACGTCCGTGCGCGACCGGGAGGCGCAGTTCTACCTCCGCTCAGGCGAGAAGGCGGACGTGTTGCTGTCGGCAGAGGTGATCGATTTCGGTGGAGAGCATTACATCCTGTCCTCAATTGTCGACATTACCGAACGCAAACGCAGCGCGCGCCGCATTGAAGAACTGGCCACGCGGGATGCCTTGACCGGTCTGCCGAACCGCTTGCTGCTGGGCGACAGGTTGCAGCAGGGGCTGGTGAACGCAAAACGGCAGGGTGAATTGCTGGCCATCATGTTCATCGACCTGGACCGGTTCAAGCAGATCAATGACTCGCTTGGCCATGATGTTGGCGACATGCTGCTGGGAGAGGTTGCGGCAAGGATTGAAGCGACGCTGCGTCGCGGGGATACGCTGGCCCGCATCGGCGGGGATGAATTTGTTGTGGTGCTGGAAGGTTTGAAACATGCGGAGGACGCAGGGCAGGTCGCCCAGAAGATCATCAGCAGCATGTCGGACAATTTCAGCATCGGCGGCAGCATGCTGAATTCCACGGCCAGCGTCGGCATCAGTGTATTTCCTGACGATGGGACTGATGCGCCGACGCTGATGCGCAATGCTGATACAGCAATGTATTTTGCAAAGGAAAGCGGCCGCAATTGCTACCGTTTCTTTGCGCCAGAAATGAATGCCCGGGCGGTGGATCGGCTGAATCTGGAGATGAGCATCCGCCGGGCGTTTGAGCAGGGACAATTTGTCGTTTACTTTCAGCCGAAATTCACGACCGACACTGGTGTGCTTTCGGGGGCGGAAGCCTTGCTGCGCTGGAACCATCCTGTACGGGGACTTCTCTCGCCGGAAACATTTATCCAGGTACTCGAAGAAACCGGACTGATCGTTCCATTGGGCCGGTGGGTGATTGAGGAGGTGTGCGCGCAGATTGGACGGTGGAAGGGCCGCAGTGCCATTTCCGTGGCGGTCAATGTCTCCGCGCGGCAGTTCGCAGACAGCCTGCCGGATGTGATACGGGAGGCGCTTGTCCGCCATCAGGTGAGACCGGCATTGCTGGAAATCGAAATGACCGAAACGACCCTGATCCGCGGTGTTGAGGAGAGTGCTGCCGTGCTGCGCCAGGTCCGCGAACTTGGCGTGGCGGTGATGATCGACGATTTTGGTATGGGCTACTCCTCGCTCAACTACCTGCGCCGCTTTCAGATCAGTGCAGTGAAAATAGACCAGTCCTTTGTCGCTGAATTGCCGACCAGTGCCGATGATCAGGCCATCGTCAGGGCAGTGGTCGAGATGGGGCACAGCCTGCGGTTGCGGGTTATCGCCGAGGGCGTCGAAACCGCCGAACAGCTTGCCACGCTGAGGAGCATGGGATGCGACGAATATCAGGGCTACTACGGCGGCAGGCCGGTGCCGGCGACTGAATTCGAAACCTGTTTCCTTGTGCCCCGGACCGGGAATTGAACCAGTCTTCTCCGGCTACTTGTTCAATGCGCGCATGGCGCGCTCGATTCCGCCGATGGTTGTGGGAAACATGCGATTTCCCATGACTTCCTTGATGATCTGGGTGGACTGGCGATAGGACCAGACCTCCTCGGGTTCCGGGTTGAGCCAGATGGCCTTGTGGTAGACATCCAGCATCCGTTGCATCCAGACCTTGCCGGCTTCATCGTTGTGGTATTCGACCGAACCGCCGGGTTCAAGGATTTCGTAGGGGCTCATCGATGCATCGCCGACAAAGATGATCTTGTAGTCGTGGCTGTACTTGTGCAGGATGTCCCAGGTGCGGGTACGTTCTTCGCGCCGGCGCTTGTTGTCTTTCCACACGTAGTCGTATAGGCAGTTGTGGAAGTAGAAATACTCCAGGTGCTTGAACTCGGTTTTCGATGCCGAGAACAGTTCTTCGCACAGCTTGATGTGATCATCCATCGAGCCGCCGATGTCCAGAAACATCAGCACTTTGACAGTGTTGCGGCGTTCGGGCCGCATGGCGATGTCCAGATATCCGGCGTTCTTGGCCGTGCGGTTGATGGTGCCGTCCAGGTCCAGTTCGTCCGGTGCGCCTTCCCTGGCAAAGCGACGAAGGCGCCGCAGCGCAATTTTCAGGTTGCGCGTGCCCAGTTCTATCTTGTCGTCGAGGTTGCGATACTCGCGCTGGTCCCAGACTTTCACCGCACTGCGGTTGCGGGACTTCTTCTGGCCGATGCGTACGCCCTCAGGGTTGTAGCCAAAGGCTCCAAAGGGCGATGTTCCCGCCGTGCCGATCATCTTATTGCCGCCCTGATGCCGCTCCTTCTGCTCTTCAAGGCGCTGTTTGAGCGTTTCCATGAGCTTTTCCCAGCCGCCCATGCCCTCAATGGCGGCTTTTTCTTCAGGGGAAAGGTGCAACTCCGCCTGTTTGAGCAGCCATTCCAGCGGCAGGTCAATCTGGGCGCCCACCAGCGTCTCTACGCCATGGAAGAACGCACCGAAGGCCTTGTCGAACTTGTCGTAGTTTGCCTCGTCCTTCACCAGCGTCATGCGTGACAGGTAGTAGAAGTCCTCGATCGAGGGCGAGATGACGCCTTGTTTCATCCCTTCCATCAATGTGAGGTATTCCTTGATGGAAACCGGAATCTTGGCTTCCTTCAGCTTCAGGAAAAAACCGGCGAGCATGGTGCGTGCGCTGTCCTGGGAGGGTGGGGACTAGTTGCGGCTCTGGCGTGTCATGAACACCAGCTTTTCAAACAGATGGACATCCTGCTCATTCTTGAGCAGTGCGCCGTGAAGCGGCGGGATGATTTTCTTGTTGTCCTGGCTGCGCAGCGCGTCCGGAGGAATGTCTTCGGCCAGCAGCAGCTTCAGCCAGTCAAGCAACTCCGATGTCGATGGCTTCTTTTTCAGGCCGGGGACTTCCCGGACTTCGAAGAACGTGCGCAGTGCCTCGCGCAACAACGTCTGCTTGATGCCGGGGTAGTGGACCTCGACGATTTTTTCCATGGTTTCCTTGTCGGGGAACCGGATGTAATGGAAAAAGCACCGGCGCAGGAAGGCATCGGGCAGCTCTTTTTCATTGTTGGAGGTGATGAACACGATGGGCCGGTGCTTGGCTTTGACCAATTCACGTGTCTCATAAACAAAGAACTCCATGCGGTCGAGTTCCCGCAGCAGGTCATTGGGGAACTCGATGTCCGCCTTGTCGACCTCGTCAATCAGCAGTACCACGGGCTTGTCGTAGGAGAATGCCTGCCACAACGTTCCCTTGACGATGTAGTTCGAGATGTCCTTGACGCGCTGGTCTCCAAGCTGCGAGTCGCGCAGGCGCGACACGGCATCATATTCATAGAGACCCTGCTGCGCCTTTGTGGTCGATTTGACGTGCCATTCAAGAAGCGGCATGCCGAGCGCACTGGCGACTTCCTCAGCCAGTTTTGTCTTGCCGGTTCCGGGCTCGCCCTTGACCAGCAGTGGGCGTTCCAGTGTGACGGCTGCGTTGACCGCGAGCATGAGATCATCAGTGGCGACATAGGTGGAGGAGCCTTGGAAGCGCATGACGGAAGCCTTGCCTTTAGGGAGTGAAGGCCGTCATTATAGCGATGTGTTCAAGGTACCGTAAGCCGGTCGCAAATGCGCACTTCGGACTTCTACATTGGCCGAGGGTTTTGACCTGATTGGCGGGCTTCAGCTAAAATCGCGCGCTTGTCAGGCGATTCCGCGCCGTGACCTTTTAATTGAGATTCCATAATGAGAATTGTGATGGGAAAGATTGGCGCGGTACTCGCCATCGGACTGTTCGCCGGGGGAGCTCATGCGCAGTCGGCAGCTCCGGCCAGTCCGACGCCGGCCACCCGGGGGCACATCTCGATGTGCATTGGCTGCCACGGGCTTGAGAACTACCACACGGCATTTCCGATGGTCTACCACGTGCCCAAGATTGCCGGACAGTCGCCTGCGTACATCGTGAAGGCATTGCAGGCTTACCGTGCGGGTGAACGCAGCCATCCTTCCATGACGGGGATTGCCAGGTCGCTTTCGGATCAGGACATGGCGGCCCTTGCGGCTTATTACGGGGGGGCGGGCAAATGAGGGGGCTTTTCGCGATACTGATTTGCGGATTGGCGTCGGCCTATTCGGCTGCTGCAGTTGCCGGTGGTGACATTGCTGCGGGCCAGGCCAAGGCCAAGGCGGTATGTGGAGCTTGTCATGGGGAAAATGGCGACAAGCCGCTGCAACCGGAGTATCCGGTACTTGCGGGGCAGCATGTCGACTACCTTGCCAAAGCATTGAAGGACTACAAGTCCGGCGCCCGCAAGAACGCCATCATGGGTGGACAGGCGCAGGCATTGAGTGCCAAGGACATTGACGATGTGACGGCATGGTTCTCTTCCAGAACCGGGCCCTTGTACGTCAAGCACTGAGCCGGCGGGTTGGCATTGCAAACGGCGGCTTCGGTCGCCGTTCTTGTTTGTGCCTGACACTTTTTGGTCAGTGATGTCGCAGACAATCCAGGTAGGATGTGCCGTCAAGCGGTGCGCCGTTGCGCTGAGCCTGCCAGATTGATTCGCCGAGGCACTCCAGCACCTTGTGCAGCGCTTCGTGACGGTCTTCCGCCTCGCGGAGAATGCGCTGGAATTCGGCACGAATGCCGGCCGGTTGGTCAATCGCCAGTTGCTCTTCAATGGCCAGGTGCAAGCTCAGATGCAGGAATGGATTCATCTGTCCTGTTTCCGGCGTGTACTCCGCCTGAACCGATTCATCGGGGCGGGTCAGCAGGTCGTGATACTCGGGGTGGAGCAGGATGGCGTCCAGCGCCTGTTGCTCAGCACCGGCCAGCGGAGCGCCAAGCCGGTACTTATCCCATGTTTCGGAAAAAAACCGACGAACCTGCTCGCGGCTGGGATTGAACATCAGCGCGCTGCCTTGGTTTTTGCGCGGAATTCGCACAGGTCGCCGATTTTGCATTGTGGGCATTCTGGCGCACGTGCCTTGCACACGTAACGGCCATGCAGGATCAGCCAGTGGTGTGCATCCAGGCGATACTCTTCGGGCACGAATTTGAGCAGTTTGTCCTCAACTTGGCGGACATCCTTGCCTGGTGCCAGTCCGGTCCGGTTTGCCACACGGAAGATATGGGTGTCTACGGCGATTGTCGGATGCCCGAATGCCGTATTCAGGATGACATTTGCGGTTTTTCTGCCGACACCTGGCAATGCTTCGAGTGCTTCTCTCGATTCTGGGACCCTGCTGCCATGTTTTTCGACGAGAATACGGCAGGTCTCGATGATGTGCCTTGCCTTGGTGCGAAACAGCCCGATGGTCTTGATGTGCGAGATAAGCCGGGTTTCGCCGAGTTCCAGGATGCCTCGCGGCGCATTGGCGCGTGTGAACAGTCCATGGGTGGCAAGGTTGACGCTCTTGTCAGTCGCTTGGGCAGAAAGCATGACCGCAATCAGCAACTCAAAAGGCGTGCGGTAAACGAGTTCGGTGGCGGGTTTGGGGTTTGCCGAGCGCAGCCGCTCGAATATCCGCCGTCTCTTTTCGGGATTCATCGGAGTGCGGATTTCCGGCGTTTTGCCCGGGCGCGGGCAATCGCAGCCATCGCCAGCGTTTGTTTCACGGCGTCGAAGCTGCTTGAAGATGCGGAGTATCCCGATTGCCCGTCTGGCATGTCTCGGCCCGAGCGCAGTCGTTGTTCTCGGCGTTCGTGGTGTTTGCGTGCAAGGCCGGCCTGGCTGACTGTCCAAGGGGTGTCGCCATCGGCCATCGGAGCCATGGTAATGCAGTCGACAGGGCAGGGGGGCAAACAAAGGTTGCATCCGGTGCAATGGTCGGTGATCACCGTATGCATGTACTTTGCCGACCCGACGATGGCATCGACCGGGCAGACCTGAATGCAAAGCGTGCAGCCAATGCAGGATTGCTCGTCGATCAACGCGACGCGACGCGGTGTCTCCACGCCATTGGCCGGATTGAGGGGGATGTAGGGCCGCCCAAGCAAGATGGCGAGCGCGCGAATCCCGGATTCCCCTCCCGGCGGGCACTGATTGATGTCCGCTGTCCCGGAAGAAATGGCCTCGGCATATGGACGGCAGCCCGGATACCCGCATTTCGTGCACTGCGTTTGCGGGAGGAGGGCATCAATGTCCGCGACCTTTGGCTGGTCGATGGATGCCATTTACAGGCCGTTGACGATGTCGGCCACCACGCCGGGGCCGCGATAGACGAGTCCGCAGTAAAGCTGGAGCAGACTGGCGCCGGCATCGAGTTTTTCGCGAGCATGTTCAGCGGACATAATGCCGCCAACACCGATGATCGGCAATGCTCCATCCAGTGCACGCGAGAGCTTGCGGATCACCACTGTCGAGGCTTCGCGCAGCGGCGCCCCAGATAACCCGCCCTGCTCTTCGGCATGCCTCATGCCGCGCACGCCTTCACGGGACAGGGTGGTATTGGTGGCGATGATTGCATCCATTTTCTGCTCAACAGCCACACTGGCAATGGCTTCAATCCCAGCATCGTCAATGTCCGGGGCGATTTTCACGGCTAGTGCAACCCGCCGTCCGTGCTGCTGGGCAAGGTCTTCCCGCACCCGGTGCAGGGTCGCTAGCAGTGGCGCCAGTTCGTCGGCCGACTGAAGGTCGCGCAGGTTTGCGGTGTTCGGGGAGGAAATATTGATGGTGGCAAAGTGGGCCAGCGGATAAATTTTCTCCAGTGAATACGCATAGTCCTGGGCGGCATTGCAAATGGGCGTGTCCTTGTTCTTGCCCAAATTGACGCCAAGAATGCCCTTGAAACGTGCGAGGCGGAGATTCTTGGCAAATTTTTCTGCGCCGACGCTGTTGAATCCGAACCGGTTGATGATGGCTTCGGCGGTGGGCAGTCGGAATACGCGCGGGCGGGCATTGCCGGGCTGGGGTCGTGGGGTTACACCGCCGACTTCGAGAAAACCGAAGCCAAGCGATGCCAGCGCATCAACGAATTCGGCATGTTTGTCGAGGCCGGCAGCAAGACCCACAGGATTGGGAAAGTCCAGTCCCATGACTCGGACGGGCTTGTGCGCAATCCTGCCTGCCAGCAGTTTGGCCATGCCCGCTGATTGCAGCATGGCCAGGGATCTGAGCGTGAGGGAATGTGCCGTTTCCGGATCCAGCCGGAACATCAGGGGGCGGACAACGCGATAAAGCATGTCGCTATTGTAGCAATTGAATCACGCCAAGCCCTTGATCTCCGCTTCGGTCAGTTGTCGCCACTGTCCGTCGACAAAGCCTTCAATCGGGCGGAAGCCTGCCTTGTAGGCCATTTTCCGGCTGTCCCTTATCCAGTAGCCCAGATAAAGGTAGGGCAGCCCCAGTGCCCGACACTGCTCAATCTGCCAGATGATGTTGTAAGTGCCGAAACTGGTATTGAGCACGTCTGGTTCGAAGAACGTGTAGACGGACGAAAGGCCATCGTTCAATTGGTCAAGAATGGAAACCATCAGGAGGCGGTTGTCTTCGCGAAACTCGGCCAGCCGCGTATTGACGCGGCTTTGCAGCAGAAAATGGGCATACTGGTCCCGGCTGTCCTGATCCATACCGCCGCCGGCGTGGCGGCTTGCCTGATAGCGCAGATAGAGCGCGTAGTGTTCAACGCGAAACCGCAGGTTGGCCAAGGTCGGCACCAAGCCCTGGTGTCTGCGCAGAGCCCTGCGCTGGCTTCGGCTCGGAGTGAACGCCTCCACTGGAACGCGTACTGGGACGCAGGCCTGGCAATGATCGCAGTAGGGACGATAGGTGAAGATGCCGGATCGGCGAAAGCCGGCGCGCACCAAGTCACCGTACAACTCGCTGCCAATCAGATGGCTGGGTGTCGCAACCTGAGAGCGTGCCAGCCGACCCGAAAGATAGCTGCAGGGATACGGCGCAGTCACGTAAAACTGCAGTACGGTATGCGGCAGATCGTTCAGCTTGGACATGGGCGCATCGCGAATTAAGTCGGTGAATGGCTGAATGAAGCAGTAGTCCACCTGCCAAGATCCCGTGGATAGTCTACCAATTCTCCGAGCAGCCTGGAAAAGGCCGTCCTCGGGATGGGGCGTGCGCCAAGGGATTCCAGATGGCTGGTATGCATCTGACAGTCGATGATGCCAAAGCCTTCGCGGTCAAGGTGCGAAACCAGCGCGGCGAGAGCGACCTTGGAGGCATCCCGTTCCCGTGAAAACATCGATTCTCCAAAGAACGCTCGCCCTAGGGCGACGCCATACAGGCCGCCGGCAAGTGTTCCGTCGATCCAGGTCTCGACTGAATGGGCATGGCCCAGTTCATGAAGGCGGCAGTAGGCCGCCTTCATTTCGGTGGAAATCCAGGTTCCGGGCTGGCTGGATCGAGGGGCTGCGCAGGCCTCCATGACTGCTTCAAAGGCGGTGTCGAAATAAATGGCGTAGTGGCGATTCCTGAGCGTCTTAGCCAGGGAGCGGTTGATCCTGAACTCTGATGGGAATAGCACCATGCGCGGGTCCGGGCTCCACCAGAGGATGGGGTCTCCTTCCGAATACCATGGGAATATGCCCAGCCGGTAGGCGGCAAGGAGTCGGCCGGGAGACAAGTCACCGCCCGCCGCCAGCAACCCGCTGGGCTCAACCAGCGCTGTCGCAAGGGGCGGAAAGGTCAGGTCTTGACGTAGCCATGGAATCATTTTGAGCCAGTGTACGGCATCGCCCGGTCATGTCGAACCGTGCAAGCCATTCAATATCTAGTACGCAAGCTCGCATACAACATTGCATAATGCTACCCGGAACGGTCGGAATATGACTGTCAATAATAAATGATTAGTGGAGGGGCAATGGAAAATCTCAAGACTGGCGCAGACACGCTATTCCTGCTGCTGGGGGCAATCCTTGTGCTGGCCATGCATTCCGGGTTCGCTTTCCTTGAATTGGGAACGGTACGATCCAAGAATCAGGTCAATGCGCTGGTGAAAATACTGACTGATTTTGCAGTTTCGACCCTGGCCTATTTTTTCATCGGCTATGCCATCGCCTACGGCGGCGGCTTTCTTGTGGATGCGGAAACGCTGGCACAGCGCAATGGCTACGAACTGGTCAAGTTTTTCTTCCTGCTGACATTCGCGGCCGCAGTGCCGGCCATTGTCTCCGGGGGCATTGCCGAGCGCGCGCGATTCTGGTCCCAGCTTCTGGCCTCTTTCTGCATCGTGGCGCTGGTATATCCCTTCTTCGAAGGCATTGCCTGGAACCAGCGATATGGCGTGCAGTCGTGGATCAAGTCGGCCTTTGGATCTGAATTCCACGACTTTGCGGGGTCGGTCGTGGTCCATGCGGTCGGTGGATGGATAGGGCTTGGCGCAGTATTGCTGCTTGGTGCCCGCAGCGGTCGCTATGCCAAGGATGGCAAGCCCATGGTGGCTCATCCGCCCTCGAACATCCCGTTTCTGGCGTTGGGTGCCTGGGTGCTGGCGGTGGGCTGGTTCGGCTTCAACGTGATGTCTGCGCAGACGCTGGACAAGGTCAGTGGCCTGGTGGCAGTGAATTCGCTGATGGCAATGGTTGGCGGGACTCTGGCCGCATTGATCGCAGGGCGCAACGATCCGGGCTTTGTCCACAACGGACCGCTTGCAGGCCTGGTGGCGGTGTGTGCGGGCTCCGATGTCATGCATCCGGTTGGGGCGCTGGTGGTTGGCGCTGCGGCGGGGCTGATCTTCGTATTCATGTTTACCCTGACACAAAACCGCTGGCGTATCGACGACGTGCTGGGAGTCTGGCCGTTGCACGGACTGTGCGGTGCCTGGGGAGGCATTGCCGCCGGCATTTTCGGCTCAAAGGCTCTGGGAGGAATGGGCGGGGTATCATTCATGGCCCAACTTGCCGGAACGGGTCTCGGGGTGGCAGTCGGATTCTCCGGTGGCCTTTTGGTCTACGGTACGATCAAGCTGATATTCGGGATACGGCTGGATCCGGAACAGGAGTTGAATGGCGCCGATTTGTCCATTCACCGCATCACCGCCACTCCGGAAAGGTGAGTTGCGTGGCCCGAATCAGCTGCTCCGGACTGATTTCGACTGCGGAAGGATGTCGCCGGTGTGCACCTGGAAGTCACGCGCCTTGCGGTCGGCGTAGTAATGTCGCAGGGTCGTCGTAATGGTGCGGAACGCGATTTCTTCCCAGGGAATCTCGTCCTCACGGAACAGCGCGACCTCAAGGCTTTCGGTGCCCGGACCGAAATCGAGGTCCAGCAATCTTGCGCGGTAGAAGATGTGCACCTGATTGACATGCGGTACTGACAGCAGCGTGTAGATTCCGGTGATTTCAATGCGGGCGTTGGCCTCTTCCAGCGTTTCGCGAGAAGCTGCCTCTGCGGTCGATTCTCCAAGCTCCATGAAACCTGCAGGCAGGGTCCATTTGCCCAGCCGGGGCTCGATGGCGCGCTTGCAGAGCAGTATCTTGTCCTCCCACTCGGGGATCGACCCGATCACCATGAGCGGATTGCGGTAATGGATGGTGCCGCAGTTGTCGCATACGTGGCGTGGCTTATCGTCTCCGGCGGGGATTCGGATGGCGACTTTGGCGCCGCAGTTATCACAGTAGTTCATTCGGCCGTCGTGTTCAGGAATTTGGCAGTGCAGTGATCCATATCATACCTGTACACCGTCCCTTTGATGACAAGAGTGCTCGCCTTTGGTGATCAAATTGCCGCTACCCTTGGCAAGGCTCGTTATACTCAAATCTTTGCGTGGAATTTGGTGCAACGGCATATGTCATCGGGATTGTTGGAAATAAGAAGACGTTGGCATCTTGCATCTCCGAGTTTGGTGCTTGCCGGGCTGGCCGTTTTCTTGCCATTCATCTTTCCATATCATGACTATCCGCTATTGACGTTTTATGGCGAGTGGATGGCATTTCTTATTGGCTTGCTTGTGGTTGCATCCGTATTGTTGAGGATGGGTGATGACCCGCCGCTGCTGCCTTGGCTGTCGTTGTCATTGTTCGGGTTGTGCGTCGTACTGTTTTTCCAGATATCGATTGGGTTGGTTGCCTATCCCCAGCGCAGCGTACTTGGTGTCATGTATGCACTTTGGGCAGCGATTCTCGTATGGTCTGGAGCCGGACTGCGTGAACGCTTTGGTCTGGAGCGCGCGAGTTGCGTGCTGGCCGGATTCATTGCGGCTGGTGGCTGGCTGGTGGCCATTACGGGATACATGCAGTTCTTTCAGATCGAGACAATCTTTGGGCGCCTTGTGGAAGGAGCGCCGCTGGCCGGAATGTACGGGGTGCTGGCGCAACGCAATCTTTTTGCAAACTATGTTGCCTGCGGTATTGCGTCAGTCGGCTTTCTGATTGCCTTGCGACGGATCGGCATTGTGACGGGATTTTTGCTGGCGATTCCCATGGCGGTGGCGATGGCGTATGCCGGCTCACGCGGGGCTTGGGTGTATCTGGCAATTATTCTCCTGGCCTCAATATGGTTCGCGTCCAGGGCTGAAGCCATGCACAAGTCAACGCGACTGCGAGTCATCGTATTTGCGGGGGTGATGCTTTCAGTGTTTGTCCTTTTTCGGCTGGGTCCCGCCGGCGATGCCGTTCCGCGCGGTGGTGATGGTTTGGCGTGTTGCTGGTGCTGGGGCTCGGGATCTTCTATGCCTACATAGAAGTTCAACGTACTTCTTTGGCGCTCCGAGCGGAAGAAACGGCTCGTACGCATACGCAGCAGCAGGAGCGTTTCAACAAGCTTTCGGCGGAACTGTCACCCGATGCGGCGGCGCAGGCGGTCGATGCCGAATCCAAGGAACTCGAAAAGAACATTGCAGCACGGCAGGCCATGCTCGCAGAGCTGCGGGCGGGCAGTGCGGAGGCGAGCGCGGGATATTCGGCATTTCTCTCTGCGTTCGCAAGGCGGCCGCTGAGCGGAGTCTGGTTGACCGGCATTCATGTTGATGCGGGTGGTGGCCAGATGACGGTCAAGGGGCGCGCCACGAGTGCTGAATTGCTTCCGGAATACATACAGTTGCTGGGGCTTGAGCCCGTCCTGAAGGGGCGGCCTTTCGAGCGCCTGGAATTGTCGAGACGTGAATTGGCGGCGGGCACGGGCAAGCCGGTGTCGTCCTTTGTCGAGTTTTCACTGGTTTCATCAGCCGAGCCCGTCAATGCCGTCAACGCGCCGCTGCCCGCTGAACCGCAGCCGCAGCAGAGCAAGGTCAATTGAGTATGGTCATGCCGGCCGTATTGCGTGCTTATCTCGATCGCGTCGATGCGATGAGCCTGCGCGAGCGTGCCCTGATTTTTCTGGCTGCCGCCGCCATTCTGGTGGGCTGGTGCTTCAATACCTTTATTTCATCGCGATTGACGGAGCGTGCGGACAAGCTGCGCCGGATCGAGTCGCAACAGGAAGAGATGAGGTCCTGGAACGTGCAACTGGAGGCGCTGGCGCGTGCAAAGGTCGCCGGTTCGGGCAATGAGTCCTCTGCAAGGCTTTCCGCCTTGCGCGGTCAGCTTGCCGAACTGGACAGGAGTATCAGCGAACGCCGCAAGCAACTTGTTCCGCCGGACCGCATGGCGGAGCTGCTGGGCGAGGTACTGCGTCGCAACCATCATCTTCAACTCGCGGCGTTGGTGACCTTGCCGCCGGAGAGCATCGGCAATGCGCAAGGACAGGGTGCCGGGCAAATGTACCGGCATGGCATCGAACTGACCTTGTCCGGAGGTTATCTGGATCTGGTCTCTTACCTGGCCGACCTGGAGCATCTGCCTGCCAAAGTATTCTGGGGTGGGGTGGATCTCAGTGCGGCCTACCCGGTCACCACATTGAAAATCTCCCTGTTCACCTTCAGTCCGGACAAGACATGGCTGGCGCTTTGACCGCCCGTATTCTTTGCGCTGTGCTTTTGCTCGCGGTGACCGGCACGCTTGCTGCTGCACAGGGATTGATTGATCCGACGCGCCCGCCGGCGGAGTTTCTGATGCCCACGGGAAATGCGGCTGCCGTTGCAGTGCCGGCAGCCGGTGGTGGGCAGGTCATCATTCTGTCATCCAGTCGCAAGGAGGTAACGGCCAATGGACAGACCAGCAAATTGGGTGGCAAGCTGGGGGATGCAACCGTCGTCGGAATTACCGATTCCGAGGTCACGACGCGTAATGGCGGACTGATCGAGAAAATCAGGCTCTATGGCAATATCGAGAAGCGAACCGGTGTCCAGTCGGACACCAAGGCAGTGCTGACGCCGCGCCAGCCGCGGGGGATAACCAAATGAAGAAGTCATTGCTGGTGTTGTCTGTGCTAATGACGGCATGTGCAGCGCCGCCACCTGTTTCCGATCGCGTGAGCCCACGCATCATTCAGGAGATGGAGGCAAAGCGGGACGTGCAGCCGCCGCAGCAATCGGCTGCGGTCAATGAGGCCTTGCTGCCGCCGTTGCGTGCGGAGTTGGACGCACAGCCGCTGGTTCCGGTCGAGCCTCGGTTTGACCTGGTGGTCAACAATGCACCGGCCCAGCAGGTGTTCCTTTCCATCGTGTCAGGAACGCGCTACAGCATGGTGGTGCATCCTGCAGTGTCCGGAATGGTGTCAGTGACGCTCAAGGATGTGACCGTGCGTGAGGCGCTGGAAGCCATCCGCGAGGTCTACGGCTATGAATACCGGATCGACGGGACTCGTGTGTATGTACAGGCCGCCGGAATGCAGACCCGGATGTTCCAGGTGAATTATCTGGTTGGCACGCGAAGTGGCACCAGCAACATGTCCGTCAGTTCCGGGAACAACAGTACTGCGACGAATACCGGTCAGACAGCGGCCCAGACCAATGTCGGAGCGACCAATGTTCCGGGACAGCCGGGAGGGGTTGCAGGGACCGGGGCATCGTCGGTTTCCATGAGGACACAGAGCGATTTCTGGGCGGACCTGACCACTTCTCTGCGGGCCTTGATCGGTACCGTCGATGGTCGGAACGTGATTGTCAATTCCCAGAGTGGTGTAGTGCTTGTGCGCGCCATGCCTGACGAATTGCGTGCAGTGGAGTCCTACCTCAAGGCCATGCGCATCGCGGTGGAGCGCCAGGTCGTACTGGAGGCGAAGATCGTCGAAGTGACGCTCAGCGAAGGAACCCAGTCCGGGGTGAACTGGGCGGCCCTTGCATCGGCACGGAACGTGCCGGGACTGGGAGCATCGTCCGGATCATTGGGCCTGGGTGTGAGGGCTGGCAGTTCGACGCCGGCGTCAACCTTTTCGCCTGCGGCGGCATTGACTGCTGCGGCGGGCTCTGCCGGATCGGCGGCGATGGGGCTCGCGTTTCAGGCGCAGGATTTTTCCCTGTTGCTCACGTTCCTCGAGTCGCAGGGCAATATCCAGGTGTTGTCCAGTCCGCGCGTGGCAACGCTCAACAACCAGAAGGCCGTGCTCAAGGTCGGCCTCGACCAGAACTATGTCAGCCAGGTCCAGGCCACTCCGGTTGTGAATGCAACAACCGGTGCACAGACCGGCGTCAGCTTCACGCCAACGCTCTCTTCCTATTTCTCCGGCGTCTCGCTTGACATCACTCCCCAGGTCGATGACGAGGGAAACATTCTTCTGCATATCCATCCGCTGGTGAGCAGGGTGGACAACGGGACGTTATCGTTCAATTTCGGCGCCGGCCTCGGCCAGCAGGAGCTCACCATCGCCAAGACGACGATCAATGAGACGGACACCATGGTGCGGGTCCAGGACGGAAACATCATCGCGCTGGGCGGGCTGATGCAGATCAGCTTCGAGGCGGGCAAATCCGGCATTCCCGGTGCGCAGGATGCCCCGGGTGTCGGTGCTGCGTTCGGCAACCGCGTGCGCTCCGCAATCAAGAAGGAGCTGGTGATTCTGATCAAGCCCACGGTGATCCAGAGCGATCGCGACTGGGACCAGAACCTCCAGGAAACACGCGACCGACTCCAGTCCTATGGTGCTGCATCAGCGGCCCAGGGCTCCGTCCGGTGATCTACCTCCGCCACTTCGGGCTGCGTGAGCCGCCGTTCGGGATCACCCCGGACACGAGTTTCTTCTATGGATGCATCAGCATCCAGGAGGGGCTCAACACGCTGCTGGTGGCGCTGGCAAACGGCGAAGGTTTCATCAAGATGACCGGCGATGTCGGCACCGGCAAGACGCTGCTGTGTCGCAAGCTGCTCTCCACGCTGGATGACAACTGGGTCAGCGCCTATATCCCGAACCCCAACCTGGAGCCGCGCACGCTGCTGCTGGCGTTGTCGGACGAACTGGATGTCAAGGTGGCAGGGGACCTCGACCAGCATTCGCTGATCAAGGCGATCAACCATTCATTGCTGGATTTTGCGCGAAAGAAAAAACGGGTGATTGTCTGCCTTGACGAATGTCAGGCCATGCCCATTGAAACACTGGAAACACTGCGCCTGCTCACGAATCTTGAAACTGAAAAGCGCAAGCTGCTGCAGGTGATCCTGTTCGGGCAGCCCGAGCTTGACGAAAAGCTCGCGCATGATTCGATCCGCCAGTTGCGCCAGCGCATCACCTTCCAGCACCACCTCGGCAAGCTGACCCGCGCGGAAGTCGGACATTACCTGGCGCATCGCCTGGCAGTCGCCGGTTACAGCAGTGAGCCGGTATTCAGCAAGGCCGCGGTATGGGCCATTTTCCGGGCCAGCGGCGGCGTGCCGCGGCTCATCAATATCCTTGCGAACAAGGCGCTGATGCTGGCCTATGGCGAGGGCGTGCGCAAAGTGGGTTGGGCGCAGGCAAGGTCGGCGATACGCGATACGCCGGCATCTTTTGGCTGGCGGCAGACATGGGTCTGGCTGGTGCTGGCTTGCGTCGCCTTCTCCAGCGCCGGCTGGGTACTGATCCGATGAGCCTCATCAACAAGATGCTTCAGGACCTGGACAAGCGCCATGCCCCGCAGGCAGGGCAGGCAAGCACCAGTCCGCTGGCATCCACGCTGGCATCAAACCTGAGGCCGGTAAAGGCGGCGCGCGTCGGTTCGGAATTGTTCTGGTGGGCGATGGCGGGAGTGATGCTGCTGGCGATTGCCTGGCTGGCTTGGGTGATGTGGCAGTTGACTCCGCGCCCGGTCGTCAATGAACTGGCATTGCGTACGCCGTCCAGGGTGGCGGCACCGTCCGTTGCGTCGTTGCCACCGGAATCGTCCGGGCCACCGGCTGCCAGTGGCTCGCAGGCTGAAAATGTGCAGCCACCGTCATCGCCTGTCGTGGAATCCATGCCCGTACAGGTCCCGGCCCCCGCCCCAGCAGAGGTTACCCGGCCCCCCGTCGCGGCTGCGCCAGCGCCGCCGCCCAAGCTCGACATGCTGAAACTGGCAACGGAAATCAGGACTCCGATCACCATGCGTGCACCAAGAGCTGCCGTTCAGGCTGCGGCGCCTGCCAGGACGCCTGCAGCCATTCCCGGCCCGGCGGCCCCATCAGCAGCCAAATCCGTAGCAACTGTGATGGCGGAAGACTCGGCAAAGGCGCCGGCAAGAACGCCAGCAACGGCGCAGGCAATGGCACGCGTGGCGCCGGTTGTTCCAGGTGTCGCAACTGCGTCGACTGAAGGACGCATCGACAAACGCGTGTCGGCCACGACTCGTGAGCGAGCCGAATCGGAATATCGCCGCGCGGTCGGCCTCGTCAACCAGGGGCGCATGTCCGAGGGAATGGAAGGTTTGCGTGCAGCGCTTGCGGCCGATGCCAGCTACGATGCCGCGCGCCAGACACTGGTGGCGCTGCTGGTCGAGCAACGGCGTCTTGACGAAGCAGTGGTCCTGCTGCAGCGTGGCCTGGACCTTGATCCAACCAATACCGGATTTGCAATGCTGGCCGCGCGCATCCTGGTGGACCGGCAGGATGTTGCCGGCGCGCTGACGCTGCTGCGCAAGTACACGCCGGCGGCAGGCGGCAACGCCGATTACCACGCATTTATCGCCGCCCTGCAGCAGCGGCTGGGCAACCACAAGGATGCCATCGAGGAGTATCAGATGGCGCTGCGCCTCTCGCCGCAATCGGGCATGTGGTGGGTGGGGCTGGGGATTTCGCAGGAAGCTTCAGGACACAAGAAGGAGGCGGCCGAGGCTTTCCGCCGAGCCCGTACCTCTGGCAACCTGGGAGGCGACCTGCTTGCCTATGTCGATCAGCGACTGCGGCAACTGCAGTAGGTCGATGCCTGGATTTTCAGGAAAAATTATGATCAATTTCGTTTAAATTTCATTTGTGCAAGCGAATTAACACAATAATTATTATCGAATTCTGAATGTCTGCCGACTTTCCACAGGAACTGGTTCACGCGCTTCGTGCGGCGCGCCTCGTCACCGTCCTGACTGGTGCCGGCATCTCCGCAGAGAGCGGTGTGCCGACTTTTCGCGATCCGCAGTCCGGTCTGTGGTCACGCTTTCGTCCCGAGGACCTGGCCAATGAGGCGGCCTTCAGGCGCGATCCGAAGCTCGTCTGGGACTGGTACGAATGGCGTCGCCGCACCATTGCCGCAGCCGGGCCCAATGCCGGGCATCTGGCGCTGGTCCGGATGGAGCGGAAGATTCCCGACTTCACGCTGATCACGCAGAATGTCGACGGATTGCATGCCCGGGCCGGCAGCAAAAACATTGTTGAACTCCACGGCAGCATCATGCGCAACAAGTGCCTGGAGGAGGGCGTTGTCATGTCGCCGGTTGATGGTGATGAAGAGCGTCCGCCGCTGTGCGCAAGCTGCGGTGCGCCCTTGCGGCCCGACGTGGTCTGGTTCGGTGAGGCATTGCCGGAGCGGGTCATGACCGCGGCAGTGGATGCGTCCTCAAACTGCGAGCTGTTCTTCTCGATCGGAACGTCGTCGGTCGTCAATCCCGCGGCGCAACTGCCGGAACTGGCGATGCACGGCGGTGCCCAGGTCATCGAAATCAATCCGGAGCCGACGCGGCTGTCGGGCCTCGCGAACCTGAGCCTGCGCGGTGCGGCGGGCGCCATCCTTTCCCGCCTGGTGATGGCCACCTGGCCTGACGCCAGCTGACCACCCGCACAGGCCGCCGCCGGTCAGTCAGTCCTTCAGCGGCGAATAGCGGCCGTTCCAGTCCGCCTTGAACCTGCCGCTGCGCCGGCCGTTGATGCGGCTGTGCGCCAGCCACTCCAGCGAGGCGGCATGCAGCACGTGGCGCTGCTTTTCCCAGTTCATGAAATGCGAGGCCGACTCCACGAGCAGGCAGGCCTTGTCGCGGACGGTGAGATGTCCATAGGCGCGCAGGCGCGCCTCGGGGCGATCCAGTGTGCCTGCGATGATGAGTACAGGCGCCTTGACCTTGCTTGCCATTTCCGGCGTCCAGCCCGAGCGGGTGCGGTTGGGGCTGCGCATGACACCACCCCGACCGGGCGGTCCCCAGTTCGCGCCAATCGGATCCCACGCTGATATCTGCTTCCAGATCACATCGCGTATGCCAGGGGCGACCTGCCCTGGGCGCCCGATATTGGGATCCCAGCGGTTCTTTTCCAGGTCCTGGCGTGACTGGATCTTGGTGGGTGCGCCGCGTCCGGGGTTGGCGGGAATGTCCCTGAGCTTCGGATCGGGCTCCGAGGGGGCGAACAGCACCACGCGATCGGCCTTGTCCGGATGCTGCGAGATGTAGCCGCCGACGCGCGGCCCGCCTGCCGACCAGCCCACCAGTGACACCTTCTTCACACCGTTCACAAGGCGGAGGTAATCGACGACAGCATCGATTTCGGCCCAGTCGCTGCGGATCGTGTGCGACTCAAACGGATAATTCGGCGCGGTCCGTCGCTTCAACTGCTTCGGTATCAGCAGCGGCTGGCCTTCCGCGTCGACATTGGCGGGGTCATCCATCATGGGACGGGGAGAGGCGCCGTAGCCGCTCAGGTCCATGCCGTAGACGTTGAAGCCGGCCCTCGCGAGATGGGCCATCCAGCTGTAGTCCTTGTAGTCAAGGTCGAAGGCGGGCACCACCGGCACGTTTCCGCCATGCACGAAGAGCACCACGCGTCCCTTGCCCGGACCGCTCAGTGCTTTGGCCGGACTGGTGAGCACGCGTTGGCGCACATGCAGGCCGACAAGTTGCCCGGCGTTTGCTTTCACACAGGAAATGTGGGGGACGAAGAAATCGGCGGTGATGAGCTCCGGCTTCCGCGCGGCGGACTTTCCTGCTGCCATGTCGTTCTCCTCGCTGTTGGACCGCGCCGCGACTGGGTTGCAGGCCTGGCGCCTCTTTTTTATGTGCATTGCGTTCCACCGGCCTTTTTCGGCCGTGGCCGGGCAATTATAGGCAGGTTTGAATCCGCGCCCTGCCGGCCTTTGGGGGCTGTTTTGCAAACCGGGGCCATGGTGCATAGAATGGTTCTTAATTCTCAAATCGGACCGCGCATTCCATGCAGGACTGCTACATCGTCGATGCCGCCAACTCGCCCTGGAAGCGCAGTGCCTCCGAGGGTGTGGCATTCGCCTGCCAGGTACTGCTGTCCGGTGAGGATGGCGGACCAGAAGCGCTGCGGTTTCGCTTTGATGATTGTCCTTCGGTCTATGCGCACATGCATCTCACAGCACAATTCCAGTTGCTACTGAACGGCACCATGGACTTTCCGCGCGGGGTCAAGCATCTGGAGGCGCTTTCCATCCATTACACGGACCACAACATGCCCTATGGTCCGTTTGCCGTTGCAGGCGGGCACGAGATGCTGGTGCTGCATCCAAAGGCGGGCGGCATCATCTCCATGGCCAATCTCGATGCGCGGCGCCAGATCAATCTGCGCGGACGGATTTTTGCTTCCTTGGCGGGCGAGGCCGAGTGGCGGCCCATGCCCGGCGCCGACCACTCGATGTACAAGCTGTTGATGCCCCCGGACTATGGCCCCGCCGCCGTGGTCGTCCGGGCGCCTGCACAAGCGGCACTGGGCATGCCTGCTCCCGAGTTTGGCCGCTACGAAGTGGTGCTTGAAGGTTCCGTTATCATCGACGGGCGGGAAATCGGCCCGCCCGGATTCCGCTATTGCCGCAGCCAGGCTGCCGCCGCGCCGCTGGTGACCGGATCACGTGGTGCGAGCGTGGCATTTCTGACTTTTGACCGGGACGCGCTCGAGGGTGGCATTACCAGCGGAGTGCTGGCGGCCGAGGCCGCCGAGGCCATGGCGAGGGCGATATAGTACGCAGTGCGAGTCATCCAGGACCGGCGCCGCCGGCCCATTCAGCGAGGAGAAGGGCATGAGCGCCATCCAGGAAACCGCAGAACCTGTTCGCGTCGTGGTGTTTGCCGATTTCGTCTGTCCCTACAGTTATCTTGCCGTGGACCAGATCGATCGCCTGGCACGTGAATACAACGTCCAGCCCCTCTGGCGTCCGCACCTGCTGCATCCCGAGACCCCGCCCGAAGGTGCGGCCCGCGAGGACAATGCAGAGAGTGGCGCCCGCCGCGAACGCCTGCATGCCTGGATCAAGGAGATGGCCCCGGACCAGTATCCGAAAATCCGCTTTCCGGCACGGCGGCAATACAGTTTTCGTGCCTTTGAGGCGCTTGAATTTGCCCGTGCCCGGGGGCTGGATTTTGCCTACAAGACCGCAGTTTATGACCTGATGTGGACCGAAGGCGGGGACATTGGCGAACTCGAAACGCTGATGGCGGCCGCCGAACGGGTGGGTATTGATCCCGAGGACATGAAGGTGGCGCTGGAAGACCGCCTCTATGCGCAACGTGCATTCGATGCGGTTACCCAGGCCCGTGACCTGGGCATCACCCAGACCCCCACCATCATCCTGGGCAGGACGCGGATCAACGGCTGGCACTACTACGAGGTGCTGCAGTCGGTCATGGAGCAGCAGGGTGCGCGGCCCATGGCCGGTGATGCCAGCGAACCTGCAGCGGCACACGCCAGCATGTGACGCGGCGGGTGGTCAGGCGGTCAGAAGCCGATCACCAACAGCAGGTAGACAGCCAGTGCCGTGCCGGCCGCAGCGAACCCATGGCACGCGGCCTTCATCCCGGCTGTGACGTGGATGCCGAAATCGTGCAGACAATGATAAAAGCGGTGGCAACCGTGAAACAGAAAAAGTGAAATGACCACCGCTAGCGCCAGCTTGCCCGCAGGATTGTGCGCAAGGGCAAGCATGCGCTCGTAGCGCAATGCGTCGTGCGGCAGCAGGAATCCCAGCGGTACCGCAATCCCGGTGACAAAAACCAGCATCGGGCCGATCAGCGCCGATACCATGCCGCCAGCGCCGAAGAGGGACCAGAATACCGGCTTGTTGGATCGCCTGATCATGATCTGCCGCTCCACACCAGAACGAACAGCAACGCCGACAGGACCACTGCGGCTGCCAGGCCCGAGGTGACGATCGCGGCATCAGGCATGCGCTTTCCTCCAATGTGGATGAATGGCAGGGTCTTGGGCATCACCTTGAACCAGGTCCATGCGTGGTACAGCACCATCATGGCGGTGATGCCATGGAAGGCGATTGACCGCGGAGTGGCCAGCGCTGCCAGCCAGCCATTGAACGCTGCTTCGCCCTGCGAGAGCCGATACAAGCCGCACAGCAGTACCAGCGCATAGGCGATGATGAAAACGCAACTGGCTTCTCGCAGCATGTACCAGAGGTAAAACGGGTTCCTGCGCCACCAGCCTTCCATCGGACGGGTGTAGCGGTTCAGCAAGTTCGGTGCGGGCATGCTCATTTCCCTCCCCGTGGCTGCAGGAAGCGCAGGAAATAATCCTTGGTGCTGTTGATCTTGTTCTGGTTTATGGCGCGTGCAGGGTCAACGCCCTTGGGGCAGACCTCGGAGCAGTAGCTGACCAGGGTGCAGCCCCAGACACCGTTCTCGCCATTGATGACTTCCATGCGTTCGGCCGAGCCGGCATCGCGCGAGTCGGCGTTGTAACGGTGCAGCAGTGCAAGGGCTGCCGGACCGGTGAATTCCTTGTTGAGCCCGTACTGCGGGCAGGCGGCGTAGCACAGCAGGCAGTTGATGCATTCGGAATACTGGTAATACTCGTCCATCTGCTGCGGCGTTTGAAGATAGGTGCCCTGCGCCGGTGTTTTCTCTGTGTCCGGAATCAGGTAGGGCTTGACCGATTCCAGCTTGGCGAGGAAATCCGTCTGGTCGATGGCCAGGTCGCGCAAGACCGGAAAATGGTTGAGCGGTTCGATCCGCACCTTGTCCGGAAAGTAATCGCGCAGGAAGGTATGGCAGGACAACTGCGGCACGCCGTTCACCATGCTGCCGCAGCTGCCGCAGATCGCCATACGGCAGGACCAGCGGAAGGTGAGGCTGCCATCCAGATGATCCTTGATGTACTGCAGTCCCTGCAGGACCGACATTTCTTCGCTGAACGGCACCTGATAGCTCTGGAAATGTGGCTCGGAATCCGTCTGCGGGTTGAAGCGCTGGCATTCGATTTCAATGATTCTGGTCGTCGTCATCAGGTCATCTCCGCCTTCTTGCCGGCGCCGCCGTAGGTACGCGTCCGTGGCGCTGATCGGGTGATGGTGACCGGCGCGTAGTCGATCAGCGGCGGGCCGTCACCACGGAAATGTGCGATCGAGTGCGCGAGGAAGCGCTCGTCATCCCGCTCCTCGTAGCCGTCCAGCCGGAAGTGCGCGCCACGCGATTCCCTGCGTTGCAGCGCGGAATGCGCCAGCGCTTCGGCCACTTCGAGCATGTAGCCGAGTTCGATGGCGGTCAGCCATTCGGTGTTGAATGCGCGGTTGCGATCATCAAGCCTGACCCCGCCCCGGTAGCGGGTACGCAATTCCGCCAGCGTTTCGCAGGTGGCCTGCATGGCGTCCTGTTTGCGGTAGATGCCCACGCCGCTCTCCATGCTGTCACGCATGGCGTCGCGCAGTGTGGCCACGCGCTCGCCGGTCTCCTGCCCGAGCAGTGATAACAGGTGCTGCGCGGAGGCTTCCGCCTGCCGGCGAATCGAGTCGCCATGGGATGCCGTCACCGTCCTCGCGTGCTGCGCGGCGGAGTCGCCGGCTACCCGACCGAAAACGATGATCTCCACCAGTGAATTTGAACCGAGGCGATTGGCGCCATGGATGCCGACGCTGGAACACTCGCCAGCGGCGTACAGACCAGACAGGGATGTCTCGCAGCGCACGTTGGTCTGGATGCCGCCCATCGTGTAATGGACTGCCGGACAAACCGGAATGGGGGAGACCACCGGGTCAACACCCATGAAGGTCTTCGCCACTTCCGTGATCAAGGGCAGTCGCTCAAGGATCTTCTTCCGGCCGAGATGGCGCAGATCGAGATGCACGACCTGGCCCTTCGGCGTATCGATCGTGCGTCCCTTCTGCTGTTCATGCCAGAAGGCTTGCGACAAGCGGTCGCGCGGCCCCAGTTCCATGGCCTTCGGCCGCGGCCAGGGATCGAGCGGGCCGAGGCCGTAATCCTGCAGGTAACGGTAACCATCCTTGTTGACGAGGATGCCGCCTTCTCCGCGGCAGCCCTCGGTGATCAGGATGCCAGTTCCGGGGAGAGCGGTCGGATGCCACTGCATGAATTCCATGTCGCGCAGGGCAACACCGTGCCGGTAGGCCATGCCCATGCCTTCACCGGTCACGATGCCGGCATTGGTGTTCTGCCGGTAGATGCGGCCTGCGCCGCCGGTGGCCATCACCACGGCCGGTGCTTCGAACAGGAAGAATTCACCGGTCGTGATTTCAATTGCCAGCACGCCGCGAACCTTGCCATCCTCAACCATCAGGTCGGCGCAAAAGAATTCGTCGTAGCGACTGATCGACGGTAATCGCAGTGAGGTCTGGAACAGGGTGTGCAGGATGTGAAAGCCGCTCTTGTCTGCAGCGAACCATGTTCGCTGCACCTTCATGCCGCCGAAAAAGCGAACGTTGATATGCCCGTCCTCCTTGCGGCTCCAGGGACAGCCCCATCGCTCGAGCTGAACGAGTTCATCGGTGCAATGCGCAACAAAATAGTCCACGACATCCTGCTCGCACAGCCAGTCACCGCCCGAGACCGTGTCGTCGAAATGATTTTCAAGCGAGTCGTCACCGCGCACCACGCCGGCTGCGCCGCCTTCGGCGGCAACGGTGTGGCTGCGCATCGGGACCACCTTGGAGACCAGCGCGATGCGCAGCGACGGATCACGCTCTGCGGCGGCGATTGCGGCACGCAGTCCGGCACCACCCCCGCCCACTATCACGACATCGGCTTGTATGACCTGCATTTGCGTCAACTTCCCGGTTGGTGAGGAATGCAATCCATTGCGGCGTTCCTAGACCGTAATGACCAGCATCTGATACAGCCCGCCGAACGATGTCGTTTTGCGAACCTCCGCGACTTTCAGGTCCTTGGGGAACCACTCTGTTATTTCATGCCGCCACAGATCATGTGCATAAGGCTCAAGGGTGTGCAGCACGCCAGCCATGGGCAGGTACAGCGGATTGAATGCGCGTGGCCGGTGATAGTCGACAATCACAATCCGTCCGCCCGGTCTGACCACCCGCAGCGTCTGCGCAATCGTCGCCCTGCGGACTTCTTCGGGCTGCTCGTGCAACAGGAAGAACAGCAGTGCGCGATCGTAGCTTCCCGATTCGAATGACATCGCGGTGCTGTCGCACAGGATGAGATTGGCCGCCGGGTCCGGCGGCAGCTTGCGTGCAAGGTTGTCCAGTTGCAGGGGCAGGACATCGATCACGTCAAGCCGCGAGCCTGATACCGAACGTTTGAGCAACTGCGCGGTAAGGTCGCCATAGACACATGCCACCTGCAGCGTGCTTCCCTGACGGTCGAGGCCCAAGGCCTCCAGCGCGCCATCGCGCAACGGGCCGAAATTTCCCCACAGGATCAGGTTGACCATCCACTGTCGCTCGAACAGGTGGATCGCGCGGGGATGCACATAGGCCCACCAGTAGGTTTCCGACAAATAGAGGGGAATCTTGGTGAGGGCGGGCGTGAGGGACCCGGATTGCAATTTCATGGTGTGTTTTTCTTGGTGATCGGGTGCGTGATCCGCTGGTACATCTGTAATCCGTGGATTTCTTGTGGATTTTCCACCATATTCAAGATGAGTCTGCACTTGGGCGCCGCCCGCGGGTTGATGCAAATCAAGAGGACGCCAAGCGGACGCCTCGGGGGCATCGCCGAAGGTCGCGACGCAGGTGGTCAGACTGGGAATTGCGCCTGGATTCAGCTTTTAGGAGTTTTCCAGTTTTTCGGCAGGCGTATCCCGTGGGTCACGGGATAACCCAGGATGCCGTTGTGTGCAAACACATAGGCACTGTTGCGCATGGGGTCGCCGGTGACGGCGATCATGTAATCGTCGGCCTCCCACACGATCGGAACCATGCGGTTGGGATCATCCGATTCTGCGAACACCCTGGGGATGGTGCCGACGCGCACTTCCTGTGCCAGGTCCCAGGTGGGCTTGAGTGTCCAGTCGCGCAGAATGCGTTCGAACTGCCATGCAGGCAGGCGCGCATGGTCGAACAGGAATTGCTTGAGGTCCTGCTTGCTCAGTCCGGCCTTGTGGAAGGTCTCGGCCAGGATGGGCGTAATCAGCACCTGCGGGCGCAGGGTGCCCATGCCCTGACCGACGGTGAACATGAGCTGCCAGTTGGTTTGCCGCAGCACCGAGTCTGCGAGGTAGGGGAGCATGTCGCGGCGCACGTCACCCGACAGCGAAACACTGAGGTTGCCGCCAGTGTGGCGCGAGATGGTGACGGTGTTCGCCCCGCGCTTGTGCCCCATGTCCATGGCGATGCTGTTCCAGCCTATCCTGGCCAGCGTGTCCTCGTTCTCGGCGATCACCACGCGCCAGGTGTTGCCATAGGTGGCCTTGTCATTCTTGTGCAGCAGGAAGCCTGCGACGTTGCGCAGGTACAGGCGCCAGAAGCGGCCGATGGAGGTGTTGGGCAGGAAGCCATCGCGCATCACGCCCTGGGTGTAGTTGAGGCCCAGGTCCTTGACGATGGGACCATTGACGATGATGAGTGTCTCGCCGCCGGGCGTGTTCCCGCTGTGCTCGACGCCGTAATAGGGATCGGCCATGGCCTCGGCCAGCGCCACCAGCAATGGCATGTATTCCGGTTTGCAGCCCGCCATTACGCCGTTGACGGCCACGCTCCACACCGTGGCGGCGCGGCTGTCCGGCAGCATGATGCCCAGCACGGTTTCAGGGGGGAGGTCGGTGAAGGCGAGGAATTGTTCTATCTTGCCGCGCGTAGGCGGCACGATGGGCAGGCCGTCGCTCCACTCCTGGCCGACGAAATAGTCGTTGACTGCATCGAAGTTTCCCTCGAAGACGACGGCGCCTTCGTCTGGCTCTTCATCGAAACTGGCGATTTCCGGGGGAGTGGTGAGATTGGAAATCACCTGGGCCAGCGTGGTCTCGAGCACGTTGCTCCTGAGTTCCAGCGCGGACTGCACGTTGGTGTGCCCGGGCACCATGGCCAGCGGGATGGTGGGCATGCCCAGGCCGATGGACGTGGCCTTGGCCAGGCCGACGAACCCCTCGCAGCACAGCGTGGAGGCCGGAATCCCGGCCTCTTCGCACATCGCACTCGCCCGCAACACGGCGGGCGTGCAACTTCCTCAACAACCCATCCCGGAGATGACGGCGTCGACCTTCAACTCCTTCAGTCGTCCCGGCAGCGAAGCCACCACCTGGTGTTCGTCACTGCCGTGGGTATTGCCGAACTCGGCCCAGTTGACGAAGCTCATGCCGGGGTAACGATCCTGCAGCGCTTTGCCGAGAATCCCGAAGATTTCGTCACCGCGGAACACATAATCCCAGAGGAAGGCGATCTTCTTGTCAGCAAGGTTCTGCGGACGCTTGGCCAGCGGCTTAAGGGACACACGCCGCCGTGTGCGCGGCCAGTAGACACGGTAGTGGCCGTCGCTTTCGGCTGTCTTCGCCGGAGGTGCGAGGGTGACTTTGCTGCCTGCCGTTTTTTTGGGGGTGCTCATTTCGGTGCCCTTATTCTTCAAGTTTCAGCCCGGTATCTTTCGCCAACCGGGTCCAGATGGCGATCTCCTGTGCGATGGTCCTGGCGAACGCCTCGGGCGGGCCGCCAACCGGCTCGCCGCCGTCGATGGCGAAACGCTGCACGACTTCGGGATTCTGGATCACCTGGTTGAGCTCGCGATTGAGCTTGTCGACAATGGGCCGCGGTGTCTTCGCCGGGGCGAGGATGCCATACCATACGCGCGCTTCGTAGCCCGGGAAGGTCTCCGAGATGGAGGGTATGTCTGGAAGTGTCTGGGCGCGCTTGGACCAGGTCACCGCGAGGCCGACCAGCTTGCCGGCCTTGACGTTGGGCAAGGCGGCCACCGTACTGATGAAGAGAAAGGAGATCTGACCGCCGAGCAAATCATTCATTGCGGGGGCGGCCCCCTTGTAGGGCGTGTGCAGGAACTTCGCTCCGGCCATGTAGCCAAGCAGCTCTCCGGCCAGGTGCGGCACGCTGCCGGTCCCCCCCGAACCGAAGCTCAGCTCGCCAGGCTTTGACCTGGCTAGCTTGATGAACTCAGGGAAGGTCTTCACGCCGAGGGAGGGATGCACCGTCAGCAGCAGCGGTGCAGAGGTGAGCAGGCTGATGGGCGCGAAATCCTTGACTGCGTCATAGGGCAGCTTGGCATAGAAGGCGGGATTGGTGCCCAGCACGCCGGCACCACCCAGCAGCAGGTTGTAGCCGTCGGCCGGGGCCTTGGCGGCCATCTCCATGCCGATGATGCCATTGGCGCCGCCGCGGTTGTCGACCAGCAGTTGCTGGCCGATGCGCTCGGTGAGCTTGGCGCCCACCGTACGGGCGACGATGTCTGTTGGCCCGCCGGCCACGTAGGGCACGATGAGCCGGATCGGTTTGCCGGGATAGGCATCGCTTTGCGCGATGCCGTTGCCGCTTGCAAACGCGCAAGCAATTCCAAGTATGCCGAGTATGGCTGCCGGTTTGAACATGATGCCCCTCATTGTGATCTTGCGAGGAAGTCTTTCCGCTTATTCGAGCTTCAGTCCGGTGTCCCTGGCCAGCTTGGTCCAGATGGCGATCTCCTGGGCAATCACTTTGGAGAACACTTCAGGCGAGCCGCCCACCGCCTCGCCGCCGTCAGCGATGAAGCGCTGCACCACTTCCGGATTACGCACCACGATGTCCAGCTCGCGGTTCAGTTTGTCCACCATGGCGCGCGGCGTCTTCGACGGCGCGAGAAACCCGTACCACACGCGCACTTCATAGCCGGGATAGGTGTCCGCGATCGAGGGAACATCCGGCAAGGCGGGCGCGCGCTTGGCCCAGGTCACGCCCAGTCCGATCAGCTTGCCACTCTTGACGTTGGGAATCGCAGCCACAGTGCTGGTGAAGGTGAAGGCGATCTGTCCGCCCAGCAGATCGGACATGGCCGGGGCGGCGCCCTTGTAGGGCACGTGTACGGTTTTCACGCCGCCCATGTAGTTGAGCAGTTCGCCTGCCAGGTGCGCCACACCGCCGGTGCCGCCTGAGCCGAAGCTCAGCTCGCCGGGCCTGGCCTTGGCCAGCTTGATGAATTCGGGAAAGGTCTTTACGCCCAGCGAAGGATTCACCACCAGCAGCAGTGGCGCTTGCGTCAGCAGACTGATGGGCGCGAAGTCCTTCACCGCGTCGTACGGCAGCTTGGAGTAGAAGGCCGGGTTGCTGCCCAGCACGCCAGCGCCGCCCATGACCAGGTTGTAGCCGTCCGCCGGCGCCTTGGCAGCCAACTCCATGCCAATGATGCCGTTGGCGCCGCCGCGGTTGTCGATCACCAGTTGCTGGCCGATGCGCTCGGTGAGTTTCATGCCTACCGTGCGCGCCACAATGTCGGTAGGTCCGCCTGCGGCATAGGGCACGATCAGCTTGATCGGCTTGCCGGGATAGGCATCCTGGGCGTGCGCCAGGGCACACGCCATGCTCGCTGCGCACAGGGTGCCCGCAATGGCCGCCAGCTTGAACTTGCTCATGCTTTCTCCTTGTTGATGCATCTAGGTCTTGATTTGCCGCGTGACCGAGCGCGTGTTTCCGAACGTGGGGATGTAGACCGAGTGTGTGCCAGGGCCGCCGGCGACGATGATGCCCAGGTCCTGCGGTGTGGGCGAAATGGGCAGCAGCGTATCCGGGCCGATCTCGCCCAGTTCCGCGGTGCGTGCATCGCGGGTGCGCGCCAGATCTCTCATGGAACGCCGGCTGGCCTTCATCTTGGACTGTTCCCATAAACCCAACCGCACCGTTTCCTTGTCCATGCCGGCCGCGGCAAAGATTTCGGCATGTTCGGGACCGATGATCACCCAGGGTGCACCACCACACCAATAGTCGTTGCTGGCCGGGTACCGGATGCTGTCCGCCAGCACGCGCAGCAGGTCGGCCGCATCCTTTTCGTGGCAGAGCAGGTTGAGCGTGCCCGATGCGCCAACCACGGTGACCGCGCTTTGCTCCGGCTTGAAGCCGCGGTCGACATGCAGCGGCGTCCACGGGCTGTCTGCTTCGTTTTCTGGGCAGCAGAAAGTGAACTTGCCCGGCTGTCCCTGTGTGGCGCGGTCCATTTCGCCTGGCAGCGCCCTGCCGACGTTCTGCATGATGAGGTGCAGCGCACGACCTATCGTGGCATTGGCCCAGTTTCCCTGGCCCAGGCAGTTTAGGCCGCTGTTCATGTCGAGCTTCGCGGCGATCGGACCGTTGACGATGAGGAACGCCGTGGCTGCGTTGGTGGTCGCCTGTATGCCCTGCAGGTTGAACAAGGGATCTGTCACCGCCTCGATGGCAGCGATCAGCACCGGCATGCATCCTGGATTGCAGCCTGCCATCACGGCATTGACTGCAATCAGCCTCACTGTCGCTGCCCCGAATCCCGGCTGCACGTGCGCCACTACCTCATCGGCAGGCCGCGTGGTGCCGCCCAGCATGCGCTCGACGCGTTCGCGCGTAGGCGGGATGACCGGAAGGCCGTCGCCCCAGCGCCGCTCGCGATAGAGGTGGTTGACGGCTTCGATGTCGTTGTCGACTTCGATCAGTTGCCTGCTCGTCTCGGTTTTTTTTGCGGCATTCTGATTCATTTAATGTTGCCCTCGCAGACCAGCTTCACCATGGCATCCAGTTGCCTGTCCACGATGTCATGCAGTTCCTTGAGCGAAAGCGGGCCCAGCGGATGGGGAATGATGGCCACCGGCAGCTCGGGCTGGCCGAGGGCCTTGGCCTGGGTGCGGGCCAGCACCTGGAACGCGGTGGTGGCGATGGTCAGCGTCTGGCGCTGGCGCTTTTGCACTTCAATGGCGTCGTGGACACTCCACGACGTGCATGAGCCTCAGTCACCCGATCCGGTGATCACCAGGTCGCACTGCTCGACCAGGTCTTTCATGTCGGAGGCGGTGGCCGGCACCGAGGCCATGGGTTTGCGGCGCGTGATCACCGACTTCACGCCGTAGCGCTCGATCAGACTCTGCGAAATGACATCGATGAGATTGCTGAAATTGGGCTTGGAGTTGTCGATGAAACCGACCACCTTGCCTGTCAGACTTTTCAGCGCGTGGCTGGCTTGGCGGATGCCTTCTTCGCCCAGAGGTGCGGTAGGGTCGTAGACCAGAATCATTGCCATTCGATGCTCCTCCTGAGGTTTCCGGTGCGCCTGGCGCCAAAAGTTGGCCCCGGGCACTCGTGAGCGCTGTTTTTATTGTACGGCTGGGGCCGGGGGCGCCGGCCCATTTTGATGGGATGCGGTTCTGGATTGTGCCACTATTTGAAACAAAAATGAGGTGCCCCGGAATGTACCGGAGGCGGCATCTCACATTGAATTGACAACTGAGTCGTTCAATCTTTGGCGCCCCCGACACGAATCGAACGTGTGACCCCCTTCTTAGGAGGAAGGTGCTCTATCCACTGAGCTACGGGGGCTGATTTAACCTGAATGCCGCTGCGATTATATCCTTCCCCCCAATGTGGCTGTTGGTCGAAACCAGCCGACATATAATGCTTGGATGGTGATGACACGCAGGCAAAAACGGCGCATGACGACGGGCGTAGCTGGTATCGGCATTGCCTTTGCGTTGGCGCTTGCCTATTCCGCCTATCTCTCCCCGACCATGGTCATTGCACTTGCCGACCTGAAGCTGTGCTTTTGAGCCCCGTGGCGGCTGGAAAATGTCCCGGCGCGACAAGTGTTTGCGCGATAAGTTCCGGATGCAATCGGTTACAGGAATGGCCGGTGAATTGGGCTAAAATGCCGGCCATGATTCAGGAACACACGCCATGCTGACCGGAAGCCTTGTCGCCATAGTCACCCCCATGCTGGACGATGGTCGTCTGGACCTCGCACGATTTCGCGGGCTCATTGATTTTCACGTTGCCGAAGGCACTGATGGGATTGTGGTCGTTGGCACCACCGGCGAATCGCCGACGGTCGATTTTGACGAGCACAAGGAACTGATCCGCAAGGCCGTTGAGTTTGCCGCCGGCCGAATTCCCATCGTGGCGGGCACTGGCGCAAATTCAACCGCCGAGGCAATTGAACTTACCGAATCAGCCAAGAAGGCCGGCGCAGCTGCGTGCCTGTCGGTTGTGCCTTACTACAACAGGCCTTCACAGGAAGGACTGTACCGGCATTTCCGCGCCATTGCCGAAGCCGTCGAAATCGAGACCATTCTGTACAACGTTCCGGGTCGAACGGTTGCTGATATCGCCAACGATACCGTGCTGCGTCTGGCCGAAGTGCCGAACATCGTCGGCATCAAGGACGCCACAGCCAACATGGAGCGGTGCAGTGATCTGCTGCGCCGTGCGCCTGAGCGCTTCGCGGTCTACAGTGGCGATGATGCCAGCGGCCTTGCGCTGCTGCTGCTTGGCGGGCATGGCGTCATCTCCGTGACGGCGAATGTCGCACCCCGTCTCATGCACGAGATGTGTGTCGCCGCACAGGCGGGTGATCTGGGCCTTGCGCGCACGATCAATAACAAACTGCTGCCATTGCACCAGAAGCTGTTCGTCGAAGCGAACCCGATTCCGGTGAAGTGGGCGGTGGGGCAGATGGGGCTCATCGGTGCCGGCATCCGTTTGCCGCTGACGCCGCTGGCCGCACAGTTTCACGATACCGTCAGGGAGGCCATGCGCGCGGCCGACATAAGCATTTCAACAAGTGGTTTGCGCGTCGTTGAAGGAAAAGCAGGATGAAACCGACATATTGGCTTGTCCCGGTGCTGGCTGCGACCGTGTTGTGTTCGTGCAGTACCCTTTCGAATCTGACCGGAATGGTTGAGGACAAGGGTAGCAAGGCTGACTACAAGTCGGCTGCCAAGCAGTCCCTGCCTCCGCTCGAACTGCCGCCCAATCTGACTCGGCCCACGGGGGATGACAGATTCACGCTGCCGGCCGGGGCGCCGGGCACCGTCAATACCTATTCGGCCTATGCTGCTGAAAAGGGGGCGGCACGTTCCGGATCGGGTGAGTTGCTGCCCACGATAACCAAGGTGCGCATCGAGCGCGCGGGATCGCAGCGCTGGCTGGTGGTCAACGACACCCCGGAGAAAGTCTGGCCGGTGGTCAAGGAGTTCTGGCAGGAGTCCGGCTTCCTGGTGAATCTCGAGGTTCCGGAGTCGGGCGTCATGGAAACGGACTGGGCCGAGAATCGCGCGAAAATTCCAACTGATCTTGTTCGCAATGCGTTGGGAACTTACCTTGATCAGCTTTTCTCGACCGGCGAGCGTGACAAGTTCAGGACGCGCCTAGAGCGAGGCGCCGAGCCGAACTCCACGGAAATCTACATCAGTCACCGTGGGTTGGTTGAGGTGGCCTCGGAAAAAGCGGGCACCACCTCGGGTCTTACCACATTCATCTGGCAACCGCGTCCGGCTGATCCTGACCTGGAGGCGGAATTCCTTGGCAAGCTGATGGTACGTTTCGGCGTCGAACAAGGCAGGGCGCGTGAAGTGATTGCGGCTGCCGAGCAGACTGACCGCGCCAAACTGGTCAAGACGGCAGATGGTTCCGGACAGATCGACCTGGCGGAGCCGTTTGACCGGGCCTGGCGCCGGGTGGGTCTGGCGCTGGACCGCGTCGGATTCACGGTTGAAGACCGCGATCGCTCCAAGGGGTATTACTTTGTTCGCTACGTTGATCCGGAATCCGACTTGGCCAACGGCAAGAAAGATGAAGGGTTGCTGTCAAAGCTGGCTTTCTGGCGTTCGAACAGCACCCCGATCAGGCCCGAGCAGTACCGTGTACTGGTCAAGGACGTCAACGACTCCAGCCAGATCCAGGTGCAGGACAAGAACGGCACTGCGGAACGTTCCGATACAGGGCGAAAAATTCTTTCCCTGCTGCACGATCAGCTGAAGTAGGCGAATTTAATCAGTGCAACTGCGGAGGCGTAGCGGCGGATGACCCGGTTCGCCTCGCTGGGCAGCGGCAGTCAGGGCAATTGCCTGATATTCGAATCCGCGACCACACGCATTCTCCTCGACTGCGGCTTCAACCCGCGCGAAACCGCCTTGCGCCTCGGCCGCCTTGGTCTTGTGCCCGAAGACCTCACGGGAATCATCGTCACGCATGAGCATTCCGATCACGTCGGCGGGGTGTTCCCGTTTGCACGCAGGCATGGATTGCCGGTCTGGTTGACATACGGCACCCTGACTGCGGCGCGGGAGCAGGATGAAGGCGTTGACGGAAGTGTTGCAGTGACGCTGATTGACGGGCATGCGCCGGTTGAAATCGGCGATGTGCTGGTGCAGCCTTATACGGTTCCCCATGACGCCCGCGAGCCGGTTCAGTACGTGCTCTCGGATGGTGTGCGGCGCCTGGGCGTGCTGACCGATGCCGGATGCTCAACGCCGCACATCGAAGCCATGCTCTCCGGCTGTGAAGCGCTGGTTCTGGAAACGAATCATGACCTGGGGTTGTTGCGCAAAGGCGCCTATCCAGCGTGGCTGAAAGCCAGGGTGTCCGGCCGTTTCGGGCACCTGGACAACGAGTCCTCTGCGGCATTGCTTGCTTCCCTCGATTGCTCACGCCTCAGGCATCTTGTCGCGGCCCATCTCTCGAAGCAGAACAACACGCCGGAACTGGCGCGGGCGGCGCTGGTGTCGGCATTGGGCTGTGAGCCCGACTGGGTTGGCCTTGCGGACCAGTCCGAGGGTTTCGGCTGGCGCGATCTGTCATGAATAGCCAGTCCTGAACGCCGATACGGCGTTGCGGCCATAAAAAAAGCCGGCCTCTTCAAGAGGGGCCGGCTTTTTTGTGTTGCGAGATTACTTCTTTGCGTCAGCCTTCGGGGCTTCAGCGGGAGCAGCCGGAGCCATCGGGGTTGCTGCGGGGGTCATGCCTTCTGCAGCCTTGGCGGCGTCAGCCGGAGCCGGAGCCGGAGCGGCAGCAGGAGCCGGGGCGGGAGCCGGCTTCGGCTCTTCTTTTCCGCAGGCGGCAAGGGCGAGTACGGACAGCGCTGCGACAATGATGGTGCGTTTCATTTTCTGTTTTCCTGGAGAGAGATTGTTGAGTGCATTTAGCGAGTCTGTCCGGAGGAAAAGCCTCCACCGGATCACGCTAGTATACCAATTGCCGGCCCAAGGCCCAAGCAGGTGGCGCCTTCTGCGTTAAATGCATCACGCCCTGAGCGGCTACATCGCCTTCATTTTGCTTACAGTCCGGTGGTATTGGCTGAAACGCCCGGCTCTGAGCTTTCCCAGATTTCGTCGAAGCGCCCACGCATGGCCAGTGCTTCTCGCGGATCATTGAGAATCAATACGCCGCGGCCCTGAGCGGCGACGGGACGCCGCACCAGATGGGACTTGTCGGCGAGGACAAAGCAGTCCTGCACCCGTGCAGCTTCGCCCAGGGTGCGATTGATGATCATCCGGCCGGAGAATGTTCCCAGCAGGGCGACCAGACGCGGGCAGTAGCGCTGCACCGTGTCCGGATCATGAACGACGACGTAGAGCCGGTTATTCAGGCCGCGACGAAGAAACTGCCGGAGCGCCTCAATGCGCGCTGGTGCCTCCAGCCGGAAGTCGCCGAAATCGGGATCAAATATCCGCAATTCGTTTTGCGCCATGGCCAGCAACTGGTCTGCCGCGCTGGCGTATTCGGATTTTGATGTGAGCAGCGTGCGCTGTGGTTCCGGTGGTTCCGGGGTCGTGAGCCTGCCGGGTTCCTGCGGGTTGGTCATGTCGGTCGGCGCTGCGTGAAATTTACGTGTCGGCACCCAGGTGCAGCCAGCCGGCAATATACCAATCGTGCAGCAGCCGGCACAACGCCTCTGCATGCCTGCCGGGTGGCAGGCAGCGGCGGTTGGCCAGTTCCAGCAGCCGCGCTTTTTGCAGGCGAGTGAAGGAAATATTCTCGCCGTTGACAAACAATGCACCGTCGCTCTGCAGCATCAGTGTTCCCGGATCCAGTCTTGCGCCACGGGTTCGCATGCCGTCCCGGAATCGCGCGGGGGCGATGGGCGTGCGCGGCCTGGTGAAGACGATGCGCGGCTTGGGTTCGGACAGATATTCGCCAAGGAAGCGTGACACGTCCTGGCGCGTGAACCGGATTGTGGACAGCAGTTCGGCCGTGCGCTCGACCATGGCCGCTGGAATGGCGGAGGGCTGAGATTGTGTGCGCAGGTCCGGGTCGCGATACAGCCCTGGGATGTCCAGGCGTTCGGCATACCGGGTGAGGAATTCCGCCGCGAGTTCGCGGCGTGCCGGCGCGCGAAAGCCGATTGAATAGGTGATGCAGTCATCCAGGGCAATGCCGTCATGGGCCCAGCCCGGCGGGAGGTAGAGCAGGTCGCCGCATTCGAGCAGGTATTCCTCCTCGGGCTCGAAGTGCTTCAGGATGCGCAGCTCAATGCCGGGTACAAGCTCGGTGTTTCGTGCGCGCCCGATGCGCCACAGACGCTGCCCCAAGCCCTGCACCAGAAAAACATCATAGGAGTCGGTATGCGGGCCGACGCCGCCGCCTTGTACGGCATAGCTTGCCATTACATCGTCCAGCCGTGCATAGGGGATGAAGCTGAACTGGCGCAGCAGGCGGTCCGCGGCAGTGTTGTGCAGGTTCAGGCCCTGCACCAGCAGTGTCCAATCAGCCGCCGGCATGCGCCGAAAATCCGAGGTGCGAAACGGGCCGTGCGCGACCGACCAGGCGCTGCGCCTGCGGCTGACCAGCCGCGACTCCACCGCATCGTCCGTGGCGAGTCGAAACAATTCATCGGCTTGCGCCACGGCCTTGAAGTCCGGTATGGCCTTGCGCACGAGCAGCGGCCGCTTCTGCCAGTTGCGCGACAGAAACTGCGCAACCGTTTTTCCACCGAGTAGTTGCATTCTCATCGGCACGATTATAGTCTGTGCACAGGGAGGGCCTGCGCGTGGGTGACCTTGCAGGTACCGGAGGCGTAATGAAACGGTAACGGGGATACGAACGTATGGACCGCAACCACGCTGCACGCCACGACACCACACTGCGGGCCGGACAACCGGCGCCGCTGTTCTCCCTGCCCGATGCCGACATGGAACGGGTCGATCTTGCGAAGTATCGCGGACGGAAGAATGTCGTGCTGTACTTCTATCCTCGTGACGGGACGCCTGGATGCACCCTGCAGGCCACGGATTTCTCCGACCACGAAAACGATTTCGAACGCCTGGATTGCATCGTGATCGGTGTGAGCCCTGATGATTGTCTCAGCCACGCCGAATTCCGCGACGCGGTTGGCGTTTCCATTTGTCTGCTCTCGGACATGGAAAACAAGGTGTGCGAAAAATACGGTGTGCTGCGTCAGGACGGGGAGCATCCCGGCGGCGCCAACGGCAGCCGCTGTGTCATGCGCGCCACCTTCGTGATCGACAAGAACGGGACGGTGCGGCATGCCTTGTACAATGTCAGCCCGCGCGGACATGCCGCCGAAGTTCTCAACCTTGTGAGGAATATGCGCTGAATGCTGATCGCACCGAATACCGTGGTATCGCTTGATGTCGAGCTGTCGGACATCTGGGGCAACCTGATTGAGCGCACGGAAGAGCCGGTCCAGTACCTGCACGGCGGGTACGGAGACATTTTTGCGGCGGTGGAGGCTGCACTGGAAGGCCGGGGCGCAAAGGAGTCGGTCGAGATTCGCCTCGAGCCAGAAGACGCCTATGGAGACTACGACGATCTGCTGCTGCGCGTAGTGCCTAGACGCGATCTGCCCGAGGCGCTGGACGTCGGCATGCGCCTGGAGGGTGAGGCCGGCACCAACGATGAAGGGCTGATCTTTACCGTCACCGATATCGCTGAAGACAAAGTCGTGCTTGATGCCAACCATCCGCTCTCCGGCATGGCACTCAAATTCGCCTGTACCGTCGTGGGAGTGCGTCCTGCCTCGGACCATGAAATCGCCAGCGGCAGTGCCGATGACGCCTCGCCGGTGATTGTCCGCGCCTTGCCCTAGTTCGTTTGCAGTGGGTTCTCTACAGCAGGCCTTCTGCAGCGCACCCCCGGGCATTCCGCAGCATGCCCGCCTGAATTCCCCTATCATGACCGGGCAGGTGCCGCCCCAGCGTCGCGTTTGAACGGCCCACGGGCACACCCGTAGTACTAGGGCATACCTGTCATACACGGGCGCGCCCGTCGCAATCTTCCCAAGGAGGGATCATCCATGTCCGGCATGTTGGGCGTCGTTTCCTACGGTCTGGGAACCATTTTCGGGTTTGTCGTCGTTGCCACGCTCGTGGTCTGGTTCATCCAGGACGTCACCCAGAAAAAGCATACGGTGTTGCGCAACTATCCGGTGATCGGCCGGTTGCGCTACTTCATGGAAGAACTCGGCGAATACTTCCGCCAGTATTTCTTCATGAACGACCGGGAGGAGATGCCCTTCAATCGGGCCACCCGCGGCTGGGTGTATCGCCTTGCGAAAGACGAGGCCGGCGTGATCGGTTTCGGTTCGACGAACAACCAGAACGAGCCCGGCTGCATCATTTTCGTCAATGCGCCCTATCCGATACTGGAGGAAGACCGTTTGCCGACGCCTCCGCTGGCGATTGGCGAGGGCTATTGCAAGCAGCCGTTTGTCGCCAAATCAGTGGTGAATATCAGCGGCATGAGCTTCGGGGCAATTTCCGAACCAGCGGTGCGCGCGCTGTCACGCGGCGCGGCAACCGCCGGCTGCTGGATGGATACCGGCGAGGGCGGCCTTTCGCCGTTTCATCTCGAGGGAAACTGCGACGTGATCATGCAGATCGGCACTGCCAACTATGGCATTCGCGATGCTGACGGAAATTTCTCACGCCAGCGCGCACGTGAAATCGCCGAGCTGCCCCAGGTCAAGGCCTTTGAGATCAAGCTCTCGCAGGGCGCCAAGCCGGGCAAGGGCGGCGTGCTGCCTGGGGCGAAGGTGACGCAACAGATCGCCGACATCCGCGGCATTCCCGCGCATGCCGATTCCATCAGTCCCAACCGCCATCGTGACATTGCCAACGCGGACCAGCTCCTGGATCGCATTGCGCTGGTGCGTGATCTTACCGGCAAGCCGGTGGGCCTGAAGACGGCGGTGGGTGGCTGGCAGTTCATCAACGAACTGGCCGAGGCGGTTAATCGCCGCGGCCTGGAATACGCCCCCGATTTCATTGCCATTGACGGCGGCGAGGGCGGTTCGGGCGCGGCGCCGCAGGCCCTGATGGATCACATGGCGCTGTCGATCAACGAGGCGCTGCCGCGCGTCGTGGATGCGCTGATCGAATCAGGATTGCGTGAACGGGTCCGCGTCATTGCGGCCGGCAAGCTGGTCACCTCGGCGCGTGCGGCATGGGCGCTGTGTGTCGGTGCTGATTTCGTCAATTCGGCCCGCGGCTTCATGTTTGCGCTGGGCTGCATCCAGGCGTTGCGTTGCCACGAGAACACCTGCCCGACGGGCGTGACGACGCATAACCACCGGCTGCAGCGCGGCCTGGTGGTCGAGGAAAAATATCTGCGCGTGGCGCATTACGCCATGAACATGAACAAGGAAATCGACATGATTGCCCACTCCTGCGGCTGCCGGCATGCGCGGGAACTCAAGCGCGAGCATGTGCGCGTGGTGCAGAATGCCGGTCAGAGCGTGGCACTGAATGTCCTCTATCCCTATCCCGAAGCGAACGCCAAATTGCGCGCAGGCTGAACGCCGCGCAGGTTTTTCCAGGGGTTGATCCGTCCTGGGTCGCCCTGTTGCTTCTCCAACATCACTTTTCGAGTGATGTTCAAAAGCGTTTCCGGTACGTACATTAGGCACAGGCCGCGATGACGCGGCCATCACCTTGGCAGCATTGCATGGATGCCGTCGCCGGGCCGCGTGCCCGAGCTGCGGGTTTTTTCCGAAGCGGCATGCTGACATGCACTATGGGGAGGCTGGGTGCGGCTGGAGCATGAGCAGATGCTATGGTTGCTGGGAAGTTTGTGCGGGCTGCACAGGGTGCCCTTCGATCCTGCGCAGGTGCTGCGAAATTTTCCGCCGCCGCATTCGGAGGTGGCGCTGTTCGAGGCGGCCGCCACATGCGGCTTTCGCATCGGCCCGGCACGATTCGATCGCAGCCTGCTGAAGAGTTTCGCCGGTTCGTGCATCGGCTTCCTGAGGCCCGGTGCAGGCACTGAAAGCGGCGCACCGGTGGGCGACGGGACCGGCAGTGCGCATCCTGTGCTGATACTGCGCGCCGACGACGAGCGTCTGCTGTACTTCGAAGCGGGCAGCAAACGGCCGAACTCGGTTGCAATTTCCGATGCGTTGCGCACCTTTGAGCGTGACTGCTTCCTGGTGGCCTTCGAGGAAGGGGCCGTGGATCCGGCCGTGCCCGAGAGCACCGGGCGGTTCGGATTCCGCTGGTTTGCCGCGGAACTGCTCCAGCACAAGGGCGTGTGGCGCAATGTGCTCGCAGCCTCGCTGGCAATACAACTGATCGGACTTGCCACGCCCCTGTTCACCCAGACCATCATCGACAAGGTTGTTGTCCATCAGACGCATAGCACGCTGGCAGTCATTGCAGTCGGGCTGGTGATGTTCATGTTGTTTTCCGCGGGCATGGGCTGGGTGCGGCAGTACCTCATCCTCCATACCGGCAATCGTGTTGATGCGGTGCTCTCCAGCCAGGTCTTCCGTCGTCTGCTTGCCCTGTTCCTGCCGTATTTCGAGAGCCGTCCCACCGGCACGCTGGTGGCGCGGTTGCGGGGCGTGGAAACCATCCGTGAGTTTGTCGCCGGGGCGGCGGTCTCTCTCCTCCTCGACCTGCCGTTCCTGGCGATTTTTCTGGCCGCCATGTTCTGGTACAGCTGGCAGCTCACGCTGCTGGCGCTGTTGTTTCTCGGCTTGATAGCGGCAGCGAGCATCCTGGTCACGCCGGCATTGCGTGAGCGGCTGAACCGCCAGTTCCTGCTGGGTGCGCGCAATCAGGCCTTCCTCACTGAATACATCGCTGGCATCGAGACGGTGAAGTCGCTGCAGATGGAACAGCGCCTCGGATCGCGTTACGACGATTACCTCGCTTCGTATCTGTCGGCCGGTTTCGGCACGCGCCAGCTCTCGAACACCTTCAATACCGTGGTCAACGCGCTGGAGCAGGGCATGACGGTCTGCGTTCTGTGCGTCGGCGCCCTGCTGGTGATGCGTAACGACGGCTTCACGATCGGCATGCTCGTCGCGTTCCAGATGTTTGCCGGGCGCATGTCGCAGCCCATGCTGCGACTCGCAGGCCTGTGGCAGGAATTTCAGCAGGCCAACATCGCCATGAAGCGCCTTGGCGACATCATGGATGCTCCTGCCGAGCCGCATGGGTTGCCACCGGTGCGCAGCGGCGCAGGCGAGGGGCGGGTGGTGGTGCGTGACCTGGGCTTTCGCTATGACTCAGATGCACCGATGCTCTATGAGCACCTGAACCTCGTGCTGGAGCCCGGCAAACTGACCGTGCTGACCGGCCCCTCGGGATCGGGCAAGAGCACGCTGGCGAAACTGCTGCTCGGCTTTCGCCAGCCGACCGGTGGCCAGATCCTGCTCGACGGCCGCGACATCCGGCATTTCTCTGCGGATGAGTTGCGCAGTCATTACGGCGTTGTTCCCCAGGAAACACGCCTGTTCTCCGGCACCTTGTACGAGAACCTGGTGGCGGCCAGTCCCGCGGCGGGTTTTGCCGACATCGTCAAGGCCTGCCAGGTGGCGGAAATCCACGACTTCATCGAGAAGCTGCCGCAGGGCTACAACGCTGTCATCGGCGAGCAGGGCGTCGGACTATCGGGTGGCCAGAAGCAGCGCATCGCCATTGCGCGCGCTGTGTTGCGGCGCCCGAAGATCCTGATCTTCGACGAGGCGACCTCCGGGCTGGATGCGCATACGGCAGAGCAGTTTGCGCGCACCGTGAACCGGCTGAAGGGCGGGGTCACGATGCTGTTCATCTCCCACCACCTGCCGGCCGGCCTGCAGGTTGACGAGGTGTTCCGGCTGGGCGGCCAGGAGTCGCACCATGAGGTCCGCCATGATTCCCACATCAGCGTCCTCGACGGACAGCGGGGTGATGCCTGAGAGCCGCATCCTGAGGATTATGAGATAACAATTATTTTATGGATTTGCTTGTAAGTTAGAAAATTTTACGAAAGTGATCATTATCTGATCCAATAAGGGGCTGGCCATGCCGATTGCCGATTCACCCCAGCAGCCTGTATCTGGAGGACCTTCATCCGGCGGTCCTTCCACCGCACTCGCGCTGTTCGGCGCCAATCCGCTGGACTTTGCGCCTGCACTCCTGCGCATCCAGGACAGGCCGCCATCGCCCCTGGCCGGCTGGTGCCTGCGCCTTCTGCTGGCCCTGTTCGCCGGCGTCCTGTTGTGGGCGGCCTTCGGTCGCCTCGACATCGTCGCCGTCGCCGAGGGCAAGATCGTGCCAGACGGCTATCTGCAGATCGTGCAGTCGCCCGAGCAGGGCATCGTCCGCGACATTCTTGTGCGTGAAGGCGAGCGGGTGGCGGCCGGACAGGTGCTGGTGCGCATGGACCCGGTCATCTCGAATGCCGATGCGGCGACGCTGACGCATGAATACCATGTGCGGGCCACCGCCCTGCGTCGCATCGACGCACAGCTCTCCGGGCGGCCACTGGCACGCAAAACGGATGACCTGCCCGATGTTCATGCGCAGGCCGTGACCCAGTATGCGGCGAACCTGCAGGCCTACGGGAACGCGCTGGCCCATGAAGAGGCGGTGCGCGAAAAGGCCGAGAACGACCTCGCGGCGGCGCGCGAGGCCCGCATCAAGCTGGAACGCACGCTGCCCCTGTTTGTCGCAGCAGAAGCCGCCTATGACAAACTGGTGAAGGAGGGCTTTGCCGGCAACCTGATGGCGGCGGACAAGCAGCGTGAGCGGATCGAGCGCGAGCAGGACCTGAAGGCGCAGGACTTCGTCATCCGCAGCAACCTCGCGCTGATTGCGCAGTCGGAGCGCAGGACGGCGCAGATCACCGCGGATTACCGGCGCCAGTTGCAGACGGAGCGCCTTGAGGCAGTCGCGCAGTCCGAGCGCCTGAAGCAGGACCTTGCCAAGCACCGCCATCGCCAGGGAATGCTGGAATTGCGCGCCCCGCAGGCCGGTACCGTCAAGGACCTCGCCACGCATACCGCCGGCACCGTCGCAGCGCCTGGCACCATCCTCATGACCCTTGTGCCCGAGGGTGAAAGCGTCTTTGCCGAAGTATGGCTGGGCAATCAGGACGTGGGCCTGGTCCGGGCGGGGCAGGACGTCAAGGTGAAACTGGCCGCGTTCCCGTTCCAGAAATACGGGATGGTCGAGGGCAGGGTGAAGCAGGTCAGTGCGGATGCCACCGATATGCAGGCATCACCTGCGCCATTGCCGCGGGGTGATGCGCAACAGGCCGGACGCCTGCCGGGGCTGGCTTTCCGCACCATTGTCCATCTGCAGGACCAGGAACTGGTCAATGGTGACACGCGCTATCCGCTGGTGCCGGGCATGCAGGTATCGGCGGAAATCAACCTCGGCACGCGCACAGTACTGGAGTATCTGCTGTCGCCTGTGCGAAAGGTGGTGCATGAGGCAGGGCGGGAGCGATGAGGTGAAGGCCATCGCATGTGTGCTCCGCCCCTGATCGCTGCGCGCTCCCCGTCAATCCGGGACCGATGCAACCCTGGGCTTCCTCCGGATGGCATCGCAGTGCGCACGATCACCCGCGCTATTCCATCCTGGCGTTTCTATCCTTGAGAATCTTCGCAAAGCGGGCGTTTTCGTTCTTCACGAAAGCGGTGAATTCGGCGGGCGTCGTGCCGGCAGGTTCGATCCCGATGGTCAACATGCGTTCGCTGGCCTCCGGATTCTTGAGCGCCTTCACCACTTCTGCATTCAGCTTGTCCACTATCTGTGGTGGCGTGCCCTTGTTCAGTTGAAGCCCGTACCATCCCAGAAACTCGAAACCGGGCACCGTGTCGGCGACCGGTGTCACGCCGGGCATGAGCCGCGTGGGCTTCAGGTACGTCACCCCGAGAACGCGGACCTTGCCGGTTCGGGCCATGGTGTTCGCATTGGCCGCTGCCGCACAGTAGCCCTGCACCTGCCCGGCGATGAGGCCGTTTGTGGCGAGCGATGCGTCCTTGTAGGGAACGTGCAGCATCTTGATGCCGGCCAGTTCATTGAATGCTTCCATGCACAGATGCGCCGATCCCCAGTTTCCGGTGGAGCCATAGGCCATTTCATCCTGATGAACCCTGGCATAGGAAATCCATTCCGCGATGTTCTTCGCGGGAACGGAGGCATTGGCGGTGATCGCAAATGGTGTTGCGCCAATCATCGTGACCGACGCAAAATCGCTGAGCATGTTTTTCTGCTGCAGCAATGTGCCGAGCAGCGTGGTCAGTGACGACTGGTACATCGTGTATCCGTCCGGTGCCGACCTCGCCAGTGCCTCGACGGCAATCAGGCCGGTTGCACCAGGACGAAAATCCGCGATCACGGGCTGGCCCCAGGCCTCGGTCAATTTCGGTCCGATAAGGCGCAACAGCACATCGCCCGGGCTGCCGGGCGAATTGGGAATGATCATCGTCAGCGGTTTTGACGGATAGCTTGGGGCGGTCTGCGCAATGCTGGTACCGGCAGAGAGTGCGAGCACTGCGCCTGCGAGCAGTGCTGCCATGCCGTAACCGCCATGCTTCTCATGTATTGTCATTGATCCTCCTCCTGGAGGGATTTTCTATATGCAAATGAGTTGTTGAATGATTCTCTTTTCGTGGCGAATCGCATCCTGCACCGCCTTCCCGAATCGTGTCAATTGCCGCGCTGCCCAGTTCCCTTCGATCTGCACAAGTCACGGGGTGCAACCTCGCCAAGAGGTAAAAGCAATTTTTCCGGGATTGAAAAAATCGGTGTTGATGGTGACCACTCGGACTGCCATGGCGGCGGGGCGGGAGAGGCTTCCTCGTGCCGAAGCCAAAGCGGGCATAATGAAAAAAATTGCCGGCCGCGACGGCGTCGCCCCGAAAACGGTTGTTCAGATCACCATCACACTACATTGAGGAGAAGGCATGTCCGCCAACCCGCAATCTGCAGAAGTCATCAGCGTTGACCTGAGCTGGGAGGGCGGCATCGCCATCCTCACGATCAACAATGTGGCCCGCAAGAATGCCCTGTCGCAGCAGGTCAAGGAGGACTTCATCCGGCACATGGGAGCCCTGAGCCAGGCGAAGGAATGCAAGGCGATTGTCCTGACCGGCGCCGGGGGGGCGTTCAGTGCCGGCGGCGACGTCAAGGGCATGAAGGAGCGGGGTGCGGCTGGCGTGGGGTTCATGGATCGGCGCGCCGCCTTTGCGATGTCCGCAATCAATCTGACCATGACCCGCATGCTTGCCGAAACGCCCAAACCCCTTGTGACTGCGGTTGAGGGCATCGCCATCGGCGCCGGGATGAGTTTTGCAGCAATCGGCGATTACACCGTTGCGGCCAGCAATGCGCGTTTTGCCGCGGCGCAGATCCTGCGCGGGCTGTGTCCCGACCTGGGCATGTATTACCTGGTGACGGCGCGCTGCGGTCCGGGGCGCGCGCGCGAGCTGCTGTTGTCCGGACGGCAGATCAATGCGGCCGATGCCGAACGTTATGGCCTTGTGCACGAATTGACCGAGCCGGGCAAGGCGCTGGAGAAGGCGCTTGTGGCAGCTGATCGCTTCGCCGCCGTGCCGCCGCTGGCCTTCGCGCTGACCAAGTCGGCGATGCTCAACAGCTACCACACGCTGGAGGCCTGTTTCCGCGCGGAGCAGGACTATCAGCCCATCGTGGGGCTGTCGAAAGACCACAAGGAGTCGGTGGCGGCCTTCCTGGAAAAGCGCAAGCCGAATTACATCGGGGAATAAATACCGGAAAACACGGTTCGCGCAATCGCCCGTTGCCGCGGGGCGATTGCGCCTGCAGCCTCAGTCCTGCAGCGGAATCTTCAGGCGCTTGAAGTCTTCGGCGATGGCCACGCCTTCGGCCTTGATATAGGTCATGAACTGGTCCAGTGAACCCTTCCACGGCTCGAACTCGATGCGCTCCAGTTGTTTTTTCATTTCCGGCGAGGCATTGACCTTCGCGAAGCCGTCCCGGAGTTTCTGCACGTAGGGCGCGGGTGTCGCAACAGGGGTGAAGATGCCGTTCCAGACGCCCAGTGTCACCGTCGGATAGCCCGCTTCCCTGAAAGTCGGCAGGTCGGGGAAGATGTCGGCGCGCTGGTCGCTGGTGACGGCCAGCGTCTTGATCTGTCCGCCGCGGATGCGGTTGCGCACTGCGCCCACGGTGGAGAAATACACATGGATGTCGCCTGCCATCAGTGCCTGGGTTGCGGGCTCGCCGCCCTTGAAGGGCACCATGACCATGTCCAGTCCCGCCGCAGCCTTGAGCCGTTCAGCCAGGATGTTCGGACCGGCGGAGGGGCCGGAAGATCCGAAATTCAGCTTGCCCGGATTGGCCTTCACGTAGGCGATGAACTCCTGGATCGTCTTGCCCGGGACATTGGCATTGACCATGATGGCGTAGGGGCTCTGCCCGGCGGTGCCCACCAGCGTGAAATCCTCGAGTTTGTATTGGGGATCCCTGAAGGCGTAGAGGTTGCCGACTAGGGCATTGGTGGTGAACAGCAGCGAATAGCCGGGCGGTTGCGAGCGTGCCACGGTGCGCATGGCGATCACACCGCCTGCGCCGCCGCTGTTTTCGACCACCACCGGTTGGCCGATCTTGTCGGTGAGGATCTGCGCGACTACGCGGGCGTGCAGGTCGGAGGTTGAGCCCGTGGCATAGATCACGACCATGCGGATCGGGCGGTTTGGAAAATCCTGGGCCCGGATACCTGAAGCTGCGCCGAGCAGGGCAAGCGCCAGGGACAGCGTGAGTGTTGCGGTTCGTGCAGCCATACCGGTGCCGGACATGGTGATCTCCCCATTTTGTTGTGGCCGGAAGCATGGGTTCCGGCGCTCTCCGCAGGCCTGTCGTCTGCGCAACATGGCACCGCGTAAGTTCGCTTTCACGCAATCGGGCGCCAGATGCGGCCTGATCAGGCGCCATTCTGCACGGATCTGCTGTGGCGGTGCAGGGGGCGCCGGGGCAAATCTGGATTTCCCGCCGGCGAAGTCTGCGGCGGCTTGAAAACAGCCCGCTTTGCACCCATTTACCAGATATCAGAATCTGGAATTCCGTCATGAGCCAGTCCCTGCACGTCATCTGCCCGCACTGCGATACGGCGAATCGCGTCCCTGAGGAGCGCCTGGCCGATGGCGCCACCTGCGGGCGTTGTGGCAAGGCACTCTTTGCGGGCAAGCCGCTGGAACTCAATGCCGCGAACTTCGAGGCACAGACCGGGCGTTCGGATATTCCCGTGGTGGTGGATTTCTGGGCGCCCTGGTGCGGGCCGTGCCGCATGATGGCGCCGCAATTCGAGAAGGCGGCTGCGGTGCTGGAGCCGCGCTATCGCCTTGCCAAGCTCAATACCGATGCGGAGCAGACTCTGGCGGCGCGCTTCAACATCCGCTCCATTCCCACACTGGCGATCTTCAAGGATGGCCGCGAAATCGCGCGACAATCCGGCGCCATGGATGCCGCTTCGCTGGAACGCTGGATTCGCCAGGCCGCCTAGGCGGGATGTCCGTTATCCGCGACCTTCGCGCGGGCCGCGTTCCTGGCCGCGATGGTCTTCTCCGCGCCGCTCTTCGGCACGATTGTTCTCAGGACGGCTGCTCTGGTCGGGGGGCCTGCGTTCAGCAACGCGTGGCTGCGGGTCCGGGGCATGGCGCGCTTGTGGTGCCGGCGCAGCCGTCCCCGGTGTTGAAGGCGCAGCGACGACAGGGCGGGCCTGTGTCGCGGCGCCTTCGTGCCGTTCCTGGCGGCCGTTGTCACCGCGGTTTCCCCGATTGTCTGGGCGCAGGTTGGGCGCGGCCTCGGGCGCACGGCGCGCGTCATCGCGGCGGTTGTCTGCTGCGCGTGGCTGCGGCGCGGCCCTGGAGTCCGCGGCGCGATTCTGGTCGCGGGCAGATGCGCCGCGGTCGCTGCGTTCATTCCGTTCATTGCGGCCGGCCTCCGGGCGCTGCGCTGCAAATTGTTCCCGTGCTGCCGCGGTGCGATAGGGTACGCCCCGGCGATGATCGGGTTCATGGTGCCAGACCTGCGGCGTGCGGTTCACGACGACGGTGCGATTAACGACAACATAGCGATCACGCACCACATGGCGTTCACGCCAGTCGAATCCGCCGAAGAACAGGTTCACCGAGAAGGTCACGCCACTGCCCCAGTAGAAGCCGACGCGCACGCCGGGACGTGGTCCGTGGTAGCCGACCCAGGGCGCCCAGTACACCGGCGGTGCCGGCCACCACCAGGCGCCATAGATCACCTGCGGGTCGTAGTAGGGCACGTACACAATCTGCGGATTGGCCGGCTCGATCACGATGATGCGGTCCTGGCGCGCCACGCGGATCTGGTCGTCCGATTGCAGGTTGCCGGCGGCGCTGGCGCGCTGGCGCAGTGTCTGCACGGTTTGCATGACCAGCGGCTCGGCATCGAGAAATGCATCGCCCAATTGCTTCGTCCAGTCGAGCTTCTCGTCCATCATGGATAGGATCTGCGGGAAGGCAACCAGCGACTTCACGCTGGGGTCCCAGTCTTCGCGTTCTGCGGCGCGCACCGCGTCGTCCCCGCGCCAGCCGGCATGGGCACGTGACCAGCGCGAGGCTTCCACTACTTCCAGAGGATAGGTCGAGGCCATCAGGATCTGCGACAGCAGCGCATCCGGATACAGTGCGATCGGTGCCAGCATGCGGTCGAGTTCCTGCTGGCTGAAGGCCGCCTGTGACGGGGCTGAGTCGTATGCTGTTCCGTACGGTGTCGGCGGCAACTGGGCAGACGCGACAGGTGTGTATGTCGTAGGTGCCAGCAGTGCAGCAATGATCAGTCCGAGGGAAAGCCGTTTTCCAGATGATTTGCCGGTCAGGTTCATGGCGTCTCCTTGCCTGGGTTCGCTGGAAGTCGGATCAGCGCTCGGTCAGCGCACAGTCACCGCTCAGTCAGCGTTCAGTCAGCGTTCAGTCAGCGTTCATGCTCAAGGCTCATACGGCGGCGGAGGTGCGTTCCGCGGTGGAGGCGGGGGGGGCGGTGTGGCAGGACGTCGTACAGCGCCGGATGAGGCAAATGCGCCGGAGCTGGGAATCTTGTGGCCCTTGGCGTACATGCATTGTTCAAACGCAAAGTCATAGCGGCGCTGCACGCCATACGAAGACGCGTTGGCCGCGCCAGAGCCTGCCAGTGCGCCCACGATCAGTCCGGTGCCGGCTCCGACGCCCGCGCCCTGGCTGCCGCCGATGGCAGCGCCAGCGACTGCGCCGATCGCCGTGCCGACTGCGGCGCTCTTGATGCCGCTGTTTTCGGCCGCGGCATTGCTGGTGGTGCCGACCTGCGAGTCGGCATATTGCCGGCAATACGACTCGTCGCCGCGGAACTGTTCGAAGGACTTGCCGGTGCCGGGAAGCACCATGACGCTGGGCCCCGGGGGAATCGTTGCGCAGGCACCCAGCATCAGGGCGCTTGCGCCCAGGCAGAGTGTCAGCGTGGCATTGCGTGTTTTTGATATGTGTTTCATGGCGATCATCCCGGCGACGGTTGCGGCGTCACGCGCTGCCATCCACCGGGGCAGCTCTTGACGTAGGGGTAGTAGGCCTGCGTGTCCCGGCAGTAGTACCAGTATGAGGAAGCTTCCGGTTCACCGGCACCAGGACCCTGTTCGATGTAGGTCGTGGGCGGAGCAGGTACGGCGACGACGGCCGGCGGATAGTAGTAGTACGGGCGTGGGTAGCCCCAGTACGGATAGATCGGTCCGCCAATCGAGAAGCCGAAGCGTACGCTCGGTCCGTGCGAGTATCCGTGGCCGCGATACCCATGCCCCTGGGCGAGCGCCGGGCCGCTGGCGGCCATGCCAGCCAGGGCCAGCAGCAGCGCTGCGGCGGGAAGCAAGGTGTGTTTTATCTGCTTCATGGTGCTTCCTTCACAATGATTGGGCTGACTCAGCGCCAGCCGCGGCGTCCGTAGTCACGGCCATAGGCGTGCCCCCTGCCACGCCATTCCGGCTCGCGGTAGTACACGACGCGCGGCGCGTAGACCGGACGGGGTGCGTAGTACACCGGCGGTGCGTAGGCGTAGGCCGGTGCCGGCGCGTAGGCGTAAGCCGGGGGTGGTGCGTAGGCATAGGCGGGCGCGCCGATCATGATGTTCAAGCCGAACCTCCCATGCGCAGAAGCAGTGGCACTGGCGCCCGCAAGCGTGATCAGTGCCGCGGTGGCGATGATGGCTTTGAAAGTGTTGTTCATGGCGGACTCCTTTGCTGCAGTTGGTTTGAAAATCTCGTGCATCGCAATCTCCCGACGCACTTGTTTTAACGCACGGGAAGAGCGAAAGCGACGGCTAATGGGTAACAGAGTGTTACCGCTGCAAGGTTTGCTTCAGGAGAGGGGAAAACTGTCGCCAAATGACGACAAAAAACAACAGTTTTGGCAACTGGCGTGGCGGATCAGGCCTTTTGCGGCCCCGGACGGCCGTCTTCCACCACAAAGGAAGCAAGGGTGCTGCAGGCCGCGTCAGGCTGGGTGACATTTTCCATGGCCCGCAGGTCCACTTTCATCTGCCGTGGCGTGAGATCCACGCGCATGTAGCCGCGGTAACGCGTTTCGGCGAGATGGATGTGCGGGTTGTCGGGCAGGAAGCGCTGCACCGACTGCTGCGAACCTGCCTGTGAAGTGATGGACGTGCCGACGAATTCGCTGGCGATGACAGGTGACGCCGGTTCATCGAAATCGGTCCTGAGGTCATTGACATAGAACATGTGCACGTCGCCGCCGATGACCACCGGATTGGTGACCTTACGCTCGGCGATATGCTTCAGCAGGCGCTGGCGTGACACCGGATAGCCGTCCCAGCTGTCGGTCCAGGCGGTGCGTCCCGGGCCTGGCCGGTGGTCCACCTGCGCCATCACCGATTGCTGCGCGAGGATGTTCCAGCGCGCGCGCGATCCCGCCAACCCCGCTTCCAGCCATTGCTCCTGTGTGCTGCCCAGCAGCGTGCGGTCCGTTTCAGCCAGCGTCGGGCATGCGGCGATATCGACGGTATTCGAGCCGGCGCGGCGCGGCTTCGGGCAGGCCTGCGGTGAGCGGTATTGCCGGTCGTCCAGAACGTGAAATGTTGCGAGGCTGCCAAATGCAGCGCTGGTGTAGAGCAGCGCACTCGGTCCGTCCGGCAGGGCGCGTCGCGGCAGCGGCATGTGCTCGTAGTAGGCCTTGTAGGCGGCGGCGCGCCGTGCGAGAAAGCGCGGCTGCTCGCCGGGATTCTCCGGCTGATCATTGGCGTAATCGTTCTCCACCTCGTGGTCGTCCCAGGTGACGATCCATGGCGCGATGGCATGGGCGGCGCGCAGGTCAGGGTCGGCCTTGTACAGCGCGTAGCGGGCACGGTATTCCTCCAGAGTCCGGGGCTCAGGCGTTCCGTGCTTGCGCACATGGTCCCTGCCCCAGGAGGACTCGTAGATGTAGTCGCCTAGGAACACCACCAGGTCGGGATCGTCCTGCACCAGATGCCGGTAGGCGCCGAAATAGCCCTGCTCGTATTGCTGGCAGGATGCAAAGGCGAAACGCAGGCGGTCCGAGAGCGCATTGATGGCCGGTGCGGTGCGCGTGCGGGCAACTTCGCTCACCGCGTCGCCGGCAGTGAAGCGATACCAGTAGGGTCGGGCCGGTTGCAGGCCCTGTACCTCGACATGCACCGAGTGTCCCCAGGCGGCTTCGGCGCGTGATGTGCCCGAGGCAACGATGCGGCGCATGGCATCGTCTTCGGCAATTTCCCATTTCACGTCCACGGCGCTTCGTCCCATGCCGCCATCGGGTGCAAGCGGTTCGGGGGCCAGCCGCGTCCACAGCACCATTCCGTCCGGAGCGGGGTAGCCCGAAGCGACGCCCAGAGAAAACGGATCCGCGGAGAAGCGCGGGCGGGCATCGACCTGTGCCCAGGCAGGCGTGTCTGGGAGTGCGAAGTCCAGCGCACCCATCCCGGCGAGGGCCTGCAGGAAGCGGCGACGGTCGATGGACATCATGGTTGATTGGTTTTTATTGAAATCAAATTCAATAAATTATTGTTTATCCATAAGTGTTTTCAATGTAATTATTCTCATCATCATTTTCAAGATTGCTCCGCAAGTCGCATGTGCGCGCCATCGGGCATCAGCGTCAGCCGGCGCGCGTGATGCGCGGCAACCGCCGGCCGGTGGGCGATGCTGACCAGCGTGGCCTGCGGCAGGCGCTGGCGGAGCAGCTCGTAAAGGTGGGATTCATTGTTGTCGTCCAGCGCCGCGGTGGCTTCGTCGAGGAACAGGAAGTCCGGACGATGCAGCAGAGCACGCGCCACGGCGAGGCGCTGCTGTTCGCCACCACTCATCAGCATCGACCAGTTCTGCACATCGTCCAGCCGTTCGGTGAAATGCTCCAGGCGGCAGGCAGACAGCGCTTCACGCATGGCGGCATCGTCAAAGGCGCCTGCCCCAGCGGGGTAGGAAACGGCATCGCGCAGCGTGCCGATCGGGATGTAGGGCTTCTGCGGCAGGAACAGGATGGTGGCGCCGGTCGGCACACGAATCCTGCCGCGGCCATAAGGCCAGATGCCGGCCAACGCGCGGAACAGCGTGCTCTTGCCGCTGCCCGACGGGCCGGTGATCAGCAGGCGTTCGCCCGGCTTGATCTCGAAGGATGTGTCCGCCAGTACCAGCGTGTCGCGGCCGGGAATGGCAAGATCCAGGTGCTCGACACGCACCGTAGGCAGCGTGTCATGCTCGACGGGGATGGCCGGCTTGTGGCCGGCTTCGTCCCCGGTGGATTCGAGCGCGCTGTGGAAGGTAAGCAGCCGATCCACGCTGGCGCGCCAGTTCGCCAGGGTCGAATATACATTGACGAACCAGGACAGGGCGCTTTGCACCTGGCTGAATGCGGAGTTGATCTGCATCAGCCCGCCCAGTGGCATGGCGCCGGAAAAATAGCGCGGTGCGGCGACCACGAACGGAAAGATGACGGCCATCTGGCTGTAGCCGGCGGTGAAGCCGGTGAGGCGTTTGGTGTAGGCCATCAGGCTCCACCAGTTGCCGCGAATGCGCTCGAAGCGCGTGAGCAGTCCCTGGCGCTCGGGTTCCTCGCCGCGGTACAGCGCCACGCCTTCGGCGTTTTCGCGCAGGCGAACCAGGTTGTAGCGGAAGTCCGCCTCGAAGCGCTCCTGCTGGAAATTGAGCGCGATCAGCGGTCGTCCGACGTAGTGGGTGAGCACGCTGCCGAAGATGGCGTAGACCAGCGCGGCCCACACCATGTAGCCGGGAATGGTGATGCCGAACAGCGTGATCGGACCGGATACCGTCCAGAGGATGGAGACAAATGTCACCAGCGTCACGATCGAAGAGAGCAAGCCTAGCGACAGCGACAGCGTGCCCTCGGTAAACAGCTTCAGGTCCTCGGCGATCCGCTGGTCGGGGTTGTCCGTGCCGCGCTTGTCCAGCTCCAGGCGGTAGTAGACCTGGTTGCCCATCCATTCATTGATGTAGTGGCGGGTCATCCATTGCCGCCAGCGCATGCCCAGCATCTGCGTGAGGTAGAGCTTGTAGATTGCCCCCGAGATGAACAGCGACGCAAGGAAGAAAAAGTACAGGATCAGGTCCTTGAAATCGTCGTAGTTCTTCTGCTCCAGCGAGTTGTAGAACTCGCGATACCAGCTGTTGAACAGTACTTCGAGGTAGACGAGTGCCAGCGTCAGGCCGACGATGGCGAGCAACAACCCCCAGGCCCGCGCGCGTTCGTCGGAATTCCAGTAGGGCCGGGTCATGGCCCAGACCCGGCGCGGGAAGGTGAAGGAGCCGCTCCTGGCCGGTGTGACAGATTCGCTATTCATCGTTTGTTCCACAGTTGAAATTGAGTTCAGTCTCCGACGGGCTGTTTGAGCGGCCGGTTTAGCATCACCCTGATCTGCGTGATGACGTCAGAGGCGGTAATGCCGATGGGACCATGGCCTGCGGCGGCAAGTTCATCGGCGGCGGCGCCATGCAGCCATACGGCGAGCTGGGTGGCGGCCAGAGGTTCGAGTTGCTGTGCAATCAGGCTGGCGAGCAGCCCGCCCAGCACATCGCCCATGCCGGCGCTGGCCATGCCCGGATTGCCGCTGGCATTAATCCACCATGCGCCGTCGGGTGCGGCAAGTACGCTGCCGTTGCCCTTGAGCACCACGATGCAGCGGTAGTGCTTCGCCAATGCTGTCGCTGCGGCGATGCGGTCGCGCTGCACGTCTGCGGTGCCAGTGGCGAGCAGTCGTGCCGCCTCCGCCGGATGCGGCGTCATGAGCGTGGACGCGGTGCGTTGCGCTGTGAGTGCGGCAAGGCTGCCATCTGCGGCAATCAGGTTGAGCGCATCGGCGTCCAGCACCAGCGGCTTTTGCACACTAAGCACTTCACGCAAGACGCCTGCAGCGCGCGTGCCGGTGCCCATGCCGGGGCCAGCCAGCAGCACGGCTGATTCGGCCAGCGACTGTTGCGGAGTGCGCATCATCAGTTCGGGTTGCTGCGGATCGACGCCCGGCGGATCGGCGGCGACAAAACCGACGAAGACTTTTCCCGCTCCGCTGTGCAGCGCCGCGCGAGCCGACAGCAGCACGGCGCCGACCATGCCATCGGTGCCGCCGATGACGCCGACTTCGCCGGCCATGCCCTTGTGGAAATTGCGCGGCCGCCGTGGCGCCTCGGCCAGTATGGCGTCGGTGACGAGGGCGCCATCGGGCGTGCTCAGCGCCGCTGCGTCAACGCCCAGTGCATCGCATTCCAAGATGCCGCAGTGGTCGGGGCCATCGAGTGTCAACAGGCCGGGCTTGTGTGCAATGAAGGTGAGGGTGTGCGTGGCGCGCACGGCTACACCCATGATCGCCCCGGTGTCGCTGTGGATGCCGCTGGGCACATCCAGCGCCAGCACCGGGATGCCGCTCTCGGCCAGGACATTGATTGTGTTGACCAGCGCGGCATGCCGGCCTTCCAGCGCTCGTGCCAGGCCGATGCCGAACAGCCCGTCGATGACCAGGTTCCAGGGGCCGGGTGCTATATCGGCAGCAAGCTCGCCGCCGGCTGCACGCCATTTCGCCAGGGCGCGTGCGGCATCGGCCGGCAGTTTCGAGACATCACCTGTGAATACCACGCTAACGGCGATTGCCGCCTGTTTGAGATGAGCTGCGGTCTCAAATGCGTCGCCGCCGTTGTTGCCCGGGCCGGCGATCACCAGCACCCTTTGCCTGGCCCCGTCACCGAGAAGCTGTCGCGCCAATGTGGCCGCGGCGAGGCCGGCACGCGCCATCAGCGGCAAGCCGTTGCGCAACGCAATGGCTTCGACTTCGCGTATCGCCGCGGTGGAATAGACCGGAGGCAATGCCGTCATTGTCCGAGCAGCTTCACGACGTGATCGGCGATGGCCAGCGACGAAGTCAGTCCCGGCGACTCGATGCCGAACAGGTTGACCAGGCCCGGTACGCCGTGCTTCTCCGGGCCTTCGATGACGAAATCGCGTGCCGCTTCGCCGGGAGCGGTGATCTTGGGCCGGATGCCGGAGTAGGCCGGCTGCAACGCGTTGTCGGGCAGCTCCGGCCAGTAGGTGCGGATGGCGGCATAGAAACCTTCGCAGCGCCTGGGATCGACGCTGTAATCGATCGCCGGTATCCACTCCACGTCCGGGCCGAAGCGCGCCTGCCCGCCCAGGTCGAGTGTCAGGTGCACGCCGAGGCCGGCGGCTTCCGGTACCGGGTAGATCAATCGCGAGAACGGCGCGCGTCCGGCCAGAGTGAAGTAATTGCCCTTGGCGTAATACGCCTTGGGCACATGCTGCGGCAGCAGTCCGTCAATGCGGGCGGCAATGTCCGGCGCGTGCAGCCCGCCGCAGTTGATGACGGTGCGGGCGAGGATGCGCATGGCATCGCCGGCCTCCGGCCCGACCTCGAGTTCGATGCCGCCGGCGACCACGCGCGCCGCGCGCACCGGACTCTCGAGGGCCAGCATGGCGCCGTGCGCTTCGGCATCGCCGCGATAGGCCAGCATCAGGCCGTGGCTGTCGATGATGCCGGTGGAAGGCGAATGCAGCGCGGCGGCGCAGTTCAGCCGGGGTTCCAGGGCAAGGGCCTCGGCGCGCGAAATCATGTGCAGGTCTTCGACGCCATTGGCGCGGCCGTGGGCGAGGATCTGCTCGAGCTGGGCGACTTGATTCGGGCTGGTGGCCACGATCAGCTTGCCGCAGCGGCGATGGCCGATGCCATGCGAGGCGCAGTATGTGTACAGCGCTTTCCGCCCGGCGACGCAGAAGCGCGCTTTCAGTGAGCCCGGCTCGTAGTAAATGCCGGCGTGGATGACCTCACTGTTGCGCGCGCTGGTCCCGGTGCCGATTGCAGCTTCCTTTTCGAGCACCACGACTTCCCGGCCGGCGAGTGCCAGTGCGCGCGCGGCAGCCAGGCCAACGGCGCCGGCACCGATGACAACGCAGTCAATCTGATCCATGGGCAGGGTGCGGCAATGTGTCGATTTTGGGGTGTGGCACGCGGATTCCGATGGAATTGTTCTGAGATGTTCGGACTCGCCGGGCGGGGACTCTGCGAAGCGACCCTGGAACCAGTCCGTATCCTATCAGGATGGCGCGGTACTTCCATTGTGGTGCGCAAACCCCGAAGGGGGAATATTGCCGTTCCGGCCATGGCTTAGCAGCGGGGGCTGATATATAGTAACGGCGGTCCGGAGCCCCGTTTCAGGGTGGCCGGGAGCGCAAAAAAGCATTTCAGCCGGCGCAACTGGCGGCGGCCCTTTGGGGGCGAAGCGAATCCGGTGACCTGCGCATTGATCGCGTCATTGCGCGGGCGGTGAAGGTTGATCTGGCGGGGTTGACACTGCCCGCACTGGACATGGAGGCTTTGTTCGCGCCAGAGGGGGCATTGCAGTCGCTGACGCTGGTGAATGCCGAGCGCAAGCTCATTGCAAAACTGGAGCCTGACGGTGCACGCATGAAGATCCAGCTGGAGGCACAGAAGCTTCCGCTGCCCTTTGGCACCGAGTTTGCACTGGATGAGTTCTCGGGCAAGGGGGTGATCTCCACCAGCGAGCTGGCATTCAGCGAGTTCGAGGCGCATGCCTACGACGGTTTCCTCTCGGGCAACGCCCGCCTGCGCTGGGGAGCAACCTGGAGCCTTGATGGAGAGATCAATGCGCGTCAGGTGGAGGCAGCGAAGATTGCCTCGCCCCTGATGGGCGCGGGCAAGGTCGAAGGAAAGCTGGTCTACACCATGCGTTCTCCCGCCCCCGACAAGCTGTTTGCCGCGGGGCGTGCAGAGGGCGGATTCACGGTGGAGAAGGGCTCGATCGCGAACCTGGACATGACCCGGGTGCTGCAGGGATCGACCACGGCCGGTGGCTCCACGCTGTTCTCGGAAATGACCGGCAACGTGGTCGCGGATGCCAATCGCATCCAGTTGCGCAACCTGCGCATGGCCGCCGGCCTGTTGAATGCCGGCGGCAGTCTCGACGTGGATTCGCAGGGCGGGCTTGCCGGACGCATCCAGGTGGAATTGCGCAACCAGGCGCGCGCCACGCTGGCGGTTTCCGGCACGCTCAAGGAACCGCAGTTCCGCCGGTCCAACTGATGTCGCGCAGTGCCGCCCGCGCGGGTGGTCCGCGGGGCGGCGCGCCAGTCGGGGTGCCAGACCTTCCGGGTATAATTCGGCTTTAACGACGCGCGCGCCATGCCGATTCTCAAGTTGCACGGAGGCCCAGCCCTCTCAGCCTTCCGGCTTGAAAAGCTCAATTCACGGCTTGCCAAAGTTCATTCCTCGCTGGGCGTGGCCGCAGCGCAATTCCTGCACTTTGCCGAAACCCGCCAGGCGTTGTCCGCCGACGAACAGCGCCGCCTGACCGAACTGTTGGACGACGGCAGCGGCACGACTGACCTGCCTCCTGCAGGATTGCCTTCCCTTCTGGTGGTGCCGCGCATCGGCACGATCTCGCCGTGGTCTTCCAAGGCCACTGACATCGCGAGGCAGTGCGGCATGGATGCGGTGCTGCGCCTGGAGCGCGGCGTGGAGTGGACGCTCAAAGGCGGCGCGGCGCTCGCACCGCATCGCGCAGCGGTTGAGGCCCTGTTGCACGATCGCATGACCGAATCTGTTCTTGCTTCGGCGGATGATGCGGAGCTCCTGTTCCGTCATATCGAGCCAAAGCCGCTGGCTGAGGTGGATGTTGTGGCCGGTGGACGTGCGGCGCTGGAAGCGGCCAATGCCGCCATGGGTCTGGCGCTGGCGCCCGATGAAATCGAATACCTGCTGGACCACTTTCGCGCGCTCGGACGCAATCCCACCGATGTGGAACTCACGATGTTTGCCCAGGCGAATTCCGAACATTGCCGGCACAAGATTTTCAACGCCTCCTGGGTGATCGACGGCCAGGCGCGGGAAGAGACGCTGTTTGGCATGGTGCGGGTCACGCACAAACTGAACCCGCAGCACACGATCATCGCTTACGCAGACAATGCGGCAGTCATGGAAGGCCGCCGCATTGAGCGTTTTTATCCGGACGCCAAAGGCGGATACCGCTTCAGCGACGAGCTGACCCACACCTTGATGAAGGTCGAGACACACAACCATCCGACGGCGATCTCGCCTTATGCAGGTGCCGCCACGGGGTCGGGCGGGGAAATCCGCGATGAGGGTGCGACCGGTCGTGGCGCGAAGCCCAAGGCCGGACTATGCGGGTTCTCGGTGTCTCACCTGCGCATTCCCGGCTATGAGCAGCCATGGGAAGCGACCGACGGAAAACCGGGGCGCATCGCCTCGGCGCTGCAGATCATGCTCGACGGCCCGATTGGTGCAGCGGCGTTCAACAATGAATTCGGCCGGCCGAATCTCGCCGGGTATTTCCGCACCTTCGAGGCTAGGGTCGGTGGCGTGATGCGCGGTTATCACAAACCCATCATGATCGCTGGCGGCATCGGCAACATCAGTGATGGCCATACTGCCAAGCTCGACATTCCGCCAGGTTCGCTGCTGATCCAGCTGGGTGGTCCGGGCATGCTGATCGGCATGGGCGGTGGCGCCGCCTCCAGCATGGCCACCGGCACGAATACCGAGAATCTGGACTTCGATTCCGTGCAGCGCGGCAATGCCGAGATCGAGCGCCGCGTGCAGGAAGTCATCGACCGCTGCTGGCAGCTTGGCGACGCAAATCCGGTGTTGTCCATCCATGACGTTGGCGCCGGCGGATTGTCCAATGCATTGCCGGAACTGGCGCATGGCTCGGGCCGCGGTGCCCGCGTGGATTTGCGCGCCATTCCGAATGAAGAGCCGGGCATGACGCCGCGCGAGGTCTGGTGCAACGAATCGCAGGAGCGCTATGTGCTCGCCATCGCGCCGGGCCAACTGGATTGTTTTACCGCGATCTGTGAGCGTGAGCGTTGCCCATTTGCCGTGCTGGGTACGGCCACCGCCGAAGGACAGTTGCGCGTCGAAGATGGGCATTTTTCCAATGCGCCGGTGGACATGGGCATGGAAGCGCTGCTTGGCAAGCCGCCGCGCATGACCCGTGAGGTGAAGCATGTCGCGCCGGTGGGTGAAGCGTTCTCACCGGCTTCCCTGTCCAGCATTACGCTGGAGGAGGCCTGTTACCGGGTACTGCGTTCGCCAACCGTGGCGAACAAGAATTTCCTGATTTCCATCGGTGATCGCACGGTTGGCGGGCTGTGCTCGCGCGACCCGAACGTCGGCCCATGGCAGGTACCGGTGGCCGATTGTGCGGTGACGCTGCTCGGTTTTCACGGCAATGCCGGCGAGGCCTACTCCATGGGCGAGCGCGCCCCGATCGCCGCCATCAATGCGCCGGCCTCAGGCCGCATGGCGGTGGGCGAAGCGCTGACGAATCTGGCCGCTGCGCCGGTGGACCTCGGGAGCATCAAGCTGTCGGCAAACTGGATGGCCGCAGCCGGGTATCCGGGTGAGGACGCTGCGTTGTTCGACACGGTGCATGCCGTGGCCATCGAACTTTGCCCGGCGCTGGGCATCAGCATTCCGGTAGGCAAGGATTCGTTGTCCATGCGCACGACCTGGGATGACGCGGGCACTAAGAAGGAAGTCGTGGCGCCACTATCGCTGATCGTGTCGGCCTTCGCGCCCTGCGAAGACGTGCGGCGCGTGCTGACGCCGCAACTCCGGATGGATGCCGGTGATACCGAATTGCTGCTGATCGACCTGGGCAATGGCAAGAACCGCTTGGGCGGCTCCATGCTGGCGCAGGTATGCGGCGGTTTCGGCAATGAGGCGCCGGACCTTGATGATGCCGGATTGCTGAAACGTTTTTTTGAAACGGTGCAGGCACTGAACCGCGAGGGATTGCTGCTGGCCTATCACGATCGAGCAGATGGCGGACTGTTTGCCACCCTCTGCGAAATGGCGTTTGCAGGCCATGTGGGAGTGACCCTGAACGTGGACATGCTCGCCTATGATGCCCAGGCCCATGACATTGATGGTAATGAACGCAAGCCCGAGCTGATGTACGGACGCGACCAGGATCGCGTGTTCGCAGCGCTTTTTGCAGAGGAACTGGGTGCGGTCATCCAGGTGCGTGCTGCGGATCGCCGCACGGTGCTGGAACGCTTGCGCGCATCGGCATTGCCGGCACTGCTCATCGGCGCGCCGAATACGCGTGACGAAGTGCGCATCGTGCGCAATGCCAAGTCGATCCTTTCGGAGTCGCGGATCAAGCTGCAGCAGGCCTGGTCCGAAGTCACTTACCGCATGCAGGCCCTGCGCGACAATCCGGACTGCGCGAAGGAGGAGTTCGAGCGCGTACTGGATACGGAAGATCCCGGCCTCGGAGCAGAGCTGACGTTCGATCCCGCCGACGATGTTGCCGCACCGTTCATCAGCAAGGGTGCGCGTCCGTCGATCGCCATTCTGCGCGAGCAGGGTGTGAACGGGCAGGTCGAGATGGCGGCGGCGTTCGACCGTGCGGGTTTTGCGGCGCGCGACGTGCACATGAGCGACATCATTTCCGGCCGGGTTTCGCTTGCCGAATTCACGGGTGTTGTCGCCTGCGGCGGATTCTCTTATGGCGATGTGCTGGGCGCGGGCGCCGGCTGGGCACGGTCGATCCTGTTCAATTCCCGCGCGCGCGAACAATTCGAGTCGTTCTTCAGCCGCGGTGACGTGTTCTCGCTCGGGGTGTGCAATGGCTGCCAGATGATGAGCCACCTTCGCGACCTGATTCCGGGTGCCGGCCACTGGCCGCGCTTCCTCAAGAACCGGTCCGAGCAGTTCGAAGCCCGACTGGTCATGGTCGAAGTCACGGACAGTCCCTCGCTGTTTTTCGCCGGCATGGCCGGCAGCCGCATGCCCGTGGTGACCGCGCATGGTGAAGGGCGCGCGGTATTCGATTCGAAGCAGGCGCAGCAGGCGGCGAAAGTTGCGTTGCGTTATGTGGACAACCGCGGTGCGGTGACGACCGCCTATCCGGTGAATCCGAATGGTTCACCGGAGGGCATTACCGGCCTGACTACGGCGGACGGACGCTTCACGATCCTCATGCCGCATCCGGAACGCATTTTCCGTCCGGAACAGATGTCCTGGCATCCGAAGGAGTGGGGTGAGGATACGCCGTGGATGAGGTTGTTCCGGAATGCGAGGAAGTGGGTGGGGTAGGTAAGGTTTATTAATCCTCGCGGAAGTGGAAATCTCCACGACATGTAAATCCGTCATTCCCGCGAAGGCGGGAATCCAGGGTCTTTTGTTCTTTGAAGTTTTTGTTTCGGCTTACGCCGAGTAACTTTCTTTGCTTCGCCAAAGAAAGTTACCAAAGAAAGGCGACCCCTACGGTGCCGGTTCCGGCGCTTGCGCCCCGCGTAGCGGGGATGCGGCCGCGCAGGCGCAT
>CAIYPG010000075.1 GCA_903928055.1 uncultured beta proteobacterium | reverse complement strand
TCGGTCTTGATGTTGCCGCGCCTGACCACACCTTCCCATTTCTTGACTTCGGCATTGACGATCTTCTTTAGTTCATCAGGCGATGCAGGCGGCGCGGGGTCGACAAAGTCCGCCGCCAGTTTCGCCATCAGTTCGGGCGAGCGCACCACCACCTCGATTTCCTTGTTAAACCAGAGCTGCGTCGTCGAGCACCTTGGCCTCGGAGCCCGGCACATGGTCGGCGTCCAGCGTGGTGACGCGCACCAGTTCCCGTTTGTGGTTTATGTCGTCGTAGGGACGGCCGCGGTGCATGGTGGAAAGGTTGTCCCAGACCACCATGTCGCCATCACGCCACTCGTGGCTGTAGCAGAACTGCGGCTGGGTGGCATGTGTCATGAGGTCAAGGAGGAGCAACCGTGCTTCGGGCAGCGGCCAGTCGATGATGCTGTTGGCGTGCGAAGCGATGTACAACGACTTGCGCCCGGTGCGCGGGTTGGTGCGCACCAGCGGCTGCACGGCGCCGCGCAGGTTATCCAGTTCTTTCTCGGAAAACGTGAAGCCCAGGGTCTGGCGCGAGTAGGCAATGGAATGGTGGGCCTGCAGCTTGTCTATCTGCTTCTTGGTCGCCGCGTCGAGCGCGTCATAGGCGGCGTACATGTCGGCAAACTCGGTGTCGGCCCTCACCTTTGGAATGACGCGCGTTGACAGCAGCGAGTAGCGTCCCGCTGGAGCGCGGAAGGAGGCATCGGTGTGCCAAAGACGGTTGGCCAGTGAATAGAGGCGGTGCCTGTCCTCGCGGTCGCGTACCTTGCCATCAGCATTCAGGTTGGAGGTGTCGCCCAGCGCCGGATTGCCCAAGCGCGATTTGTCCACCACGTTGGAGCCCAGCTTGGCGTGCAGTGCGCCGTCCCAGCGCTGCGCGAAGGCCAGTTGCTCGGCATTGGTGAACGGTTGCTGGGGGAACACCAGCACGCCGTACTTGTCCATGCCGTCGCGCAGTTCGGTGAGGGTTTCGCGGTCGTGCACCTGGCGCAAGTCCAGGGGCTTGCCGTCGCGGGAGACTTCGGCGCAGAACAGGGGATGGAGCGGACGGAAAGTGACGGACATGGGCTACCTCCTTCAGGATCGGGGCATCGAAGCGTGCCTTGGAGCGAAAACATTACCACAGCAGGGGATGGGAATGCGAGGCACGCGATTGCAGGCAATGTTTTGATTTCAGAATGGTGTCGCCCGATGTCTTTGTCGTGCAGGTGTTGTGTGAATGTCAAAGCGCTTCATGAGATCATCAACTTCGTCGCATGCATCAAGGTGCTACGGTGGCGGGTACGACCGCCGGGCTGAAAGAGGAGCATTGAAAATCGATTCGCAGGTAGACCCGGGTCCGAGGCACTGGCAGCGCAACGCGCGCACGCTGGCTGCAGGCAACTTCATCCTCAACGCGGGCTGGGTTGCCGCCTTTGCATTTCTGCCGCTGGTGGTGCAGGGCATGGGTGTGGGAGACCGGCTGGCAATGTGGGTCGGCGCCATCATGTTCGGGTATTACGCCATGAGCTGCATCATGACGCCGATCTGGGGCGTGCTGGCTGATCATTACGGCAGGAAGAGCATGGTTCTTCGTGCTGCATTCATCATGGGCGCCGGCTTCACCCTGCTGGCGTTTGTCACAGATCCGCTGGTTTTCCTGCTGCTGATGGTGGTGATTGGCATGGGCAATGGTTACATCCCCGCAGGCATGGCGTTGATCGCCACCACCACGCCCTCGAGACAGATGGGCAGTGCGCTGGCCCTGGCGCAGTCGGGGGCCTGGATCGGAACCCTGGCCGGGCCGCTGGCCGGCGCCGCCATGATCAGCCTGCTGCCTGAGCATCGCAACATGTTCCTGGTGACCGGCGCCACCATACTGGTTGCGGGACTGATGGCCTTGTTTGTCGTGCGCGAAGTCCATGCCGTACCGGACCATCCTCTGCGCTTCGATCTGCGCGCCGACCTCATGCGCCTGCTGGCGGTCCCGCAACTCGGGCGGCTCTACTACCTGAACTTCCTGTTTGCCGCGACGGTGTTCGGTTCCAATGCCGTCGTGTCACTGTTTACCTTGCAGATGTTGCAGGCCCGGCCCGGATTCGGTGGCCTGGGTGTGGAGGCATGGATTGCCATTACTGCCATGGGGCTCACCGCCGCCAGCGTTGCCGCCCTGCCGGTCTGGGGCCGGCTGCTCAATCACCATGATCCGGTGCGCCTGCTGCGCATCCAGTTGGCGGGCGGCTTGGTCACCAGCCTGTTGCTGCCGCTGGTGCGGGACCCGCTGGAATTGGCCGTCGCCCGCGTGCTGTTCGGCGCTTTCATCGCCGGGTTGCCGCCGACCGTAATCCGCATGGTCAGGGAGCGCGCGCCCAAAGGCATGGAGGGCCGGGCGTTGTCCTATGGCACGGCGCTGCAGAACATCGGCAGCGGCGGTGCGCCGCTGGTGGCCGGATTGCTTGCTCCCTGGATCGGCCTGCGCGGTTTTTTCTGCCTGGCGAGTGCGATGATACTGAGCGGACTGGTGTTGTGGTGGCGGGGCGCCAGGCGCTGACGCGTTCCGTGCATGAATTCCGGTGTCAGAACTTCAATTCGTTGAACTCGGCCTTGCCGGTGTTGCATACCGGACAGTGCCAGTCCGCGGGAATGTCCTCCCAGCGCGTGCCCGGCGCGATTCCATAGGCGGGGAGGCCTGCGGCCTCGTCATAGATGAAGGGGCACAGGTCGCACTGCATCGATTTGAATTCCTGATGGGCGGTGATCTGCGCCACTCCCGTTCCTTTCGCGATCCGAAAAAACGGCCCTGACTTTTGATTGCCAGGGCCTTCCACATCACAGAGTCTGATCAGGCCCCGAGGTGTTCACGGAAGAAATTCATCGTGCGTCCCCATGCCAGTTCGGCAGCTGCCTTGTCGTAACGCGGCGTGGAGTCGTTGTGAAAACCGTGGTTCGCATTGGCGTAAATGTAAGCCTGGTAGCGCACATGATTGGCCTTGAGCGCAGCTTCCCAGGCGGGCCATCCATTGATCTGGCGCTCGTCGAGCCCGGCATAGTGGATCAGCATGGGTGCCTTGATCTTTGCTGCGTCCGCTGCGGCCAGCTGGCCGCCGTAAAACGGTACCGCTGCGCGCAGATCGGGGAGGCGGGTTGCCATCAGATTGACGATGCCACCACCGAAGCAGAAGCCCACCGCGCCATAGCGGCCGTTGAAGTCCGGGTGCGCCTTCAGGAAGTCCACTGCAGAGAACAGGTCCTCCACCCGCTTGCTGGCATCCTGTTTGGAGAACATTGCCGCTGCAGCTTCCTCGTTGCCGGGATAGCCCCCGTCGGGTGTGAGTGCGTCGGGTGCAATGGCGATGTAGTTGGCCGCAGCGAGGCGCCGGGCCACATCCTCAACATAGGGATTCAGCCCGCGATTCTCATGGATGACCACGACACCGGGCAGTTTGCCGGTGATCTTGGCGGGTTGTGCCAGGTAGCCGCGCATGGTGCCTGAACCCTTGGGCGATGGAAAAACCCTGTATTGGGCCTGGATGCGCGAGTCGCTGGGGGCCACCTGTTGCGCGAACGCGTAATTCGGCTTGAGCGCCTCCAGCATGGCTGCCGCGGTCATGCCGCCGACCGCGAATTTCGCTGCGCCATCGAGGAAGTCGCGCCGGCTCATCCAGCCGTGAACATAGCTGTCGAACAGCTTCAGCACTTCCTGCGGGAAGTCACTCGCCTTTTTTCGTTCCATGAAGTTGTCTCCTTTTCGGGGCTGGTGAATGCATTGCGAACATTGATGCACGTTGATTGCTGTCAACGGCGAAATTCTAGCGACTTCGGGGGGCTCTGCGTGGTTCTGAAACCAATCTCTTCGGTGCGGGAATAAGCCGCACCAAGCGGACGTATACTCCCGTTCGCCAGCTTCCACGGATGCGTCGTATTCCACTCGCACGAATCCTGTTTCGGGGGTGTCCAATGTATCCCCGGCGGGCTGAAAACGGCAAATGGAATTATGGGCAACAAAAAAGCCGCCGGTTTCCCGGCGGCTTTTTTCGTTTGATGCAGCGTTGCGGTCAGTCTTCGAGCTTGATGTTGGCGCGCTTGACCACGGCATCCCAGCGGTCGATGTCCGCGGCGAGGATCTTCCTCAGTTCATCCGGCGTGCGCGGCTGAGCCGGCGTCGAGTTGTCCTTCGCGAACGCCTTGCGCAGTTCCGGGTCGGTCAGCGCCACCAGCACTTCCTTGTTCAGCGCATTGATTACTACGGCCGGCGTCGCGCCATTGACATACAGCGTGTAGCTGTTGACCAGCTCGTAGCCCGGAATGCCCGATTCGGCCACGGTGGGAACATCCGGATATTCCGCGATGCGCGCCAACGCGGTCACGGCAACCGCGCGGACCTTGCCGTTCTTGACGCCGGGCAATCCTGCGATGTATGAGCCGATGTAGAGATCGATGCGCCCCGAAGTCAGGTCGAGCATGCCCGGTGCCGAGCCCTTGTAGGGGACATGCGTCAGGTCAACGCCGCCGGAAAAAGCGATCAGTTCCGATCCCAGATGGGTCACCGATCCCACGCCGGTTGAACCATAGGTCAGCTTGCCCGGATTTTTCCTGGCTGCCGCAAACACATCCTGCACCGTCTTTATGGTTGATGCGGCAGGCACGTAAAGCAGATACGGCTGCGTGCTCATCAGTGCGACGGGGGCGAGCGCGGTGCGCACGTCCTTGTCGAATTTCTTGAACACTGCATTGATCGTGGTCGAACCTCCGGTGCTGAGGATCGTGTAGCCGTCTGGGACAGAGTTGATGGTGGTGTTTACTGCGAGGATGCCGTTGGCGCCGCTGACGTTTTCCACGATAACCGGTGCGGGCAGACGTTCGCTCATCTTGGTGGCGACCGTGCGCGTGATGAAGTCAAGGCCGCCGCCGGCCGTGACCGTGGTCATCATCTTGATTGGCCTGGACGGAAAGTTCGGCGCGATCTGGCGCTTTTCCTGGGCGAAGGTGTTGGTGGACAACACGCAGGCTGACAGCACAAGCACCGTCCGGTACATCTTTGAGTGCGCGTTCATGATGATTTCTCCTGTGGTTCGGCCGCATGTTGAGGCCTGACATGCGGCGTGAGCTGCCGGTGCGAGACGTGTCCGGCCTGCTTGTCGGTTCCGCATTGCAGGCCCAGGCCGCCGCGGGCGGATTCTAATGCATTGCCAGAAATGCATTAGTCCCGGGCCGGCAGCCCGGGATTCTCATTGCCGAGTGGGGCGATCAGACGTCGGAGGCGGTGATTTCGATCGAGCCGCTGGTGACCTTGCTCTTCATGAGCTTTTCGTGCGCGAGGGCGTGGAGGCGTTCCATGTTCATCTGGAACCGGCCGTCGGCATCGAGGTCGGCCGTATCCGGATTCACGTCTTCCAGCGCGCCAGCGGTAAACCGGCAGGCCACCTTGTTGCCGCCGACATCAATCTCGCAGGTAACGCTGCCGTCGGCTGCGGCGGTGTAGCTTTCCGTGAACTTGATTTCCATGATGCCTTCCTGATGATTTGGTGTATTGGGAGTTCGTGACACAAGCACAAAAGCGCGTGTGGCACAAGCGAATTTTGTGCGGCAGAACTATATCATCAGCGGCTCCCGGGCCGGGGTTTTTGGCCGGTTTGCACATGGAATCCGGTGCCGCCGCATAATGTTGGAATAACAGAGGCGGCGCACCGTTCAGGCAGTGCCGCCCCGGAAAAGGAGGAGTCCGCATGACGTCCACAGACGAGAAGCAATCCGGCCAGGTACTGCGTTATGAAACCCGGGACCGCAAGGCCTGGATCACGCTCAACCGCCCGAAGCAGATGAATGCGCTCAGCAGTGAACTCATGGATGCGCTGGATGCCGCTTTGTGTGCCGCGGAGGCCGACGAGGACATTCTCGCCATCATCATTACGGGCGAGGGCGGAAAGGCGTTTTCCGCCGGACGCGACCTGAAGGAGCGCGCCGGCCTTGATGCCAACGGGCAGCGGCACCGCATCAACCGCATCGACGTGCTCGACACCTGCAAAAAGCCGGTGATTGCCGCCATCGACGGCTACTGCGTCGCCGGCGGCATGGAACTGGCCCTGCGCTGCGACATCCGCGTCGCCACGGTCCAGTCCACGTTCGGCATGCCCGAGCCGCGCCGCGGCCTGCTCTCCAGTTATGCGTTGCACAACCTGTCGCGTCAGATCCCGCTGGGCGAAGCCATGCTCATCCACCTTACCGGACGAACCTTTGGCGCGCAGCGTGCCCATGAAATCGGCCTCATCCAGATCCTGGCGCCGGACCGCGCGGCGATGTTGCGGGAGGCAGAGGCCGTTGCCGATGAAATCCTGTTGTGCGCGCCACTCAACGTGCAGGCCATCAAGCACATCGTCAAGACCGGCCGCAACCTGCCGATCGAGTATTCGTGGAAGCTGGCCAAGCCGATCGACGATGCGATCTACGCGACCGAGGATCGCGCCGAAGGCCCGCGCGCTTTTGCGGAGAAGCGCAAGCCGGTCTGGAAGAGCAGATAACCCCTTTGTAAATGATAATAATTTCGTTGTAGAATTGCATAGGTAATATACTATTTGAATTTATTGATCATAATAATTTGTCTGGACCCGCCCGGATATTGATCGGCGCGGAAGCCTGAATGTCCCCGGCCTCTGCCTGCGCCAGAATCGTTCCGCCATTCCGGGAAAGCGGTGGCAACGACTCCCATCACTGTCGTCTGGCCACGACGCTTTTTGCCGGAATCGGTGTCAAACCGGGTTTGAAGCTGACATTTTGCTTAAAATCCACGATCCAGGCGCAGGAATCGGGGCAATCCGGGGGTATTTGTTGAGTGCGTCGTCAACCCCGGAGTGGCTGGGGCGTTTAAGTTATCGCAGGACACTTTGGGCAGATGCCCTCATACAAAAGGAGACCGCAATGAGCTAGTTGATGAATCTGATGGTTGCCGGTGTATTTGCGGTCGCTTCGACCGCTGCTCTGGCGCAAGCCCCGAAGGCTGCTGAACCGGCTAAGGCTGCACCTGCCGCTGCCGCTCCGGCCGCCGCACCTGCCGCAGCTCCGGCCGCCAAGGCCGAGTCAAAGGCAGAAGCACGCGCCAAGGCGAAGGCTGCCCGTGCTGAAAAAGCCAAGGCTGCCAAGGAAGCGAAAGCTGCCAAGGCTGAAAAGGCCAAGGCCGCCAAGGAAGCGAAAGCTGCAAAGGCCGCCGCTGACAAGAAGTAAGTCTCGAAGCATCAAAGAGAAGGGCCGGGTTATCCCGGCCCTTTTTCTTTTGGAAGCCGGATGCTGTGTCAGCACGGACGGCGCATGCCCTTTGGCAGCATGGACATTAGAACGCCATCGCGCAGCACGAAGTGATGGAACAGTGCGGCTGTGGCATGCAATCCGGCCAGCCACATCACCGCATCACCCAGATAAGTGTGGATTTCCGACACGGTGGTCCCGAGTGCATGTGACTCGGCAAGCATCGGCGGGATGTCGCCCAGCACGCCCAGCGTCAGCGGGTGGCCTTCCAGCCATGCACCGTTGACGGCCGAAATAGGCGTGGCCAGCAGCAGCAGGTAGAGCAGGCCCTGGATGATTTTCGATGTGCGCACCATCCACGCCGGCATGGCTTCCGGTGGTGGCGCGGTAACGAAGGCGCGCCAGCCGATCCGCAACAATGTCAGCGTGAACACCGTCAGACCGAGGACTTCATGCACCTGCCGGTCGAAATCGCGTGTTGCCGAGTAGACCCGCTGTTCGGAGCCGCCCGGTCCCATGATGAATGCAGCGAGGACCAGCACCGCAGTCAGCCAGTGAAAGGCCATGGCGCCGGTGCCGTATCCGCCGGACGGCGTGTTGTCGTGGTTCATTGGGATTTTCCTGAAAAGGGATTGCGCACCGCATCCTCTGGCCGAAGCGGGCCATGGCGCCAATAGTAAGCGCGACTCACCGGCGGTGCTTGATCCAGGTCAACGTGGCGGCTGGGCAAAGCCGTAGAGCTTCGCCGGATTGTCCACGAGAATCTCCACGCGCGTCGCTTCGTTACCGGCCCATTCTGCCAGTGCATCGAGGCATATCGCCTCGTCGGGGAAATTGCTTTTTACCGGCGGGTGCGGCCAGTTCGTACCCCAGAGCATGCGCTCGGGCGCAGCGGCAATGAGTTCGCGACCGAGCGCCGCGCTGTCTTCGTAATTGGGCGGGCCGGACTTCGAGCCGTGATACGGCGCGGAGAGCTTCACCCAGCAGCGCCCGCTGTCGACGAGGCGCAGCATGGCCTTCCAGTGCGCGTAGCCCGGTGGCAGCGGTATCGGAAAGCGGCCCATGTGGTCGATCACGATGTCCACTGGCAGTTTCATTAAGACGGGTTCGAGGTCGGCGAGGTTTGTTCCCACCTGCTGCACCTGGATGTGCCAGCCCAGTTGCGCAATGCGTGGTGCGAGTTTCTGCACGCCCGCCAGTGTCAGCAGGCCGCCGCTGACCGTATCCCCGGGCTTGGCGCTGAAGCGGATGCCGCGAAAACCCTGCCGGTGCAGGTTCTCCAGTGCCGCATCAGTGATGTCCACTGGCACGCAGGTCACGCCGCGTGTGTTGTCCGTGCCGTCGGACAGTACCTGCATGGCCTTGAGGGACACCGTGTTGTCGTAGCCGTAATTGGAAATCGCGTGCACGATTACGAAGCGCGTGAGGCCGACGCGGTTCTTCAGTTTGACGTAGTCCTCGATCGTGCCCGACAGCGTTGGAATGCTGGCGCCTCCGAGGCGCGGCAGCGAGTGATCGTAGATATGGAAGTGCGTATCGCAGGCGCCCGGCGGCAGCGGTTGCTTTGGTCGCGTCGTGAATGAGGTCAACGATGGTACGGACATGAGGCAGATTCCTCCTTGTTGTTATTGGATATGAGTGCTTATTCGGTTTCGTCGGCCTGGATATTGTTTTCCATGATGAGTTTTTTCCAGCGTGGAATCTCGGTGACGATGAACTTTCGCAACTCATCCGGCGTGCTGCCAATCAGCCGGGTGCCATCCTCCGAGAACGCCTTGATCACTTCCGGTGCCTTCATCATTTTCGCGAATTCGCCGGAGAGCTTGTTGACGATTGCGGGTGGCGTTGCCGCCGGGGCGAGTATGCCTTCCCATGCGGAGTACTCGAACTCCGGATAACCCTGCTCGGCGATGGTCTTCATTCCCGGCAGGAAGGGTGAGCGGTCCGGGCTCAGGATGGCGACGGCTTTCAGCTTGCCCGATTTGATGTAGGGCAGGCCGGTGAACAGGCTGGAGGGTGAGGCACCGACCCGTCCGGCGAAGAAATCGACATACATGGGTGCGGTGCTCTTGTAATGAACGAACGTCACCTTCGTTCCCGTCAGGCTGTGCAGCCATGCGCCCACCATGTGATAGATGCCGCCCTGCCCGGAGGTGCCGAAGTTGAGTTCGGTGGGATGCGCCCTGGTCCATGCGACATATTCCTCGAAGTTGCTGATCGGCAGCGACGGGTGTACCAGCAGCATGGTCGGGCGCTTGAGCGTCATGGACACCGGCGCAAGATCCCTGATGGCGTCATAGGGCAGGTTCTTCGATGCCGCGGCCAGTACGGTGTATCCGGAGGTCACGATGACCAGCGTATGGCCATCGGGCGTGGATCGGGCGACATACTGGATGCCCACCGTGGTCGCGCCACCGGGCTTGAAGTCCACCAGTGCCGGTTTGCCCAGAGATTCCTGCAGTTTCTGTGTCCAGACGCGGGCATCCTTGTCGGTTGAAGCGCCCGGCGTATAGGGGCTGACAATGGTGATGGGCTTCGAGGGAAAGCCGGCTGCAGAGCCCTGGGCATGTGCCGGGCCCTGAACCACGAGCGCGGCGCATGCCAATGCCGCCGCTACTGGGGATGCGAATCCGTTCATGTGGCCTCCTCCGGGTTTTCGTTCCTTGTTATTGCACGATTTTTTCATGATCACACAGCTGTCGTCCGCGGTCATGCCGCAGTGCAACCGCCTATGGAATATCGGCCTGTAATGAGACACACTAAGCGCTTTCCAATCAACAGGAGATACCGATGACCATCCTCCAGCCGGGCGCAGCGGCCCCGGACTTCTCGCTGGCATCACACCTGGGCGACATCTTTGCCCTGGCCAACTATCGCGGCCGCCGCACGGTCGTGTCCTTCCTGCCGCTGGCTTTCACAGGCGGCTGAAAGAATCAGGTAACCGGGTTCCGTGCGAACTACGAAAAATTCAAGCAGCAGAACATCGAAATCCTGCAGATCAGCACCGACACCATTCCCAGCCTGACGGCGTGGTCCGAACAGCTGGGCGGCATTCCGTTTCCACTGCTCTCGGATTACTGGCCGCATGGCGCCATCGGCCAGGCCTACGGCGTGTTCAATGCCGAGCGCGGGATTGATGCGCGCTCAGTGCTCCTGGTGGATGCACAGGGCATCATCCGGCATTCGCATGCCTATCCCAAGGGCAGTGTGCCGGAGAGCGAAGACCTGCTGAAACGCCTGGCGGAAATCTAGAGCCAGTTGGAAGGCTTGTCATCCCCGCGTAGGCGGGGATGACATCCCGGCGATCAGGCCACCCGCAGCTTCTCCACGATCGCCATGTCGGGATCGGCGCCCAGCCCGGGGCCCTGGGGTACGAGCATGTCGCCTTCGCTCGGATCGATGTAGCCGCCGAAAGGATGGTGCTCGAAGTCGCAGTAATAACGCTCGATCCAGGTTTCCTTCGCCGCCGCCGCACACAGATGCATTGAGGCGGCAAGGCCCGGCCCGAAATACGGCGAATGTGGAACGATGGCGATGCCGAAGCTGTCGGCCATGGCCATCACCTTGCACATTTCGGTCACGCCGCCCACCTTGGTGACGCTGGGCTGGGCATAGCTCACGGCGCCCGCTTCGAACAGACGGCGGAACTCGAAGGCATTGGCGGTGTTTTCGCCGGCGGCAATGGGAATGCGGCCGCTGCTGCGCAGTCGTGCAAGGGCGGCATGGTCTTCCGGCGGAAAGGTCGGCTCCTCCAGCCACATCAGGTTGAGGTCTTCGAGTTCGCGTGAAATGCGCAGTGCCTCATCGACGTTCCACGGACAGTTGCAGTCCACCATGAGCGGCACCTCGGGGCCGAGTGCCGCGCGCACCGAGCGCAGCACGTCCGGCCGGTGTTCATGGAGCTTGAGGAAGCGATAGCCCTTCGACAGCGCTTCCCGGGCCATTGCAACGATCGTATCGGCATCGGCATAGCGCATCAGGCTGGCATAGGCGGGCAGCGCCGCGCGCGTGCCGCCAAACAGCCGGTGCAGCGGCTGGCCCGCATGTTTGGCGGCGATGTCCCAGAGCGCGATATCGAGCGCGGACAGACCGAACACCACCGGCCCGCTGCGGCCGGCGTTGTGCAGGCCCTTGGCCAGCTCGTACATTAGCGGCGCAATCTGCGTGGCGTCGCGGCCGATTGCGCGCGGCGCGATCACGTGCTCGATGGCGGCATGCGTGGCGCGCGCCGAGGAGAGCGCGAAGGCCTCGCCCCAGCCGGTGATGCCGGCATCTGTCTCCACCCGCACAAGCAGGCATTCCAGGTGGCGGCGCGGAATGCCGCCCGGCATGGGCACGCCCGCCGTGATGCGCAGCGACAGGTTGAGCAGTATCGATTCAACGCTTGTTATTTTCATGCGCTGTTTCCCACGGTTTCCTCCGGGCTGCATTCTAAGAGCGCCGCATCGAATTGGCTAAGGTGAAACTACGCAGCCTCCTCAATCAGCGCGCTTCTCGTGCTGCACCAGCGCCGCGATCAGCTTGTGCGCCGTCTGCGGCAGGTAGGCATCCTTGCGCCAGCAGATGCCGAAACGGCGTCGTAATACCACGGAGCGGGGCAGTGGCAGTCTGACCAACTGCCGCTTGATGTCGCGTCGCTCCAGGCTGCGACAGGCCATCACGGTCAGCAGGTCGGTGGCGGCAATCAGGCCGGGCTGCACATGAATCAGGTTGGTTTCAATGACGATGCGCGGCGGCGGCAGTCCGGCGTCGTCGAACAGCGCCTGCAGCCAGATGCGTGAGCCGACCGTGGCGCGGGGCAGCACCCAACCGGCGCCGGCCAGGTCCTTCAACGTGATGTTGCGGCGCGTCAGGGCGTGGCCGTGGCGCGCGGCGATCACGGTCTCCTCGTCACTGAGGTAGTGGTATTCGAAGCCCGGCTCCGGCGCCTCGGGGATGGGGCCGATGCGCATGTCGATCTCGCCGCGCTCCAGCGCAGTGTGCAGCACATCACCGGCGCCGATGCTCAGCTCGAAGCTTGCTCCGGGCGCATCCTTCAATACTGTCGACAGCGCCGTAGGCAGCACCAGGTCGAGCACGGGTGCACCGATGCCCAGGCGTACGGTGCCGGCCTTGCCGGTTTCCAGGTCGATCACCTCGCGGCGCGCTTCCTCGACAGTCTGCGCGATGCGCGTCGCACCGGAGAGCAGGGCACGGCCGGTCTCGGTCAGTTCGAGCTGGCGCCCGCGGCGGCGGAACAACTTGCTGCCGAACTCCGCCTCCAGCCGGCGCACACATTTCGTGAGGGCCGGCTGCGACTGCCCCAGCCGTTCCGCCGCCTGGCTGACATGGCCGAGCGTGGCAATCAGCCGGAAGGTTTCGAGGTCCTTCAGTTCCATGGGGAATCCCTGCCGGAATGCGGCATAATTCATGAAAATTGGAAATGTATCAATGAAAGATGGGAATTGGTAGTTATCAATTACCGGTGCCATCATGTCGCTCCGGCGTCGCCCAAGAACGCCGGCTGCAATACCCAAAAGAGGAGAGACCATGAACAAGATCACGCCGCGCCTTCCGGCGATGCCGGCGATCGTACGGGCAGCAGCATTTTCTGCATTGGCCATGACTGGCCTGCAATCCTTGGTTGCGCAAGCGGCCGAGACCTATCCCTCCAAGCCGGTCAAGCTCGTCGTTCCGTATCCGCCCGGCGGCGGCACCGACATCATTGCGCGCGTGGTGACGAACCGCCTCACCGAGACGCTCAAGCAGACCTTCCTTGTGGAGAACCAGGGTGGCGCCGGCGGCGTTGTGGGCACGCAGATGGTGGCCCGCTCCGCGCCTGACGGTTACACGCTGCTGTTTGGCACCTCCGCGGGCCTGGTCATCAATCCGCTGATCACGAAGACGCCGCTGCCCTACGACTCCATCAAGGATTTCGCGCCGGTCAGCCTGCTGTATCGCTCGCCCATGCTGGTGGTGGTGATCAATTCGCTGCCGGTGAACTCGGTGAAAGATCTCATCGCCTACGCAAAGAAGGAGCCGGGCAAGCTCAATTACGCCTCCGCGGGCATCGGTGCACCGAACCATGTTGCCACCGAACTCTTCAAGTTCATGACCGGCACGGACATCGTGCACATTCCGTTCAAGGGCTTCGCCCCCGGCATTGCCGACATGCTGGGCGGGCAGGTGCAGATCATGTTCAATCCGGTGACCGGCCTGCTGCCCTATGTGAAAAGCGGCAAGGTGCGGCCCCTCGGGGTGAGCGCGCAGCAGCGAGTGTCCTCATTGCCCGATGTGCCTACGATCGCCGAAGCCGGTGTGCCGGGTTATGAATATGACCTGTGGTATTCCATCGTTGCCCCGGCCAAGACGCCCATGCCCGTCATCAGGACGCTGAATGCCGAGATCGTGAAGATCATCGCCGAGCCCGATACGGCAGTGAAATTCGCCGGCGGCGAGCCTACGAGCAGCACGCCCGAGGGCCTGGCGAAGATCATCCGCGACGAGTTCGATCGCCTTGGCAAGGTGGTCAAGGCGGCGAATATCACGGCAGAGTAAACGGGGCGCGTTCGTCCTTCTACAGGCTCAGGACGAACGAGTGACCGGTAATTTCCGTTTGTGGTTGAACGTGCGGTGATTCCGTTCGTGGTGAGCCTGTCGAACCATGAACGGATATCATTGCAAGAAAATCAATGCGCTCCAGCGCACATCTTCATCAAACAAAAGGCAGGATCATGAAAGCTGATTACGAAAATCCCGCGCCCGTCGTGGCGCCGAATGCACCGAAGAAACCCCTGCCGGCCGGCGCCTGCGATTCGCATGCCCACGTGTTTGGCCCCTACGACAAGTTCCCTGCGCATCCGGACCGCGCCTACACGCCGGCCGAAGCAGGCTTCGACCTCTACACCGGCATGCTGAAGCGCGTGGGTTTTGCGCATGGCACGCCGGTGCATGCCTCGGTGTTCCTCGGCTTTGATGCGTCGGCCACGCTCGATGCCCTGGATCGCGCCAAGAACCTGCGCGGCATCACCGTGATCGACCCCAAGGTCACCGATGCGGAACTGGAGGCAATGAACAAGCGCGGCATCCGCGGCGCCCGCTTCAAGATGGCCACCGCGCACAACACTGCCGCCGCCGCTGCGCTGGGCGCGGTGGGCATGGATACGCTCCTTGCCGTGGCGCCACGCTTCAAGGCGCTGGGCTGGCAGGCGCAGGTCTGGGCGAGCACCGACCTGCTGGTCGCCGCCGCCCCGCAACTGGCGAAGACCGGCATCCCGATCGTGCTCGACCACATGGCCGGCATCGACGTCACCAAGAGCGTCAATGAGCCCTCGTTCAAGTCGCTGCTCGACCTCCTGAAGGACGGCCAGATCTGGATCAAGCTCTCCGCGAACCGCGTCACCAAGCGCCTTGCCGACTATGAGGACGTGCGCCCTTTCCATGACGCGATGATCAAGGCCAATCCTGACCGCCTCATCTGGGGCAGCGACTGGCCCTACCTCCGGATGTACGACAACACGCCGCATGTCGGCTGGCTGATCGACAAGTTCGACGAATGGACCGGCAACGATGATGTCGTGCGCCGCAAGGTTTTCGCCGATAATCCGAAGAAGCTGTTCGGTTTCTGATTCTGATGCCGTGACCGGCGACCGCCCGTTTGTGAGTGTGTGTGGCGGGGCGCCGGATTTTTTTAACCGAAGGCGGCGCATTGCATGCCGCCCCTCACGACAGGTTTGATCATGGACAAGGTAGTTGCTTCGGCCAAAGAGGCCATCGCTGATCTGAAGGATGGTGACATCGTTGCGCTGGCGGGTTTCGGTCTCGGACACCGCTTTCCCAACACCCTGATACGCGAGCTGCGCGCCAAGGGCACGAAAGACCTCACGCTGGTGTGCAACTCCCTCGGCAATGCCGGGGAAAAGGGCCAGATGCTGGTGGAGAACAACCAGGTCAAGAAGCTCATGGCCGCGTTCTCCGTGCGCCCGGCCATCAAGACCGCTGCTGAAGAGCAGATCATCGCCGGCAAGCTGGATGTGGAACTGATCCCGCAGGGCATCCTCGTCGAACGTTGCCGCGCCGGTGGTGCTGGCATTCCGGCCTTCTATTCGCCGACGGCGGCCGACACCGACCTGGCTGCTGGCAAGGACGTCCGCTACTTCAACGGCAAGGCGCATGTGCTGGAACACGCGATCAAACTGGACTTTGCGCTGCTCTCGGCCTATCGGGCCGACCGCGCCGGCAACGTGCAGTTCCGTGGGGGCGCGCAGAACTTCAACCCGGCCTTCGCCAAGGCGGCGCGGGTCGCCGTCATCGAGGTCGACGAAATCCTCGAAGTGGGCGAACTGAAGCCGGAGGAGGTTGACCTCCCGGGCATCTTCGTCCATCGCATTATCAAGAACGAAATCCACATCGATGCCCGCACCCTGTCGCGCAGCGGCAAGCGTGCAGCGGACACCGCGCGTACCTACCTCGGCAAGAAGGCCGTGACCCGTGCAGCGATCTCCAAGAACGCGGCGAGCCTGTTGCGCAATGACAGCTACGTGAACCTCGGCACCGGCATTCCGACCGAGGTGTCGAATTTCATCGAGGGCCGTGGCATCTGGCTGCATGCGGAGAACGGCGTGCTGGGCTACGGCGGCACCGTCACGGGCGACGCCATCGATCCGGACGTGTACAACGCAGGCGGACAATTCGTGCAGGCCATCAAGGGCACGTCCTACTTCGACAGCGTCACATCGTTCGAGATGGCGCGCGGCGGCCACATCGACACCGTCATCCTCGGTTCCTATGAGGTGGACGAGGAGGGCAACGTCGCCAACTGGAGCACCTCGGATGCCAAGCGTGGTGGCATTGGCGGCGCCATGGACCTGGTGGCGGGTGACTGCGAACTCATCATCGTGCTGGAGCATCGCGACAGCAAGGACCGCCCGAAGCTCAGGAAGCGTTGCACGCTGCCGCTCACCGCACGGCGGCGCGCCAATTATGTGGTCACTGACCTGGCCGTGTTTCATCTGGTCAATGGGCGCTACGTGCTCGAAGCGGCAGCGCCCGGCTTCACCGCTGAGGACATCAAGGCGCTGACCGAGATGTCGTTCGACGCCGCGCCCAAGCTGAAGGTGATGGAAGACGCCTGATCAACAAGGGCGTCGGGGCAGGTCGCAGGGATTCACAAAGACAAAGCGGCGCCCCGCAATAATAACAATCGTACGAATACAGCACGCGCAAAACGCGCATCGCATCGGGCCCAATGGGGGCCTTCCCAGGAGAGACCATGAACATCACCATCCTCGACGACTATACGGATACGGTTCGCAACCTGCCGTGTTTTGCCAAGGCCGCCGGCCACAACGTCAAGATCTGGACCGACCACACCAAGGACACCGACATCCTTGCCGAGCGCTTGAAGGACACTGACGTGCTGATCACGATCCGCGAGCGCACGCCGATCCGCACCCCGCTGCTGGAGCGCCTGCCGAAGCTGAAGCTGATCAGCGCGCGCGGCGACTATCCGCACATCGACGTTGATACCTGCACCAAGCGTGGCGTGCTGCTCTGCGCCAGCCAGCACAAGGGTGAGCCGAACCACTCCACCGCCGAACTCGCCTGGGGGCTGATGATTGCCGCCATGCGACGCATTCCGCAGCAGATGCAGCAGCTGAAGGCCGGCCACTGGCAGACCGAAGTCGGCCGCGGCATGCGCGGCAAGACGCTGGGCATCTACGGTTACGGCAAGATCGGCGCGGTGGTGGCGGGCTACGGCAAGGCCTTCGGCATGAAGGTGGTGGTGCTGTCGCGCGAAGAGTCCACGAAGCAGGCGATTGCCGATGGCCACATTGCGGCCAAAAGCAAGGAAGCCTTCTTCGAGGAATGCGACGTCATTACGCTGCAGATGCGCCTTCGCGACGGCACGCGCGGCATCGTCACCGCGGCGGACCTGACGCGCATGAAGCCCAGTGCACTCATGGTCAATACCAGCCGTGCCGGCCTGATTGCGCCGGGCGCGCTGCTCGAAGCCCTGAACAAGGGCCGTCCCGGCATGGCCGCGATCGACGTGTTCGACGAAGAACCGCTCAAGGACACGAAGAACCCGCTCATCAACCATCCGAACATGACCTGCACCCCGCACCTGGGTTACGTGGAGTACGACTCCTATGAAATCCTGTTCGGCGGCGTGTTCGACCAGATCAATGCCTTCGTCGCCGGAAAGCCGATCAACATGATCAATCCGGAAGCCTTCAAGGCTTAGGCGTGGGTTTCAATATAAAAGCCAGGAGAATGAAATGAAAGCATCACCGCGCGTTCTTTCCGCGCTTGTGCCCGTTGTTGCATCGGCATTGGCATTGCTCTCGCCCGGTGCGGCGATGGCGCAGAGCTATCCCGCCAGGCCCGTGACCATCGTCGTGCCCTTTGCGCCGGGCGGCAGCACGGACATCATCGGCCGCGCCATGGCGCAGGAGCTGGGCAAGCTCTGGAACCAGTCCGTGCTCGTGGACAACCGCGCCGGCGGCAACACCATCATCGGCACGGAAATGGTGGTGAAGGCCGTGCCGGACGGCTATACGCTGATCAATGATTCAGCGCCGCTCACCACGAACATCGGCCTCTACGACGGCAAGCTGCCTTACGACATCTTCAAGGATCTGGCGCCCATCATTTTCGTCAACACCACGCCGCTGGTGATGTCGGTAAATGCCGCCAATCCGGCCAAGACCATCAAGGAGTTCATCGCACAGGCGAAGGCCAGGCCCGGGCAGATGAATTTCGGCTCTTCCTCGGTCGGCGGCATCAACCACCTGTCCGGAGAACTGTTCAACATGCTGGCTGGAACGACCGGGACCCACATTCCCTACAAGGGCAATGCACCGGCGGTGACGGACCTGCTGGGCGGGCGCCTCGACTTCGTGTTTGCCGGCACCACCACTGTCCTGCCGCTGCTGCAGTCGGGCAAGCTGCGCGCGCTGGCCGTGAGCAGCGCCAGGCGCGTCAGCTCGTTGCCCGATGTGCCTACGCTGGAGGAGTCCGGGCTCAAGGGCTTCCAGTCCGTCGGCTGGAACGCACTGCTCGCGCCGGTGAAAACGCCACAGGCCATCATCAACAAGATCAACGTCGATGCCAACAAGGCGCTCAATTCCGCAGAACTGCAGCAGCGCCTGAAGAATGACGGCTCCGAATCCATGGGCGGATCGCCCGAAGTGCTCGCCGCCTTTCTCAAGGAAGACTCAGCGAAGTGGGCCAAGGTCGTGAAGACGGCGAACATCAAGCCGGAGTAACGGCAGCAGTCCAGCGCAGGAGGAAAGAAATCCCCCCTGAGCTGTCCCGGATTCCTCAGACACCCTAATTAAGCACCACGCCATTCTCTCTCAATTTGCTCGGGGGTGCGGTAGCCGAGCGATTGATGAATCCGTTTGCGGTTGTAGAACAACTCGATATATTCGAAGATTGCTGCT
>CAIYPG010000074.1 GCA_903928055.1 uncultured beta proteobacterium | reverse complement strand
TGCGGTGTCATAGGCCAGCGGCGACTTGATCGTGTACTTCGTGACGTAATCGACGATGTCGACGATGACCTTGTCGGCTTTGGGACGGACGTTCGAGATGGCTGCGGACATGATGGGCCTTTGCTTTGTGGGGTGTTTTTCGGGTCGAGAAGCTTCCCTCACCCCTAGCCCCTCTCCCCGAGGGAGAGGGGGATGGTTTGCTCCCTTCTCCCTCGGGGATAAGGGTCGGGGATGAGGGAGGATTCCAGGATTGGCTGCGTACTCAGTTACGTGATTTCAGCGGCACCCACTTGCGGTTCTCGGGGCCGGTGTAATTGGCCGCCGGGCGGATGATCTTGCCGTCGATGCGCTGCTCGATCACATGCGCGGCCCAGCCTGCCGTGCGCGACACCACGAACAGCGGCGTGAACATCGCCGTGGGCACTTCGAGCTGGTGATAGGACACGGCGCTGAACCAGTCGAGGTTCGCGAACATCTTCTTGTCGCGCCACATCACCTTCTCGATGCGGTCGGCAATGTCGAAAAGCTTCATGTCGCCTGCGGACTTCGACAGCGTGCGCGCCACTTCCTTGATCACCTTGTTGCGCGGATCGCTGATGGTGTACACCGGATGGCCGAAGCCGAGCACCACTTCCTTGTTGACGATGCGCCGGGCGATGTCCGCCTCGGCCTCGTCAGGCGATTCGTAGCGCGACTGCACTTCGAACGCGGCTTCGTTCGCGCCACCGTGCTTGGGGCCGCGCAGCGCGCCGATCGCGCCGGTGACCGCCGAATACATGTCCGAGCCCGTGCCGGTCACGACGCGGGCGGCGAACGTGGAGGCATTGAATTCGTGTTCGGCGTAGAGGATCAGCGAGGTCTGCATCGCCCTCACCCATTCGGCCGAGGGCGCCTTGCCGTGCAGGAGGTGCAGGAAATGCCCGCCGATGGAATCGTCATCGGTCTCGACGTCGATGCGTTTGCCGTTCGTTGAGTAGTGATGCCAGTAGAGCAGCATGGAACCGAAGGAGGCCATCAGCCGGTCGGCGATGTCGCGTGCGCCGGGCAGGTTGTGGTCGTCTTTTTCCGGGAGCAGCGTGCCCAGCACCGAGCAGCCGCTGCGCATCACGTCCATCGGGTGTGCAGAGGGCGGAATCCATTCCAGCGCGGCCTTGAGGTTCGCGGGCAGGCCGCGCAGCGATTTGAGCCTGGTCTTGTACGCGGCGAGCTCGGCCACATTGGGCAGCTTGCCGTGGACCAGCAGGTAGGCCACTTCCTCGAACTCGGCCTTGTCGGCGAAATCGAGGATGTCGTAGCCGCGATAGTGAAGGTCGTTGCCGGTGCGGCCGACCGTGCACAGTGCGGTGTTGCCTGCAGTCACCCCGGAGAGGGCGACGGACTTCTTGGGTTTGGGACCGCTGCCTGCTTCTGCCATGGTGTTTCTCCTCGTTGTGCTTTTGTCTATCACCGGATTCTAGCGCGTTCGCCCGGGGTGTTCCCCCGCCGCGGTCACCGATGACGTCACAGGCGGCGTTCCCGCAGCCCGCCTACTGCGCCGCGATGGCGGTGTGGCGCGTGTCCAGTCCGAACAGCTCGCCCAGCGCCTTGAGGTATTCGGCGCCGCCGATGCGCATGCTGTTGTTGTGGGTGCCGCCCTCGACCAGAAGCAGCTTCTTGGGCGCTTTGGCGGCGGCGTAGAGCTGCTCGCCGAACTGTGCCGGCACGTAGCGATCCTCCCGGCCGTGCACCACCAGCACCGGCATGCGCACTGCGGCGATTTTCGCTGCGGAGTCGAACTTCTGCGACAGGATCATGCCCACCGGCAGCCAGGACACGCTGAGCGAGCGCGCCATGTCGGCAAGCGTGGTGAAGGTCGATTCGATGATGAGCCCGCGGGCCGGCGGCGGGTTATTCGGAGTGCTCAGTTTTGCCGCCAGGTCCACCGCGATGGCGCCGCCCAGCGAATGGCCGTAGATGAATCGGCGCGAGGCATCCGGCTGCAGTTCGACGAACCTGTTCCAGCCGGCCTGCGCATCCTGATACACGGTTTCCTCGGAGGGCAGCTCGCCCTCGCTCTTGCCAAAGCCGCGATAGTCGATGGCCAGCACCGAGAAGCCGAAATCATGCAGCTGCTCGATGCGGAACAATTGGCCGGTGAGGTTCCAGCGCGAGCCGTGCAGGTAAAGGAGCGCGGGTGCCTTGGGGTCGGCGGCCGGCCACCACCAGGCATGCAGCTTCTGCGTGCCACCGTTCAGCGCGCGGTCGCCGGCCTTGTCGGCTGCCGAAACCGGAATGTCGAATTCCTTGATGCCGGCCGGCATGCCGCTGAACCAGCGCGCCTCGCCGGGTTCGACGCGGAACACCAGCTCGCGCTCCTTCTGCGCCAACTGGGCGCAGCCTGCCATGGTGAGCACGGCGGTGAGCGCGACGATGACGAGGCGGCGCAGGGTCGAAGTGCGGCGATCGGATGTCGGTGCGATATTGTTTGCCATGCTGTAGTCAGTGGTGGCCGCGTGATCTATCCCGGGAGGACATGGGACAGCACGTCTTGTCGCAGGTTCACGCAGCCGCTGCCGCGGCGCTCCGGGAGGGTTCTCCGGGAAGCAGCGACACCACGGCCAGGGTCACCAGCGAGACCACGGCCAGGCCCAGCAGCAGGGTCTGGAATCCGGCGGCCTTCACCACCGGGCCGAGTGCCCACACGGCCATCGAACTGAAGCTGAACGAAATCGCCAGCCGCATGCCGGAGACGCGCGAACGCATGTGGTCATCGACGTAGCGCACCATGATGGCGTCGTTGAAGGGCACGGCGCCGAACACGAAAATCATGAAACCCAGTTGCAGCAGAAGCAGGGTCCAGCCGTTGGAGATCGCAGCCAGCGCGAGCAGCGGAATCTGCCCGAGGATGACGAAGAAGAAAATCCGTTTCAGCGGATAGCGGTCGATGAGCTTGCCGACCACCAGTTGCGACAGCGAGGCCACCAGATACACGCCGGCCATCAGTGCGCCGAGCACGGCCGGGTCTTCGATCAGTCCGGCGAAGCGCTCGGTGAGCAGTTGCTGGTTGCCGTTCGTGGACATGTTGAACACCACGCTCCCGGTCATCGCGGTGATGGTCATCACCGGCAGGATGCGGCGCAGTACCTCGCGCGGCAGCACAGAGCTGCCGCCGCCTTTGTTGCGCGCCGGCGGTTCGGGTTCCTGTGGCGCAATGAATGCAAACGCGGCGCCCAGTGCAATCGAAGCAAGGCCCGGAATGACAAAGGCCATGCGCCAGTCGAAATACTTGATCAGCAGCCCGGTGGTCATGGCGGCCGCCGCAATGCCGAGGTTGCCGACCAGGCCGTTGAAGCCGATCGTTGCGCCCGGATTCTTCGCGTGGCGCAGCAGCATGGGAATGCCGCAGGGATGGTAGATGGACGAGAAGATGCCCATCAGCGTGAGCGCGATCGCGAGTTGCCAGACGTTCTGCGTCGCGGCGATCAGCAGCATCGATCCGCCCATGCCGAAAAAGAACACCAGCATCATGGCGCGCCGCCCCCAGAAATCACCGAGGCGCCCGGCGGGGATGGAACCGAGGCCGAACATGAAGGCTGCGCCCACGCCCCAGGGCATCAGGTCCTCCCAGCGCGCGAAGCCGAAATCCGCAGCGATCGCCGTGACCGCCGTGGCGAAGATCAGCAGGAACATGTGGTCAACGGCGTGACCGAGGTTGAGCAGCATTGCGACGGAACGGGTGGGCATGGCTTTGCCTTGAGGCCGTTGAGGGCAATGAGCTTACTAGAACTCACCTCAAAATTCTCCCTCACTTGCAGTGCGCGCATACCGTTGCAACGGTATGCCGCTCGACAGGCGGGAAGCATGCTTCCCGAAACCCCTGTCTCGCCCCCAACCCCTCTCCCCGAGGGAGAGGGGCTTTTCTCCCTTCTCCCTCGGGGAGAAGGGCCGGGGATGAGGGAAAGAATCGAGTCGAATATGCCGGGATTACCTTTTGAGCGGGCAGCGGCACGCCCCGCCGGTCAGGCGTCGGCGCCGTGGCACTGCTTGTATTTGCGCCCGCTGCCACAGGGGCAGGGGTCGTTGCGCCCGACCTTGGGCGCCTCGCGCTTGAAGGTGTCGGGCTTGAGGCGTTCTTCGGCCCAGTAATCGTGCGCGTCGATGACGCAATCGACCAGGTTCTCGCGCCAGTGGGCGATGAACTTTTCCTCTTCGCCCGGTGCGAAGCCCACCTCGGCGCGCAGGTCCGGGTCCTCGTCAAAGGCGCCGGAAAGCCCGAGGAAGGGCAGCAGCAGTTCGCTCACTTCCTCTTCCTCGCCGCATTCGGTCCAGTGCGGATCGGAGAGGTCGACGCCCTCAAGGTAGCCCAGGCACCAGGTGGTGTAGTCGAATTCATCGCCGCCCTCCTCCGTCGGATAGACGATGAGGCTCAAGCCGTCTTCGGAACGCAGTTCCTCTTCGAGCGAGTCGTGCAGACGAAGCAGCAGGCCCTCCACCTCGTCGGCCTGCGCATCGCTTTCGTAGCGCGGCGTGCCGCCGAGTACAAAGGGCAGCCAGACATCGGCGGGAATGACCTGCGGGCCGCTCAGGATGGCGCACAGCAGCCCCTGCATGGCATCGAGCGGCATCGCCTTCTCGTCGAAGTTCGGTGCGGTGAGCAGCACTTCAAGGCGGTCGAATTCGGCTTCGGTCAGTGGTTTGATATCGGGCATGGTGGTCTTCACAAAAGAAAAAATTCCGGAAACATTCTGAAACGGCCCTGTACGAAAAGCACCGGGCCGAGGGGATGCGGTTCAGGCGAGGACATCCGGGTCGAGCTGGCGTGCCACCCAGGAAATCTGATCCTTCAGCAGCAGCTTGCGCTTTTTCATGCGGCGCAGGGCGACCTGGTCATGCGCCGGATCGTCCGACAGGCGGTGAATGGCCGTGTCCAGATCACGATGCTCGATCTGCAGTTCGAGCAGGCGGTTCTCAAACTGCTGGCGCAGCGCTTCGTCCATCATTTTTCGTCCATTGCGCGCATGGAGTCATTCTAGTCCGGCACGGTTCCGGCGGTATGCCCAGACGATCATCGCGATGCCGATGATGATCATGGGCAATGACAGCCATTGCCCCATCGACATGTTCATGGCCAGCAGGCCGAGGAAATCATCGGGCTCGCGGAAGAATTCGGCGATGAAACGGAAAATGCCATAGCCGGTGAGGAAGGCGCCGGATACGGCACCGCGCGGCCGCGGTTTCGCCGAATACAGCCACAGGATGATGAACAGCAGCACGCCTTCGAGCAGGAACTGGTAGATCTGCGAAGGATGGCGCGGCAGTGGTCCGCCACCCTGTAACACCATGCCCCACGGCAGGTCGGGGCTGGTGACGCGGCCCCACAGTTCGCCGTTGATGAAATTGCCCATGCGCCCGGCGGCGAGGCCGCAGGGAATCAACGGTGCCATGAAATCGGTGAGGCGCAGAAAGGGCAGCGCGTGCTTGCGTGCCGTCCACCAGCCGGCCACCAGCACGCCGAGGAAGCCGCCGTGGAAGGACATGCCGCCCTGCCACACCGCGAAGACTTCCAGCGGATGCGCGAAGTAGTAGCCCGCCTTGTAGAACAGCACATAGCCCAGGCGCCCGCCGAGGATCACGCCCAGCACGCCGAGGAACAGCAGGTCATCGATCAGCGCGTAATCGACGCCGCGCCAGGCATGGTTGCGGGCGCGGTAGCGACCGAGGAAGAAGAACAGGCCGAAGGCGACGAGGTACATCAGCCCGTACCAGCGTATCGCCAGCGGGCCGATGGCAATCGCGACGGGATCGAAACCGGGGTGGATCAGCATCAGGGATATCAGGGATTCTTGGACACGGATTTGCGGTGGAGTTCGCGCGCCAGTTGCACGAAGGCCTGCAGCGCGGGGGAGTCATTATCGCCCCGCCACGTCAGTCCTGTCTCGACGGCGGGGCTTTTTTCCGCCAGCGGCCGGTAGCGCACGCCGGTACGGCGCATCGCCTGCAGGGACGCCGGCACCAGTGCCACGCCCATGCCGGCTGCCACCAGGCTGACAATCGTCTGCATGTGCGTGGCCTCCTGTTCGATGCGCGGTGCAAAGCCGGCGCGGCGGCAGAAGCCGATGATGAGGTCGTAGAGGCCCGGCCCGGCCTGGCGCGGGAACAGGATGAAAGGCTGCGAGGCCAGCGAACGCAGCGTCATGGGGCCGCTTCCCTTGAGCCCGGCCTTGAGATCAGCAGCGCCCGGATGCCCGCCGGCTGTCCAGGCCGTCGGCACCGCGGCCACGAGCTGGTCGCGGAACAGCGGCAGGTAGCGCAGCCGCGCATCATTCACCGGCGGCAGCACCAGCCCGGCATCCATGCGGTTTTCCGCCAGTGCGGCAACCTGCAGGTCGGAGGTGGTTTCCTGCAGCACCACCTTCACGCCGGGATGGCGGCGCTGGAATTCGGGCAGCAATTGCGGCAGCACGTTGTGCGCGGCGGTGGTGATGCAGCCCAGCGTGATGCGCCCGGATTCGCCGCCGGCCAGCCGTCGCGCACTGTCGCGCAGGGCCTCGGCCTGTTCCAGCAGACGGATCGCCTCCGGCAGCAGCGCGGCGCCGGCCGAGGACAGGCGCACCGAGCGCTTGGTGCGGACGAACAGCGGCGTGCCCAGTTCCTGTTCCAGCGTCTGGATCTGGCGCGACAGCGGCGGTTGCGACAGGTGCAGGCGCTCGGCGGCGCGCGCGAAACTCAGGGTTTCGGCGACAGTGACGAAATAGCGGAGGTGGCGGAGCTCGGTCATCTGGAATTCATCTCAAAAATAATCTTGGCGTCTTGGCTTCGATTCTTTCCCTCATCCCCGGCCCTTCTCCCCGGGGGAGAAGGGAGAAAAGCCCCTCTCCCCCGGGGAGA
>CAIYPG010000073.1 GCA_903928055.1 uncultured beta proteobacterium | reverse complement strand
TGGCACAACAGTGAGCAGCGCACCGCCTGGCTGCCTGCCTTCCTTGCCTACTACAACACCCGCAGGCCCCATTCAGCATTGGGCTACTGCCCTCCAGCCTCCCGCCTTGCTGGGAACAACCTATTGCAACTTAACAACTAGCGAGGTGCGGAATGCGGTGGGGCGCATGATGTAACCTCCTGTTGAGCCGGCATTTTGTTGTCGCCGCCGGCGTTATGCATTGTTGTGCAGGGAAACAATAGCAACAATGGCGGCGCGGGGCAATGCCGATGGCATGTCGCGCTGAAGGAGATCAACGGCCGCCGGTGGTCTTCCGGCCGGTACGACGGGGTGCGGCGGCGCCATGGAGCGTCGGGCGTCTCGCTGATTCGCCAAAGGATCGTGAATATCCGCGCTTTGGCGCTTCATCTGCAGCCATGCGCCGGGGCTTGCGTACGGGTGGTTTGCGTTTTGGAGTGTCGGCTTCGGGCTTTTTGCGGTATATCACCAGAACCTTGCCGATATGCTGTACCGGTTGTGCGCCGGTGCGGAGGCAAAGTTCCTGCAGCAGCAGGTCGCGATTGTCGCGATCACCGCTGAATACCCGCACCTTGATCAGCTCGTGGCTTTTCAGACAGCGTTCGGCCTCGGCCAGCACGCTGGGCGACAATCCCGCTTCGCTGATCATGAGCACAGGGTTGAGCGCATGGGCGCGTGCCTTGAGGTCGCGGCGTTCCGCGGGTGTTAGTGTATTCATGCTGTGCATTTTATCAGTCGGGGGCTTGTGGCCCGTGACGATTGGAGAACATGAGCAGGGAAAGCAAATCGAAGGACTACATGCGGGCGCATGTGAACGACCCGTATGTGAAACAGGCACAGGCACAGGGCTATCGATCGCGCGCCGCGTTCAAGCTGATCGAACTGATCGAAAAGGACCGCCTGTTGTCGCCGGGGCAGTGCGTGGTCGACCTTGGTGCCACGCCGGGAAGCTGGTCGCAGGTGCTCGCGAAAAAGGTGGGTTTGCGCGGCCGGGTGATTGCATTGGACATCCTCGAGATGGATACGCTGGCCGGAGTGAAATTCATTCACGGCGATTTTCGCGAAGATGCGGTGCTCGCCGAGCTGGAAGCAGCACTGGAAAATCGTCCGGTAGACCTTGTGGTTTCAGACATGTCCCCCAATCTATCCGGGGTGGCAGCTGCTGATCAGGCGCGCAGCATGTATCTGTGTGAGCTGGCCCTGGATTTTTCATCCAAGCATTTGAAAAAAAACGGAAATATGGTCATCAAGGTATTCCAGGGCGCAGGTTTCCCGGAATTCCAGCGTGCCATGCGCGACAGCTTCAAGTCGGTGGTTACGCGCAAACCCGATGCTTCGAGGGGGCGTTCCAGTGAAACCTATCTCGTTGGCAAGGGCCTGAAATAAGCCCGATTTGAACGCTGTGTTGCGGGACAGGTCGAATCGGGCCTTGTAGAATGATTGTTGGAGTGGAAAAAAGCCGCATGAAGCACACCAATGCCGGCTCCATCCACGGAGTCTAGGAGCCAATTTGAACAATCTTTTCAAGAATCTGGTTGTCTGGCTGGTCATCGGGCTGGTGCTGATGACGGTATTCAACCAGTTCAATGCACGCCAGACGGCGCAGACGCCGATGGAGTACTCGCAATTCCTCGATGAGGTCAAGGGCGGGCGCATCGCCAAGGTGCTGATCGAGGGCCGGGTGCTCAAGGCAACGACCAATGACGGCAAACGGGTGACGAGCTATTCCCCCGGCGACATCTGGCTGGTGTCTGATCTCCTGAAGTACGGCGTCAAGATCGAAGCCAAGCCCGAGGAAGAGCAGTCGGTGCTGATGAGCATCTTCATTTCGTGGTTCCCGATGCTGCTGCTGATCGGCGTGTGGGTGTTCTTCATGCGTCAGATGCAGGGCGGCGGCCGGGGCGGCGCCTTCTCCTTCGGAAAATCCAAGGCGAGGATGCTGGATGAGTCGACCAATACCGTGACGTTTGCGGATGTGGCCGGCTGCGAAGAGGCCAAGGAGGATGTCTCCGAACTGGTCGATTTCCTGCGCGACCCGACCAAGTTCCAGAAGCTGGGCGGGCGCATTCCCAAGGGCGTGCTGATGGTTGGCAATCCCGGCACAGGCAAGACGCTGCTGGCGCGCGCCATTGCCGGCGAGGCCAAGGTGCCGTTCTTCTCGATCTCCGGCTCGGACTTCGTGGAAATGTTCGTCGGCGTGGGCGCGGCCCGCGTGCGCGACATGTTCGAGCAGGCCAAGAAGCATGCCCCCTGCATCATCTTCATCGATGAAATCGACGCGGTCGGCCGCCAGCGCGGCGCCGGCCTGGGTGGCGGCAACGACGAGCGCGAACAGACGCTGAACCAGTTGCTGGTGGAAATGGACGGCTTCGAAGGCACGGTCGGCGTCATCGTCATTGCCGCCACGAACCGTCCCGACGTGCTCGACCCGGCACTGCTGCGTCCGGGCCGCTTCGACCGCCAGGTCGTGGTGCCGCTGCCGGACATCCGTGGCCGCGAGCAAATCCTGCTGGTGCACATGCGCAAGGTGCCGATGGCCCCTGACGTGAAGGCCGAGATCATTGCGCGCGGCACACCGGGCTTCTCCGGGGCCGATCTTGCAAACCTCGTCAACGAAGCGGCGCTGTTTGCCGCGCGCAAGAACAAGCGCCTCGTGGACATGGAAGACTTCGAACGCGCAAAGGACAAGATCATCATGGGCGCGGAACGCCGCTCCATGGTCATGCCCGAAGAGGAACGCAAGAACACGGCGTATCACGAGTCCGGCCATGCCGTGGTGGCCAAGCTGCTGCCCAAGACCGATCCGGTGCACAAGGTCACGATCATCCCGCGCGGTCGCGCGCTGGGTGTGACCATGCAACTGCCGGTCGAGGACCGTTACAGCATGGACAAGGAGCGCCTGCTGTCGACGATCGCGGTACTGTTCGGCGGCCGCATTGCCGAGGAAATCTTCATGCACCAGATGACCACCGGTGCATCCAATGACTTCGAGCGCGCCACCGATCTGGCGCGGCGTATGGTCACGCAATGGGGCATGTCCGAGGAACTCGGCCCGATGGTGTACGGCGAGAATGAAGGCGAAGTGTTCCTTGGCCGTTCCGTGACCACGCACAAGAACGTGGCCGAGACGACCATGCAGAAGGTCGACCAGGAAATCCGCCGCATCATCGACGGCCAGTACGCGCTGGCGCGCAAGCTGCTCGAGGAGAATCGCGACAAGGTCGAAGCCATGACCAAGGCGCTGCTCGAATGGGAAACGCTGGATGCCGATCAGCTCGACGACATCATGGCGGGCCTGCCGCCGCGGCCGCCCAAGCCGCAGTCGCCGTCCCAGCCGCCAACGCCGCCCAAGGGGGCTTCCGGTCCCGCGGAGCAGCCGGCGGTGGCCTGAACCGCAACGCTCCACAACCCGGCCCGAAGCGCGCTTCGGGCCTTTTTGTTTGTACGCCATGAACCGCACGCTGCATGCCGGTCGCTTCACTCTGAAACTGGATCGCCCGCTCATCATGGGCGTGGTGAACATCACACCCGATTCGTTCTCCGATGGCGGACGCTTCCACGATGCGTCGGAGGCGCTATCCGGCGCGCAACGCCTGATCGAAGAGGGTGCTGACATTCTCGACATCGGCGGCGAGTCGAGCCGGCCCGGCGCAGAGGCCGTGGGCGCCGACGAGGAGTTGCGCCGTATTCTGCCGGTGATCACCGCATTGCGCGACGCGCCGGTGCCGGTGTCCGTCGATACCGCCAAGCCGGAAGTGATGCGCGCCGCACTGGACGCCGGCGCCGTCATGGTGAATGACATCGAAGCCCTGCAGGCACCCGGTGCGCTGGAGGTGGTTGCGGCTGGAGACGCGGCAATCTGCCTGATGCACATGCAGGGCAGCCCGAGGACCATGCAGCAGGCGCCGCAGTACGGCGATGTGGTGTTGGAGGTGGCGGAGTTCCTGCGCTTGCGCGCTGACGCTGCCATGGCAGCCGGCATTGCCCATGATCGCATCGTGATCGATCCCGGCTTCGGCTTTGGCAAATCGGTTGGGCACAACCTGGCCTTGTTGCGCGATCTGCGGCAATTCTCCGGACTGGGCTTTCCGATGCTGGCCGGACTGTCGAGGAAGTCCCTGCTGGGCGCGATCACCGGCCGGCCGGTGGACCAGCGCCTGCACGCCAGTGTGGCCGCAGCGTTGCTGGCGGTGGAGCGGGGCGCGGCGATCGTCCGTGTGCACGACGTGGCCGCAACGCGCGATGCGCTGGCAGTGTGGCTGGCGGTGCGCGACGGCATGAGAGCGGAACGTCCGGCTTGATAGAATCCGTTCTTCATCAAAGGTGATCGGCATGGCACGACGTTATTTTGGTACGGACGGTATCCGCGGTCTGGTGGGCGAGGCGCCCATTACTCCGGACTTTGTCATGCGACTTGGTTACGCTGCCGGCGAAGTACTGGCGCAACAGGCCAGGCAGGGCAAGGGCGGCGAGCGTCCCGCAGTGCTGATTGGCAAGGACACGCGGATTTCCGGCTACATGCTGGAGGCGGCGCTGGAGGCGGGATTTTCCGCGGCCGGCATCGACGTGATGCTGTCCGGTCCGATGCCGACGCCGGCCGTGGCCTACCTCACGCGTGCACTCCGACTGCGGGCGGGAATCGTCATCAGCGCCTCGCACAATCCCTATCCGGACAACGGCATCAAGTTTTTTTCCGCTGATGGCAACAAGCTGCCGGACGCCATCGAGGAGCAGATCGAGGCGCAACTCGATCTGCCCATCGGCTGTCGTCCGTCGGCACAGCTTGGCCGGGCGCGCCGCCTGGATGACGCGGCCGGGCGTTACATCGAGTTCTGCAAAAGCACGTTCCCGTCCTCGATGGACCTGCGCGGCCTGAAAATCGTGGTCGATTGCGCCAATGGCGCGGGGTATCACATCGCGCCGCATGTGCTGCATGAACTGGGCGCCGACGTGATTTCCATTGGTGTGAAGCCGGATGGATTCAACATCAACGACATGGCGGGCGCCACCGCGCCGGAATCCCTGCAAATGGCGGTCAAGCAGCACAAGGCCGATCTGGGCATTGCCCTGGATGGCGATGGCGACCGATTGCTCATGGTCGGCAGTGACGGAACCTGTTTTGACGGGGATCAGTTGCTGTATGTCATCGCCCGCCATCGCCATCGCCGTGGCAAGTTGAAGGGTGTGGTCGGGACGCTCATGTCCAACCTGGCCCTGGAGCAGATGCTGGGCGCGCTGGGCATCGGCTTTGTACGGTCCAAGGTCGGTGACCGTTACGTGCTGGAGCAGATGCAGGAAAAGGGCTGGGAACTCGGCGGGGAGAACTCCGGACACATCATCTGCCTGGACAAGCACACCACGGGTGATGGCATCGTTGCCGCGCTGCAGGTGCTGACCGCGGTCTGTGAATCGGGAAAGACCCTCGGTGTGCTGGCCGGGGACCTCAAGCTGTTTCCGCAGGTGCTGCTGAACGTGAAGGTGGAGAAGGGCTTCGACTGGCAGAAAAGCCCTCCCGTTGCGAAGGCCAAGCAGGCCGCGGAGCGCCAGCTCGGGAAAAAGGGCAGGGTGCTGCTGCGTCCTTCGGGCACGGAGCCGGTGCTGCGCGTCATGGTCGAGGGCAAGAACGGCGA
>CAIYPG010000072.1 GCA_903928055.1 uncultured beta proteobacterium | reverse complement strand
TGGCACAACAGTGAGCAGCGCACCGCCTGGCTGCCTGCCTTCCTTGCCTACTACAACACCCGCAGGCCCCATTCAGCATTGGGCTACTGCCCTCCAGCCTCCCGCCTTGCTGGGAACAACCTATTGCAACTTAACAACTAGGGAGGGGGCGTTTCCAACCATTGCTGCCCGCCGGTCGAACAGCGTTCCGGTGCAACGGAACACGCGCCCTGCAAGGGGGCAGGGCGGGGGCAGGTTTTAAAGTTTCCTGCCCAGGCAACTGATATCAATTACCAGGTTAATCCGCTTTGAATAAAGCCAATCAACCAAAAACTGATAACAAATACATTCACTCCTCGAAGTGAATATCCGCATCCAGCACCACCTTCCGCCAGCGCTCCGCTTCGGCCTGGATCAGTTGCTTGAACTCCGCAGGCAGGCTGCCCACCATGATGTTGCCTTCGGGCTCCAGCACCCTCACGACCTCTGGTGATTTCGCGGTGATCGAGAAGTTCTGGCCCAGCTTGTTGACGATGGCAGGCGGCGTTGCTGCGGGCGCCACGATGCCCAGCCAGCTCGTGAAGTTGAAGCCGGGCACGGCCTGCTCGGCCACGGTGGGCAGGTCCGGCAGCACGGGCGAGCGGCGATTTCCGGTGATGGCGATGGCGCGCACCTTGCCCGACTTGATGTGCGGGAACATCGTGGTCAGTGATTCCATGACGGTGTCCACGCGGCCCGCTATCAGGTCCAGCGTTGCCGGCCCGGTGCCCTTGTAGTGCACATAGGTCACCTGGATGCCCGTGGCGCTGGACAACCACGCCGCTGCCAGATGGCTGGAGCCGCCCACGCCGGCGTCGCCGTGATTGAGCTTGCCCGGGTTGGCCCTGGCATAGGCGATGTACTCCTTCATGTCGTGGATGGGCAGGCCGGAATTCACCACCAGCACGGTGGAGCGCTGGCTCATCTGCGACACCGCGGTGAGGTCATTGAGCGGATCGAAGGGCAGATCGCGCACGGTGGCCTTCATGGCGGTGAAGGTCGAGGGCACGATGAGCAGCGTGTAGCCATCGGGCGTGGACTTGGCCACGTAGTTGGAGCCGATGACATTGCCCGCGCCGGCCTTGAAATCCATGACGAAGGACTTGCCCATCAATTCGGTCATCTTGATCAGATAGAGCCGGACTTCGTGCTCGGTGGGGCCGCCGGGCGAAGTGGCCGCGATCACCGTCACCGGCCGCACCGGGAAATTCGCCGCGGCATCCTGGGCGGACGCCCGCAGTGGCACAAGCAATGACAGCAACAGGATCGACAGCAGGGCCGAAAGCGGGACCGACAGCGGAACATGCGGATTGCATTTCATGGTGCTCTCCTTTTGTGATGGCCTGCCGCCCGATGCATGTCCCTGCGCCTGGGCGTGGCGACCAAGTTAAAAGTCATCGCAAGAATAATCCTGGCATCTTTGCTGCAATTTTTTCCCTCACCCCAACCCCTCTCCCCGAGGGAGAGGGGCTTTTCGCCCTTCTCCCTCGGGGAGAAGGGCCGGGGATGAGGGAGATTTTTGAAACTGACTCGAACAAATTCCAGACGTGAAAAGCAATTCGATTTCACCGATTCAAATGCACGAAATGCACGATTTGCCGACACGGGAATTATCCACGCAGGGGCGCAACAGTCTTGCAAAGCAGCTTTGCCGAAGTTGCTGCGCCGGGCGCCCCCGGCCCCCTATAGACTGCCGTTGCCGTCGCCTCCAGCGGCGGCAGATTCCTGCAGCGGCAAGGAGAGTCGAATGGCTGAGTCTGTTCTCGAACGCGTCAACGGCAATGAGCGGCTGCTCCGGCGTGGGCAACTGGTCAACGCCCGCCTGCTGATCGACACGGGCGAGGTGTCCTGGCTGGTGGCGATCGTCGCGGGGCGGCTGGCCTCGGTGACGCGCGGGCCCTTCGTCATGCCTTCCTGGGACTTTGCGTTGCGGTTTTCCGGGGAGGGCTGGCAGCGCTACGCCAGTCCCGATCCGTTGCCCGGATTCAATGACCTCTTTGCGCTGATGAAAAAGCGCCTGCTGCGCGTCGAAGGGAACCTGCATCCCTTCATGTCCAACCTGTTCTATTTCAAGGCAGTGCTGGCCGAGTTCAGCCAGGCCCATCCACAATGAGCGCCACACTCAACGCTACATTCGAGCCCGTGGTCGGGCGCTACCTGCGCATGAAGCTGCAGGGCCGCAGCCACCGCATCTATGTGGAAGAAGCGGGGCAGGGCATTCCGCTCTTGTGCCTGCACACCGCCGGGGCCGACACGCGGCAATACCGGGCGCTCCTGAACGATGCGCGCATCCTGCAGCATTTTCGCGTGGTGGCCTTCGACCTTCCGTGGCACGGCAAGTCCTCGCCGCCGGAAGGCTGGCAGGACCGCGACTATGCGCTGACCTCGCGCGCTTACCTGGACACCATCCTCGCAGTGGCCGATGCGCTCGCCCTCGAGAAGCCCGTGGCCATGGGGTGCTCCATCGGCGGGCGCATCGCCCTGCACCTCGCTTTGCATCATGCCGAGCGCTTTCGCGCCATCATCGGCCTTGAAGCCGGCGCCCATGTCGATCCCTACTACGACCTCGGCTGGCTGCATCGCCCGGATGTGCATGGCGGCGAAGTGTGCGCGGGCGTGGTCTCGGGGCTCATTGCACCGGGCAGCCCGGATGCAGACCGCTGGGAGACGTTGTGGCATTACATGCAGGGCGGGCCGGGCGTGTTCAAGGGCGACCTGCACTTCTACACGGCAGACGGCGACATGCGCGGGCAGCTCGGTGCGATCGACACGCGCAAATGCCCACTCTACCTGCTGACCGGCGAGTTTGATTACTCGTGCACGCCCGAGGACACGCTCGAAGTGGCGCGGCGCATACCGGGCGCTGAGGCCATCATCATGAAGGACATCGGGCATTTCCCGATGAGCGAGCATCCGCAGCGTTTCCTGGACTACCTGCGGCCGGTGCTCGAAAAAATTCGGCTCGAAAAAATCAGAGGGGCCTGACAGCCCTCAATGCAGCGCGCAGTTTCAACAAAGGAGGCTCATGATGCAAAGGCTTTTGGCAGTTGCAGTGAGAATGGCACTGGCAGGGGTTGCGTTGACCACAATTTCGGGCGCTCACGCACAGGATGCATGGCCGTCCAAACCGGTGAAGATCCTGGTTGGCCTGGCGCCCGGCGGCGGCACTGACATCCAGGCGCGTCTCTTTTCGCAGAAGCTGTCGGAAGACCTGGGGCGCACGTTCCTCGTCGAGAACCGGCCCGGTGCCGGTGAGGTGATTGCCATCCAGGCGACCATCGCCGCGGCCCCCGATGGCTACACGGTGCTCGCCACCACGCCGAGCCTCACCGTGGGGCCCGCCTTCTACGACAAGCCGCTGTTTGATCCGGTGAAGGACCTGGCGCCGGTTTCACTGGTGACCAAGGCGCCGTATCTGGTGGTGGTCCCGGGTTCGTCGCCTTACAAGACCGTGAAGGAACTGCTGGCCTTTGCCAAGTCGTCGCCGGGCGCCCTGAACTTCGGCACCAGCGGCGCGGGCACGCCGATCCAACTGGGCGCTGCGTGGATTGCGAGCGTGCTGGGCACGCCGGTCACGATCATCAATTACAAGGGAACGGGGCCCGTGCTCACGGCGTTGCTGGCCAATGAGATCCATGTGAGCTTCGCCAACCCGATCAGCGCGCTGAGCCAGGTCAAGACCGGCAAGCTGAGGGCGCTGGCGGTCACGAGCCTTGAGCGCTCCAAGGTGTTTCCTGACCTGCCGACGGTCGCCGAGTCGGGCGTCACCGGACTGGATGTCACCACCTGGCATGCCTGGCTGGTGCCCAGGGCCACGCCGGCTGCGGTGATCGGGCGCATGAACGCTGCGCTGGTGAAAATGATCCAGTCCCGCGACATCGCCGACAAACTGATCGCCGAAGGCGGCGAACCCGTAGGCAGCACGCCCGAACTGCTGGCCCAGGTGATTGCCACCGAACTGCCGCGCTGGAAAAAGCTGGTCAAGGATTCCGGGATGAAGCTGGAGTAAATCCTGAACGTAAGCACCACAACCGGCCGATGCATTCGCTGACGCCGGCAACCATCATTCACCGAAGAGTGAATCACAAAAAAGTTGCAGAGGAGGGCGTCATGGCTTGGATGATCGATGCGGTGCGCAGGTGGAGCATGCTGGTGTGCGCAATGCTGCTGCTGGCCGGGCCGATGCAGCAGGCCGCGGCCCAGGAGGGCGTGGAGGTGATCGGTGGCAGCTTCGCCGTGGATGGCCAGGTGTGGAAGATCGCCACGCCCCAGCCGCTGTCGAAATGGAACGGCACGCTGCTGGTTGACCTGGACGCAGCGCCCGCCATCACCTCCAATGCGCCCCTCGTCCAATGGCTGGTGGCCCACGGCTATGCCTATGGCGGCATCAACCGCGAGAAGGTCACCTACCGCTACGACGTGGGCGCCGAGCGGCTGGTGATGGTGCGCGAGGAGTTCATCCGGCATTACGGCATCCATCCCATGCGCACCATCGCCCGCGGCTATTCCCGCGGCTCGAACGTGGCGCGGCATGCCATGCAGCTCTATCCGGCGATCTTCGATGGCGGCGTGTTCTCGATGGGTGCCGGGGCGGGCCTGATGTCCACGATGCTGCAGCGCGTGGATTCGCAGTTCGTGCTGAAGACCCTGGTGAACCCCGCTTCGCCGCTGAAGATCATCAACGTGGCAGCCAACAAGCAGAGCATTGCCACCGAAGAGGCCGCCATCGAAGCGCTGGTGAAGCTTGCCGATTCAACGCCGCTGGGCCGTGCGCGCCTCGCGCTCGCGGCAGCCGTCTCGCAGACCGGGCCCTGGCTGGTGAAGGATTCGCCGGAGCCCGCACCGCGCGACTGGGAGGCCCAGTACAAACAGATTCCGCCGATGTACGCCGACATCCAGGGCGTCGGCATCGCCGCCGGCGCAACCGAAATCGCCGGGCACAACATCCTCTGGAACAACGGCGTCGATTACCGTTACGAGCTCACGCACTCCGGCCGCCAGGAATTTGTGAAGGCCATGTACGGCAAGCTGGGCGCGAACGGCCTGAAAAGCCTCGATGAAGACCTGCGCACGCTGGCCAAGGCGCCGCGCATCAGCGCCGATCCCGAGGCGGTGCGGTTCGCCGAGAAGTTCCTGTCCTATACCGGCAAGGTGGCCGGCCCGGTGTTCGCGCTCAACAACACCGGCGACACCAACTATCCGCCTTCGAGGGAAGTGGCCTATGCCCGGGTCCTGAAGCATGCCGGCAACAGCGCCCTGCACAGCACGGCCTTCGTGAGCAGCGCCGGACACGGCAACATCAATCCACTGGAGATGATTGTCTCGGTGGCGATCCTGGTGGATCGCCTGGACACCGGCAAGTGGCATTACACCACCGCAGCGGAGCAGGCCGCGCTCGCGCGCAAGATCAAAAGCGAAACCAAGATCGAACTGCCCGAAGCGCGCTTCATCGCCTACCGGCCCGATGCGCCCCTGCGCACCTGGGACGTGCGCAATCACGGCAGCTATCGGCCGTAGCAGAGGCGGCACGGCCGCTTCATCCCCTCAGCCGCAATTCCCTCCGCACCCACTGCGAGCGAAGCCCGTTCGCAGCGCGGCTTCGCGCGGGAGGGGGTAATACAAATCGTCTCGATCATATTTTCAGGACCTTCGACGCAATTCTTTCCCTCACCCCAACCCCTCTCCCCGAGGGAGAGGGGCTTGTCTCCCTTCTCCCTCGGGGAGAAGGGCCGGGGATGAGGGAGAATTTCGAGATAGGTTCTGCTATAAAACCAAACCAAGGAGGCTCACATGCTAGTCATCGATTCCCAGGTCCACGCCTATGCAGCCAACACGCCCGATCGCCCCTGGCGCACCAATCCCCACGGCTGGCCCGCCCATGTGACCGGCGACGAGATGGTGGCCGCCATGGATGCAGTGGGCGTGGACGGCGCGATTTTCGTGCAGGCCTATTCCCTCTATGGCTACGACGACACCTACGTGAAGGAAGTGCAGCGTGCCCATCCGGGGCGCTTTGCCATCGTGAAGCCCATGGACTCCACCAATCCGGCCTCCGAAGAAATCATCGCCGAATGGAAGAAGGTGCCCGGTGCGGTGGCCGTGCGCGTCATGATCTCGCCGCAGACCGGCACCGACCCCAACTCGGATGGCATTCCGCGCATCCTGCGCGCCGCGGCCAAGCACGGCATGCCCGTCAACCTTCAGACCGGCGGCAACATCGACATCGGCACCGGGCTGATCGACCGCCATCCGGACACGCGCTTTGTGGTTGACCACCTGGGCATCTACCAGCCGCGCAGCAAACCCGCGCCGGCCGATGCGTGGAAGGACCTGCCCAAGGTGCTCGACCTCGCCCGCCGCCCGAACGTGTCGTTGAAGGTGAGCGGCGCCTGCACCATGTCGCGCGAGGCATTCCCATACAACGACATCTGGGACCCGCTCGCCCGCGTGTTTGATGCCTGGGGCTTCGAGCGCTGCCTGTGGGGCACCGACTGGACCCGCACCTTCGAGCTCGTCAACTACGAGCAGGGCGTCAAACCCTTCCTCACCACCACCCGCCTAACCGACACCGAGCGCGCCATGCTAATGGGCGGCGCCACCGCCAAAACCTACGGCTGGTCCCCAAAGAAGTAGCCCGAACCTCCCCTCCCTCAAGCTTTTGTCCCCTCCCTTGCGAGCGAAGCGAGCGGGGGAGGGCCAATAAATAAATCCCCTCTCCCGCGAAGCGGGGGAGGGCCAGGGAGGGGGCAGAATTACCACTGCCCTCCAGCATCCCGCTGCAACGAATCCCCCCCTGCAAGAGAAGGGAGGGGGCAGATTCTGCATTTCCCCCTAAAATCCCTCATCCCCCCATCACACCACATCACCCCCCCCCATGCTCACCCCCACCACCCTCTCCGCCCTCCTCCAATTCCGCGCCGAGCGCAACTGGCAGCAATTCCACAACTTCAAATCCCAGGCCATCTCCCTCAGCCTGGAAGTCGCCGAACTCCTCGAGCACGTCCAGTGGGCCAAAGACAACGAAGTCGAAGCCGCCATCAAAACCCCCGACGGCAAAGTCAAAAATGAAGTTGCCGACGAAATCGCCGACATCACCATCTACCTGAGCATGCTGGTCCACGACCTCAACCTCGACCTCGACGCCGCCGTCCAGCGCAAGCTCGCCATCAACCGCGAGCGCTATCCGGTGGAGAAGGCGCAGGGGAAATCGACGAAGTACGACAAGCTCTAGCAGTCAGTCCCCTCCCTTGCGCAGCAAAGCGGACGGGGGAGGCCCAATAAGTCCCCTCCCTTGCGCAGCGAAGCGTAGCGGGGGAGGGCCAGGGAGGGGGCGTTTCAGACTACCGCCACCCACCGAATGAACGGCCTTCCGATGCAACGGAATGCGCCCTCTGCAAGGGAGGGTAGCGGCGATTCAACCATCTTGCCTTGATCCCATTTTGGGACTAACCTTGGCCATGCGCGTTATCGCCCTGTCCACGTTACGGGCTTTTTGCCGAAAGGCTGCCTGCACAGACTCGCTTGAGCCGACGCTTGCCTGGTATCGGCATGCGACAAGAGCGGCTTGGCGGGGTCCAGCCGACGTGAAAAGAGACTTTGGAACCGCAAGCATTCTGCGGGACGGCAGGGCTGTTTTTAACATTGGTGGCAACAAATACCGTCTTGTCGTCTGGATCAACTACCCGTATCAAGTGGTCTACATACGTTTCATAGGTACGCACGGTCAATATGACAAGATCGACGCACAGACAATTTAAGAAAGTACGCCATGAACATCAAACCGATTAAAACCAAGGCCGACCACCGCGCCGCCCTCAAGGAAATCGAGTCACTCATGATGGCGCGCCTGGGCACCCCGGAGGGTGATCGTCTGGATGTGCTGGTGACGCTGGTTGAGGCGTATGAAAAAAAGCATTACCCGATGGGGCTGCCCGATGCCGTGGAGGCAATCAAGTTCCGCATGGAACAATCCGGCCTCGGCCCCAAGGATCTGGTGCCCATGATCGGGCAGATCAACCGGGTCTACGAAGTCCTGAACCGGAAAAGGCCGCTCACGCTGCAAATGATCCGGCGTTTGCATGAAGGCCTGGGCGTGCCGGCCGAGGCCCTGATAAAGACGTCACCTCGTGTTTCAGCCACGCGGCGTGCCGCTTGATCACTCATGCCGGAACCCCATGCTCACCCCTACCACACTGACTGATCTTGAGTGGAGCAAGCCGGATAACCTGCTGAAGAATGCCCTGCACATCGCCGACGAAATCGCCGACATCGCCATCTACCTGAGCATGCTGGTGCACGACCTGAACCTCGACCTCGACGCCGCCGTCCAGCGCAAACTCGCCATCAACCGCGAGCGCTATCCGGTGGAGAAGGCGCAGGGGAAATCGACGAAGTACGACAAGCTCTAGCAGTCAGTTCCCTGATCATTGCGCAAGACCGTGATATTCATGAGGCTGGCGCCAATATCCACCAGCACCACATTCTGGTCCACGCCTTCGTTAGGGAGGGTTTTCCGAATCAGTTCAAACGAACTTTGCACGGCATAGGACTCGACATCCATGCACAGGGCCTTGAGACCTGCAGCCTGCGCCACGGCCACGCGATCTTCAACCTTTTCCTTGCGCGAAGCGGCGATCAGGACTTCCACTTCCTCGGGGCTGGATGGCGCCGGACCGACAACCTGAAAATCCAGATTAACCTCTTCCAAGGCGAATGGAATGTACTGATTCGCCTCACTCTCGACCTGAACTTCGAGTTCTTCTTCGCGCAGCCCCGCGGGAACAATGATCTTCTTGGTGATGACCGCTGCGGACGGCAGGGCCATGGCCACATTCTTGGTTCGGGTGGCCATTTTCTTCCAGGCGCGTTGCACCGCCTCGACCACCGCTTCAAGGTTGGCAATATTGCCGTCCAGCGTAGCATCCCGGGGAAGCGACTCGATCACGTAACGCTCGACCCGCACCGTGCCTTTGCCGGCGTCGACCATCTCCACCATCTTGACGGATGACGAACTGATGTCCATCCCGAACAGTGGCGGCGTCTTCGGTTTGAAAATGTCGAAATTGAGGGCCAAACCCAAATTCCCTTTCAACTATGGCAGGTTACGAGCGGAAAGTATAATCCACGTTAAATCCTAGCAACAACCCCGTACCCTGTAAAGCAAATTTTTCACGGAGTCCCCCGCCTTGCCGTTGGCGATCGAAGAATCGCTGCCCCTATAATGAGCGTCCTTTCCGAAAGCCCGTGAATGTCCCTGCGTTGGTTCGCCTTCCCCGCTCTGCTGCTTGCCGGCCTGCTCATCATGGGCGTGGCGGTCGCTGGCTTTTCCCTGTTACTTGCCTATCCCAACCTGCCTTCAATCGAGGCACTGAACGATTATCAGCCCAAGATTCCGCTACGGGTTTACACCGCCGACGGCGTCCTGATAGGCGAGTTCGGCGAAGAACGCCGTTCAATCGTTCAAATCGATTCAGTCCCTGCCCTGCTGAAAAACGCCATTATTTCTGCCGAAGACGAGCGTTTTTACCAACACGCAGGGGTGGACTACGTCGGGGTGCTCAGGGCAGCGTACTCCAATATCCTCACTGGCGGCAAGCTGCAGGGAGCGTCAACGATCACCATGCAGGTCGCAAGGAATTTTTTCCTGTCTTCCGAGAAAACCGTCACTAGAAAGCTCTACGAGGCGCTACTGGCATTCCGCATAGAAGGCAGCCTCAGCAAGGATCAGATTCTAGAGATTTACATCAACCAGATATATCTGGGTCAGCGTGCCTATGGCTTTGCGTCAGCGGCCCAGATCTATTTCGGCAAGACGCTCCCGCAACTTTCTCCGGCAGAGGCCGCAATGCTTGCTGGTCTGCCAAAGGCGCCGTCGTCATTCAATCCTGTCGTGAATCCGAAACGGGCCAAGCAACGCCAGTTGTATGTGCTGCGACGTATGCATGAGCTGGGGTACCTTGATGATGTGCGATTTGCAGAAGCCCAGAAAGCACCGCTGACAGTCAAACATGAGCTGAACGACTATGCCGTACATGCTGAGCATGTGGCCGAGATGGTGCGGCAAATGCTGTTTGAGCGCTATCCGCAGGATGTCTATTCGAAGGGCTTCCGCGTCTATACCACCATCGTGAAAGCGGATCAGGAAGCCGCTTATGATGCCATGCGCAAGGGCTTGCTCGAATATGACCGCCGGCACGGTTACCGCGGTCCAGAGGGCTACCTTGCACTGAATGATGGTGATGACGAAGCCTATGAAGAGGCTTTGTCCGACTATCAGGATAGTGACAACATCTATGCCGGTCTGGTCCTAGAAGCCAACCCCAAGCAGGTGAAGGTTTACCGGCGTGGCGGCGAAACCGTCAATGTCTCCGGGGAGGGCCTGAAGTTCGCCGCACGTGCTTTGGACGAAAAGGCTGCGCCGAACAAGCGCATCCGGCGCGGTGCGATTGTGCGAATCGCTAAGACAGACAAGGGCGGTTGGGAAATCCTGCAACTACCGCTGGCGGAATCGGCATTTCTCTCCGTCAACCCGCAGGATGGATCGATTCGCTCCCTGGTTGGGGGCTTTGACTTCTACAGGAACAAATACAATCACGTCACACAGGCTTGGAGACAGCCTGGTTCCGGCTTCAAGCCATTCATCTACTCGGCTGCCTTGGAAAAGGGCTTCACCCCCGCAACTGTGGTCAATGATGCCCCGGTCGTGGTCGACCCGTTCCTGACAGGTGGGCAAGTATGGGAGCCAAAAAACTATGAGGGTACGTATGAAGGCCCAATGCGCCTGAAAACGGCACTCGCAAAATCGAAAAACATGGTTGCCATCAGGGTCCTGCAGTCCATCGGAACCCAGTATGCCCAAGATTACGTTACGCGTTTCGGTTTTGACGCAGATCGACACCCACCATACCTGACCATGGCGCTGGGCTCCGGTTCCGTCACCCTGTGGCAAATGGCTCGGGCATACGGGGTTTTTGCCAATGGTGGATTCAAGATCGAACCGTACATTGTTTCGAAAATCGTGGATGATCGCGGCACCGTGCTTGCCCAAGCTCAGCCACAACTGGCCGGCGACGAAAACCTGAGGGTTATCGACGCCCGCAATGCCTTTCTGATGGACAACATGATGCGCGAGGTCATCCGCGCAGGAACAGGCGCCCGCGCCATGTCTCTGGGACGGCAGGATTTGGCGGGGAAGACGGGAACGACCAACGACTACGTCGACGCCTGGTTCAACGGCTATCAGCCAAATCTTGTCGGAATTGCCTGGGTAGGTTTCGATCAGCCACGACGCCTTGGCAATTCTGAAACCGGTGCCGTCGCGGCACTCCCAATCTGGATGGACTATATGGCCAAAGCCCTGAAAAACGCACCGGACTCCCCAATGCCCGTCCCCGAAGGCATCGTCAGCATCAAGATCAACGAATCCGGTTTCCAGTCGCCCGAAGGCCGTCCTGAATATTTCCTGCGCGAGTCCCCCCCCCCAGAAGCAGGCGCAGCAGAACCACGCAAGGCGGAATAGCCCCCAAACCTCCCTCCGCTATTGTGGAATAAGACTGACGGGCATGCCGGACTGCTCGCTGAGATAACGCGATAGTGAGCCAAACAACTCGCTGCCGTCCCGGGTATTTCTCCATTGCCCGCTATCGTGGCGAAAATGGTATCCGCCGGATTTCGCAGCCACCCAGATCTCGCGTGCCGCTGCGTGCCGGTTGACTACGAGGCGCGTGCTGTCATCAAGCGTGATTTCGATAACACCGTCTCCCTTCATCTCGACATCGCAATCAAGGCCGCTGTCCTCAACTGCCCGAGCAACAGCCCGGAGGGTCGCTTCTGCAAGCGCGTTGAAGTCGGCTTCGTTCATCATCGTGTTACCATCACTTTCAAGAATTTCGATCCTCGTTGAAGCTCGATTACGGGGAGACGCGAGATGAAGGTTCCCTTCGCAGCACCGGATATATTCATTATTGCCATCCCGTCATGTTACGCATAACCTGCCTCCTGCTCCTCGCCACCCTGCTTCAGGGATGCGGCAACAAAGGGGCGCTGTACCTGCCTTCGCCTGCGGCACCGCAACCCGATAGTAGCCAACAAACTCCACGCAAGTAAGTACGACCATGAATGTGTTCGCCCATCGCGACGGTGTGCTGCACGCCGAATCGGTATCGCTTGAAGCCATTGCGCGCGAATTCGGGACTCCGTGCTACGTTTATTCGCGGGCAGCGCTCGAAAACTCATTCCGGGAGTTCGCGCTCGCCTGTTCCGGCCATGACGTTCTGATTTGCTACGCAATGAAGGCAAATTCGAATCTGGCCATTCTCGATTTGTTTGCGCGGCTCGGCGCCGGTTTCGACATCGTATCGGGTGGTGAACTGGCCCGGGTCATTGCAGCCGGGGGAGATCCTGGCAAAGTCGTGTTCTCGGGCGTGGGCAAGAGTGAGGCGGAAATACGGATCGCACTGAATGCCGGCATCCTCTGCTTCAACGTCGAATCCGAAGGTGAACTCGAACGCCTGTCGCAGATCGCAGTTGCAGCGAAGAAAGTGGCGCCGATATCGCTGCGCGTCAATCCTGACGTGGATGCAAAGACTCATCCCTATATTTCAACCGGCCTGAAACAGAACAAGTTCGGCATTGCGCACGAAGATGCACCAGCACTCTATCGCAGGGCCGCGAGCTTGCCGGGAATCAGGGTTGTCGGGATCGACTGCCACATCGGATCCCAGTTGACCGAAATCGCGCCGTTCCTCGCTGCATTGGATCGTGTGCTCAACCTGGTCGACCGGTTACAGCGTTCCGGCATACATCTTGAGCATATCGATCTGGGTGGGGGTGTCGGAATCCGCTACCGGAATGAAGAGCCGCCCTCTCTGGCCAACTATGCGAAGGCGCTATTCAAGCGCCTGGGACGACGTAAAGTCCGTGTGCTTTTCGAGCCTGGCCGTGTGCTGGTTGGAAACGCCGGATTGGTGCTCACCCGCATTGAATACGTCAAACAGAATGAATCGCGGAATTTCGCCATCGTTGATGCCGCGATGAACGACCTGATGCGTCCCGCCCTGTATTCCGCCTGGCACGGCATTGAGGCCGTAAGGCAGCGCCCTGGAAAAGCCCGAAAATACGACATCGTCGGGCCAATCTGCGAAACAGGGGATTTTCTGGGGAAAAACCGGATGCTTGCGGTAGAGTCCGGCGACCTGCTGGCAATACATTCGGCAGGCGCCTACGGCATGAGCATGAGTTCCAACTACAACAGCCGGCCACGGGCTCCCGAAGTTCTCGTTGACGGCGATCAGGTACATCTGATCCGTGAACGCGAACAGATCGCCGACCTGTTTTCCGGGGAGCGACTGGTCCCACGATAGGGCAGAACCAGCGCGGTGAAGGTCATCATACGCAAAATCCGCGGCCCAGGAATTAGAACCGGGCCGAACATCCTGCCCATGCGTCATCAGCTAGCCGTCAGACAATCCTCTCCAGCGGCAACTGAAACAATCGGATGTGGTCTGCCGCCCGGCGAATTTGCGCATTCTCCGCTTCAATGCTGCGAATCAATGCATTGAGCGGCTCGTCGTTATCAAACGCGATCATCGTCACCGAGTTGGTGCTGCTATAGATGCCCGAGCCCAGATGGGGCTCGGTCCCATGTCCCTTGCCCGTGGCTTTGTTCCAGCTTGTAAAGTAGTCAATGTCGTTTTCCTTCAGTATCGCCATCACCCGATCCATGAAGAAACTGTTGCACACGACTAGCGCCATTTTCACAATATTAGTCCGTTCCCATTGCGATCAAAAACCAAAGGCTGGCCGATGCAGCCTTGTCCGAAAGTGTTGTTGAGCGGCAATATTCCATCAAGCAATTTCCGCCTGGTCCTAGTCCAAGGCTTGGGCACTGGGCACCAGGTGCGCATGGCCCGGTGCCGAATCGGCGGCATCCTTCCTCTTCGATTTAGCCAGGTACACCTGCAACTTCTCAAAGTAGATATAAACCACCGGCGTGAGATAGAGCGTAAGAAACTGCGACACAATCAATCCGCCAATGACCGCGAGACCCAGCGGTTGCCGACCCGGTCCGCTCGCTCCCATGGCCAAGGCTATGGGCAAGGTACTCAACAGCGCAGCAAATGTGGTCATCATGATCGGACGGAACCGGACCAGGCACGCGTTGTAGATCGCCTCGGACGCCGGTTTCCCATCCTTGCGCTGCAGCTCAATGGCAAAGTCGATGATCATGATCGCGTTCTTCTTGACGATTCCGATCAGCATGATGATGCCCACAAATCCGTACATATCCAGTTCCCGGCCAAAAGCCAGAAGCGTTATCACCGCACCCAGTGCTGCCGTGGGCAATCCTGACAGGATGGTGATCGGATGAATGAAACTCTCGTAGAGAACCCCCAGCACCAGGTAAATGACAATAATGGCAAGCACAAGGAGAACACCCATGCCGGCCAGAGAGCTTTGAAATGCCTGCGCTGTTCCCTCGAACGATCCGGTAAGCGTGGCCGGAACCTGAAGGTCTGTCATGGCAGCGTTGATCGCTGCAATGCCCTCAGAGAGCGAAGCCCCATCGCGCATGTCAAAGGAAATGGAAACCGCCGGCAACTGGCGCAAATGGCTGACCGACAAAGGCCCTACGGTGTATTTGATGTCAGCCACTGCCGTAAGCGGAACCATGGTGCCGGGCAATGAATTGAGCGTAGCCGCCGAGTTTGGACCGGCCACACCGGCACCGGCGCGTACATAGATATGGGACAGCGCCGACGGGTCGGTCTGATACTCCGGCTGCAACTCCATGATGACGAAATACTGATTTGTCGCGGTATAGATATTCGATATTTGCGCCGAACTGAAGGCACTGTTCAAGGCAGCCTCAATGGCCACAGCGGAAACACCCAGTGTTGAGGCCTTTTCCCGATTGATCTGCACAACCACCTGGGGCCGGGCAATTTGCAGATCCGACGTCACATTGCGAAGCAAAGGCACGGTTTTGAGCTTGCTCTCGATCTTGGGCACCCACTCATTCAACTCAGCGAGGCTCGCGCCCTGCACCGTGTAAAGAAACTCACTCTTGGTGATCCGCCCGCCAATGCGGATGGGGGGCACGTTTTGCACAAACACATTGATCCCCACCAGATTCTGAAGCTTGGGACGCAATATGCGCACGATCTCGTCGGCCGACGGTCTTTCATCGACAGGTTTGAGCGAAATGGTGATCCGCCCTGAGTTGAGCGCCGGATTGCCCGCACTGGCCCCGATCGAGCTCAAGCTGCCCGCGACATAAGGTTCCTTGTTGACAACATCCATGACTCTTTTCTGGGCGACGACCATGCCTTCGAAGGATATGTCCTGGGCCGCTTCAGTGATGATGGCAATCTGGCCACTATCGTCGTTGGGCAGGAATCCCTTGGGGGCGCGGGCAAACAGCACTACGGTGGCCACAATCACAATCAGAAAGGCAACCATGGTCATTCTGGGGCGCGCAATGACCCAGGAAAGACTGCGTGCATAGGCGTTCTTGGTCGAATTGAAGCCGTTTTCAACCAGATTAAACAACCACCCATGGCGCTCGTTCGGGTCATGCGGTTTGAGTACGCGACTGCACAACATGGGCGTGAGAGTCTGGGAGACAAACCCGGAGATGAGAATTGCAATGATGATGGTCATTGCAAACTCTCGCAGCAACCGGCCCAGAATACCCCCCATGAACATGACCGGGATGAAGACCGCAGCAAGGGACAGGGTCATGGATAGAACCGTAAAGGTCACCTCTTGTGATCCATCAAGCGTGGCTTGCATCGGGGTCTTGCCCATTTCGATGTGCCGCGTAATGTTCTCCAGCATGACAATGGAATCGTCAACCACGAAACCCACTGCCAGTGTCAGCGCCATGAGTGAGAGCATGTCAATGTTGTAGCCCAGCACATTCATGAAAGCGAACGATCCGATCACCGCGATGGGCAGCGAGCAGGCTGGAATGAGCGTGGCACGTACGCTGCGCAGAAATACAAAAATTACCCCTACCACCAGCACCAGGGCAACAATCAGTGTTTCCTCCACGTCGCGCACCGATTGGCGGATCGTAACGGAGCGGTCATAGAGCACATCGATGTTTATGCCTGGGGGGACTTCGGCGCGAAACGTGGGCAGCAATTGCTTGACCTTGTTGATCAGCTCGATCGTATTGGTTCCCGGTTGACGCTGAATGGCCAGGACGATCCCCCGCTTGTCGCCAAACCAGGCTGCCTGCTTGTTGTCTTGTACCCCGTCGATTGCCTGGCCCACATCTTTGAGTCGCACTGCATTGCCATTGCGATAGGAGACAATGACAGAATCGTATGCGGCCGCATTGAAGAGCTGGCCCGTGGCCTGCACGGCAAACAAGCGGTCCTTGCCAAAGAGCGTGCCGGTGGCGATGTTGGCATTGGCCTGCGATATGGCCGTTTGTACTTCGTTGATACCCACACCGCGCGAGGCAAGCGCCTTGGGATCAATCTGAACGCGAACAGCGTACTTTTGCTGACCAAAAACCTGCACCTGTGCCACCCCGTTGATGGTGGATAACCGCTGCGCCAAATAGGTCTCGGCGTACTCATTCACGGTGGACAAGGGCAATGTGTCAGAGGTCAGCGCAAGGAAGTACACCGGCGCATCGGCCGGATTGACCTTGCGAAACGATGGCGGCGCGGGCATGCCCGTAGGCAACTGGCGCACCGCGGCCGATATGGCCGAATTCACATCCTGGGCCGCGCCGTCTATGTTGCGATCCAGATTGAACTGGATGGTTATCTGGGTGGTCCCCTGGCCGCTCTGGGACGTCATCGAATCGATGCCAGCGATGGTGGAGAACTGCCGCTCAAGCGGAGTTGCCACGGCGGCAGCCATGGTTTCCGGACTGGCCCCGGGCAGGGTTGCGCTCACCTGAATGGTCGGAAAATCCACGTTCGGCAGTGAATTGACGGGCATCTGACTAAATCCGACCAGGCCGAAAATAATAAAGGCCGACATGACCAGCGTGGTCATGACCGGTCGTCTGATAAACGGCTCGGCGATATTCATGTCAGTGTGCTCCCTTGCTAGGCGTCGGGCTTGCTGGGCTTTTCTTTGCTCGTGACGTCATCCGATTTTGCTGCACGCCCGTTTGCCGAGGACACCTTCGTTCCCTGGGTCAGGCGAAGCTGTCCCTCAATGACCACGCGCTCATCCTTTTGAAGACCCTGGCCGACAATGGCCAGATCACCTTCGTTGCGCGCCACCTTAACTGGTCGAATCTCGGCGGTCATATCCGGTTTCACCACAAAAACGAACTGCCCGTTGGGCCCGGTCTGGATGGCCCGACCGGGAATGACCAGGGCTGCAGTATCGTCATTGAGCTTGACGCTTACATTGGCAAACTGGCCGGGCCACAGTGCGTTATCCAGGTTTTCAAATTGCGCACGCAATTTGATCGTCCCGGTGGTCTGGTCCACGGCATTGTCGATGAACACGAGTTTCCCGCCCACCGGTTTGCCTTTGGAGTCACTGGGTACCGCCTCGACACTCAGCAGTCCGGATTTCATGTGCCCACGAATCTCGGACAGGCGCTGCTCAGGCACCGCGAAAGTGACGTAGATGGGGTGCACCTGGTTGATGATCGCAATCGGATTGACATCGGCCGCACGAGCGATATTGCCAAGCTGCAGTTGCACCTTGCCCACGTAGCCGGTGATCGGCGATCGAATCGTGGTGAAGTCAACCTGCACCTGGGCATTCTCGACCGCAGCTTCGCTCGACTTTATGGCCGCCAGAGCGGTCTGCGCATTGGTGCGAAACTGGGAATAGCCATCTGCAGAGATGAATTGCTTGTCGAGCAGTTCTTTCTGACGCACTTCCTGGGCCAGAGCACGATCGGCACTGGCCTTGTCCCTTGCCAGGCTTGCTTCGGCAGCGTGAAGAGCTGCCTCATAGGGCCGCGGATCAATCCGAAAGAGCACTTCGCCCTTCTTGACTTCCTGGCCTTCCTTGAAATTGACCGCGATGATTTGACCATCGACGCGGCTCTTGATCTGCACGAACGTATAGGCCTCGACATTGCCGATGCCCTCAATCCTCACCGGAACGCTTTTTTGTTCGACCGTGGCCATGGCGACCGGCTCGACTCGATCGGATCGAGGGCCACCTTTGCCTTTTTCTCCTTTGCCCTCGGCCTTTGCCGACGTGCCCACCTGCGCGGGTGCATAGGAAAAATAATAATAGGCACCACCGCCAACTGCTGCGAGGAGCACGATCAATACCAGACGCTTTGCGCTAACCATCGATCTACCTTAATTGAAGGCTTACGGGAAACTGGCTAATTTTTGACCGCACCTCTTGCGGGTGATTTTTGACTGCACCTCTTGCGGTCGACCTTTTGCGGGCGGACAGATTGTACATGTGGATTAAGCGCATGGTTCAGGGTCATTCATAAAACTGCGGATCGAACCAAAAGTGTTTCAATTTGTAAAATTCTGGCCCCCCCGCCCGCCAGTCGGGTCCACCCGGGACTTGCGCCGCAGGCGCAGCCGGCTTATCCCTAGCGCATCTGCATACCTGGGCGCTGAAGCCTCCGTCCCATACCTGCTCGGACAATTCTCGCCCCCAGGAGCACAACCAGCACGGCCAAATACACCTCCGGCTGGGTCACGTCTCGCTTGACCATCCACCAGAAGTGCAGCACAGCCAGCGGGGCGATGAGATAAACCAGCCGATGCAGCGCAATCCAGCGTTTTGCCCCCAGCTTGCGGACCATGACATTCGCCGAAGTCACCGCAAGGGGAAATATCAGTGTCAGGCAAACGAAACCCACCGTAATGAATGGCCGTTTGACGATGTCCTTCAGGATCGCCCCGACATCAAAAACATGGTCGAACGAGATGTAGCTTGAGAAGTGCACGGAGGCGTAGAAAAACGCAAACAGCCCAAGCATGCGCCGCAGGCGCAACAGCCAGTTCCAGCCGGTCAAATGACGCAGTGGAGTCACTGCAAGGGTGGTCAGCAGCATGCGCAGCGCCCAATCCCCGGTGGAACGGGTAATGAACTCTGCGGGGTTGACACCCAACCATTCCGGAAACAGGAATGCGCCGGTCGCCAGCCTGCCCAGGGGCACCAAGGCCAGCAAAAAAAGGGCAACCTTGATTATTGCGACGTATCGCTGCGGCGGATTGCGCAAGACCGTGAGTATCGTCATGCCACTCCGGTCCAGATCAGTAGAACTTCTTCAGGTCCATCCCGGCATACAGCTTTGCCACCTGATCGCCATAGCCATTGAACATCTCGGTCTTGTGATTGGCAAAGAATGCGGGAAGGCGCTTTTCGGTTTTCTGGCTCCAGCGGGGATGATCAACATCCGGGTTCACGTTGGAATAGAAGCCGTACTCACTGGAATTGGCAACCTCCCAGGCAACCTTGGGCTGCTTTTCCACAAAGCGGATTTCCACGATGGACTTGGCGCTCTTGAATCCATATTTCCAGGGCACCACCAACCGGATGGGCGCACCGTTCTGGCTCGGCAGCATCTGGTCATACAAACCAACCGCCATCAACGTCAGCGGGTGCATCGCTTCATCAATACGCAGGCCCTCGAGATAGGGCCAGTTCAAAACCGGATAGCGCAGCCCAGGCATGGTTTCCGGCTGCATCACCGTGACAAACTCGACGAATTTTGCCTTGGATGTGGGTTCGACCTGCTTCGCGATCTGGTTGAACTCAAACCCCACCCATGGAATCACCATGGACCAGGCCTCGACACAACGCAGGCGATAGATGCGCTCCTCCAGCGGAAATTTGAGCAACTCTTCGATGCCAAAGGTCCTGGGCTTCTTGACCTCGCCTGATACCTTGACCGTCCAGGGGCGTGCCTTGAACTTGCCGGCCAGCTCAGCGGGGTCGGATTTGTCGGTGCCAAACTCGTAATAGTTGTTGTATGACGAGATGTCCTTGAACGTGTTTGGCTTCTCGCTCGTACTGAAGCTGCTCTTCCTGAAACCGGAAAGCTTGGCTCCGTCCTGTCCGAACGCCTCGGCTGAAAGCAGGCCGCTGGCACCGGCGGCGGCCAGAAGCCCTGCTGAGGCCATGAACTCTCGACGACGCCGATAAAAATCGTAAGGCGTTATCTCGGATGGCTTGATCCCGGCAGGACGTTTGATCAGCATGGCGCAGACTCCGTTCTCTGGTTCTCAGTTGAATTCATCTTGTGTGAGTCGGACAGGAGGTTGAGTTCCTTACACCCCTCTGAACGAGCAACGAGCGGCCGAAGCGGCACCGCTCGCAACTCGGACACTAGGGATTCAACTGCTTGTAGACAACGTTGGCGACCTGCAGAAGAGCTTCGCGGCTGACCTCGCCGGAAAGGGCGTAGCCATACTTGCCGTCTATCCAGTAGAACACCGCCACCTTGTCTTCCTGGCTGAACCGGAAGGCTGTCTGCCTGGAATCGCCGCGCTGTGCCGAAACATACAGGGTAAGGCGACCACCGCGGGCATCCTGAAACATGAAATGCGCCACCGGCCCGTTGGGACCTGAGAGCAGGCGCCCGCCGACCAAGTCATAACCCAGTGAGCCAAGCTTGGGACACTTCAGCTCGGTGCCCAGACGTTTGGACAACCATCGCACCAGATGGTCCTCCTCGTTGGCACCCACCTCAACCGGATGGCGCACTTCAGGCGAATACACGGCATGGGCAATGGCAGCCTGATGCACAAATCCGGGGGAGGAATTGCCGGCGATAGGCAAGTCATAGACCGCACCTCGAGCCACCCAGCCACCGGCCATGCCAACGGCAACCCCAAGCGTGATCAAACCGGCCGCAATGGCATGGCGGTGCGTTCCCGTCACCGGGCGCAGGCGCAGCCGCTCGGGTACCGGCTCATCAAGCACGGGGTTATAGGCTGCGCGCAGCGCCGCATTAAGATCGCGCCACGCCTGCACACGGGCCACATCGTCCGGATGCTCCACAAGGTGGGCCTCGACCGCCGCGCGCAAACTCTCCTCCAGCGCTCCGTCGGCATAAGCCTGAAGATCTTCTTCGCTCACCGGGGTCATTTCACCACCTTCAATGGACTCGACCCGGGCCCGCCGGCAGTGAGCTGGCGCAGGCGTTCGCGACCTCGCGACAGCCGCGACATCACGGTGCCAATGGGCACGTCCAGGGCCCGGCTGGTTTCGTCATAGGTCAATTGCTCCACGGCCACCAGCAGCAGCACCTCGCGCTGATCCGGTGGCAACGCCCGCAGGGCGCGGTCCACTTCCATCAGCTCAAGCTGCTGGCCCTGGGTTCCTCGCACAGCAATGACGGGGAGTTCTTCCATGTGTCTTTCAATATCCTGACGGCGGCTTCTGGCCTGATTCACAAATACGTTATGCATGATTGCAAACAGCCAGGCGCGCATGTCGCTCCCCTGGCGCCACAGATGCAGCTTGTTCCAGGCCCGCTCCAGCGTGTCCTGTACCAGATCATCAGCAGCATAACGATCGCCCACCAGCGCACGTGCATAGCGCCGCAGCCGAGGAATGTGCTGCTCGATGGGGTGGCTATTCATGCGTTTCAGTATACGTGCCCATTGGAGACCTTATTCCTTCCCTGCGCTTCGTCATGACCCAAAGGACCAAAGAATGCGGATCAGCACAATAGCTGAATGGCCAGCGCCTGGCCCTGCCGCTGCGTCATCGTTTCAATCGACAATGTGCTGCTGAACGCGACACAGCGGGCGAAGTTGTCAAACCTCCGCTTGCGAAGGCTGTCATGAAAACGATCCACCTCGCGCAGCATCCGCGGCACATTACGCATGACGCACTGCGAGGTCAACACCACCAGAAGAGCGGGAATGAGCGGGAACCGCCACGCGCTGCACACCGAATACTGGCCGAGATGTTCGAATGCCGGGAACGAGATCGGCCCGAACTGTTCGAGATGTGAGCAGGCCAACCGCGAAACGCATCGATGCAGGCAACTCCAGCGCGCAGCTGGCGGGAGAATTTGCCTTGTCGGTCACCCAAGAAAAAGGGGGCTTGCGCCCCCTTTCTCATCTCTTTGTCGAATCGGCCGACGCAGGCGCAGCGCTATTTCAGGCCTGCCGCGTAATCGGCAACCGCCTTGATTTCCGCATCCGACAGCTTCGCGGAAATCGTGCGCATCATGCGGCTTGGGTCATTCGCGCGTTCACCGGCGCGGAACGCCTTCAACTGCACTTCGAGGTAATCGGCATGCTGTCCCTTCAGGCGCGGGTACTGCACCGGAACACCTGCACCGGTTGCACCGTGACACGATGCGCAGGCAGGAATGCCGCGCGCCACGTCACCGCCGCGCCACAGTTTCTGTCCGAGCGCGATGGTCTTGTCATTGTGGGACGCGCCGGGCTTGGGCGTCTGCGCCGCAAAGTAGGCTGCGACATTGCGCACGTCATCCGGCGACAGTGTTGAGGCAAAACCCAGCATCACGGGATTGGCGCGCTCGGCCTTGCCGTTCGCTCCGGGCTTGAAGTTCGTGAGCTGCTTCTGGATGTATTCCGGAATCTGCCCGGCCAGCTTGGGGTACGTCGCCGCAACGCTGTTGCCATCGGCGCCATGGCATGCAGCGCATACCTGCGTCACGATGGCCTGGCCTTTTGCGGGATCGGCCTTGGGCAGAGCCTTGGGTTCCTCAGCGGCGAGGGCAATTGAAGCGTACGACAACATCAGGGCGGCGAGCGCCAGCGCTCGATTCATGCTTTCTCCTAGATTGCGGAATCCGGGGTTACCCGAAGACAAAAAACTTCGGCCCTGCACTCGAAACAACGCTCAATTCAAGCGCAAGTTTGGCCGGTGAACTCGTAAAATACTGCTATTCTACCGTAGCTTAGCCGCCGTTGTTGACATGCATGGACACGCTGTTGCCAATACGCGGCCCCCACCGTCCGGCGCCTCCCCTCATGCCCCAACCCACACTTTTCCGGCGCGCCTCTTTCGTCACCAGCGTGCGCGAACTGCATACCCTGCCGCCCGAAGGGCTGGGGGAAATTGCATTCGCCGGGCGTTCCAACGCCGGCAAATCCAGCGCCCTCAATACGCTTGCCGACCATCGCAAGCTGGCCTTCGTCAGCAAGACGCCGGGACGCACCCAACTCCTCAATTATTTTGATCTGGGCGACAACCGCTACCTGGTCGACCTGCCCGGTTACGGCTATGCCAAAGTCCCCGATGCGATTCGCGCACCGTGGGGCAAGACCATCGGCGAGTACCTGCACATCCGCCAGTCGCTGGTCGGCCTGGCGCTGATCATGGATGCACGGCACCCCATATCCGACCTCGATCGCGAACTGCTGGCCTGGTTCCAGCCCACGTACAAGCCCGTCCACGTGCTGCTGACCAAGTCGGACAAGCTGACCCGCGACGAAGCCCAGCGCGCGCTGATGACACTGCGGCGCGAACTGGAACAAATCGGTCCGAATTACTCCGCATCCTTGTTTTCCAGCCTGAAAAAGACCGGTTGGGAAGAAGCCGAAAAGGTGTTTGCCAAATGGCTGGGCATTGAACTCAAGCCTGCCGCCGCGCCGCCGCCGGGACCGGTGGGCAAGAAGCCGCGCCCGAGGCACGGCTCCTGGAATAAAAAAGCCCCGGGCTAAGGGGATTGAGCCCGGGGACAAAATGCCTTAGGGACTAAGGCACCCGCTCAGGGAGGAGAAGCGGGGACGATCTCGCAACCGTCTGAGGGTAAGAGTCCCGGACTCGGGAAAGGTTCCCGAAAATGATGCAAAGCAATAACCACTTGGTGTGAGGGGCTTTATGAAGACCTATGGACGTTTTCCCGAAGTAAGAATGCGGCGCATGCGGCGCGACGATTTCTCGCGCCGCCTGATGCGTGAGCATGTGCTGACTACGAATGACCTGATCTATCCCGTATTCGTCGTGGATGGCAAAGGCGAATCCCAGCCCGTGGCGTCCATGCCCGGCGTCTCGCGCCTGAGCCTGGACCGGCTGCTGCCGGTCGCAGAGCGCTGCGTCAAGCTGGGCGTACCCGTCATGGCCCTGTTCCCGGCCATCGAACCCAAGCTGAAAACCCCGGACGGCCGCGAAGCCGCCAACGCCCGGGGCCTGATCCCGCGCGTGGTCGCCGCCCTGAAAAAGAACTTCCCCGAACTGGGCGTCATGACCGACGTGGCACTGGACCCGTACACCACCCACGGACAGGACGGCATCATCGACAAGAGCGGCTACATCCTCAACGACGTCACCGTGAAAATGCTGTGTAAGCAGGCGCTCACACAAGCGGCAGCCGGCGTGGATATTGTGGCTCCGTCCGACATGATGGACGGCCGCATCGGCGCGATCCGGCAGGGCCTGGAGGCCGGCGGACACATCAATACCCGCATCATGGCCTACTCGGCCAAGTACGCCTCGGGCTTTTACGGCCCGTTCCGCGACGCCGTCGGCTCGGCCTCGGCGCTCGGCAAAGGCAACAAATTCACCTACCAGATGGACCCGGCCAACAGCGACGAAGCGCTGTGGGAAGTGGGCATGGACCTCGCCGAAGGCGCGGACATGGTCATGGTCAAACCGGGCATGCCCTACCTCGACATCCTGCGGCGCGTGAAGGACGAGTTCAAGGCGCCGACCTTCGTGTATCAGGTCAGCGGCGAATACGCGATGCTGAAAGCCGCCGCGAAAAACGGCTGGCTGGATGAACGCACCGTGGCCATGGAATCGCTGCTGGCGTTCAAGCGCGCCGGGGCGGACGGGGTCCTGACCTACTACGCGCTGGACGCTGCGGAGTGGCTGAAGCAAGGGTAAAACAACGACCAGCGGCTACTGCGGAATCCGGTCCAGCGACTTCAGGAATTCGGCCGGCGCCTGGTAGCCGATCACCCGCAGGTTGCGAACCTCGGCCCCTCTGGCATCAAAGAACACAATGCCGGGCGGGCCGAACAGCCGGAAGCGTTTGAGCAGGGCGCGGTCGTCGTCGGTATTGGCGGTGACGTCCGCCTGCAGCAACAACACACCGGCCAGGCGCGCCTGCACGGCACGGTCGGTGAAGGTGTAGCGCTCCATCTCCTTGCAGGTCACGCACCAGTCCGCATAGAAATCCAGCATCACCGGGCGGCCGGCAGCCTTCACCCGCGCCTCCAGTTCAGCCAGCGATTTCACCCCCTCGAAATGCACCGGCGCCCCGGCTTCGCGCGCATCGCCCATCAGGTTGCCCGTGAGGTTACCTAAGGGCCGCAGCGGATCACGGCTGCCCGACAACACGCCCACGAGCATCGCAGCCCCGGCCAGCAACAGGATCAGCCCGAGGCTTTTCGCCACGCGCGCGGCCACGCCGGCGTTGGCGGGCAGCCGGTCGGTGGCGCGCAACAGCATCGCCGCCACAATCAAGAGCGCGGCCCACGCCAGCATCTGCGCCGCCACCGGAATCAGCGACGACCCGATCCACACCGCAACTGCGAGCAACAGCACGCCAAACAACTGGCGCACCACCTTCATCCAGGGCCCGGACTTCGGCAGCAGCGCTCCTTCGGATACGCCCATCACGATCAGCGGCACACCCATGCCCAGGGCCATCACGAACAGGGCCCCACCACCCATGACGACATCGCGCGATTGCGAGATGTAGAGCAGCGCTCCGGCCAGCGGCGCGGCAACACAGGGGCTGACGATGATGGCCGACAGCGCGCCCATCAGCGCCACAGTGGCCACCCGCCCGCCCTCGAGCTTGTGGTGCGTCGCATGCAGGCGGTTATGCAGGAAGGAGGGCAGTTGCAATTCATACAGCCCGAACATCGACAGCGCGAGCGCCACGAACACCAGCGCGAACGCCGTCAACACCCACACGTTCTGCAGCGCCGCAGCCAGCAGTGTTCCGGACCACGCTGCGGTGACACCGGCCGCGGCATACGCCACCGCCATGCCCAGCACATAGGCCAATGACAGGATGAAGGCGCGCAGCTTGTTGGCGTCGCGCCCCTCGCCGACGATGATGCCGGACAGGATGGGAATCATCGGCAGCATGCAGGGCGTGAACGCCAGCAGCAGGCCGAAACCAAAAAAGCTCGCCAGCACCAGCCAGAAGCCGCCAGTCTCGAACAATGCAGCGATGTCGGTATCGCTTGCCGCCGACCCCGACGATGCAGACGCGGCCTGAGCGGATCGGGGAGTCGCGCTTTCCGGAACGGATGCTTCAACAGGCTCGCTGGCCCCCAGCAATCGTTCGCGCAGCGACGGCCCTGACGAAGGCGCCATTGAAACGCCTGCGAGCACGATGTTCGCCGTCTGCTTTTGCGGCACGTAGCACACCCCGACATCGGCGCAGCCCTGCGACGTCACGGCGAGCTTCACCTCATCGGCGGCATTCTTCACCGGCAGCGTGAAACGCAGGTCGCCGCGATAGATTTGCTGCTTGCCGAAAAACTTGTCTTCGTGGATCAGGCCCTGCGGAAACTGCGCGGCACCCAACGCAGTCCCAAGGGTCGCCGTCTTCGGCGTCACTTCAAACGCAAAACGGTCGCGATACAGGTAATAGCCGTTGGCAATGCGATAGGTCACTTCGATCGTCGCGGGATCCAGCGCGCGTGCAGAAAAGACAAAGGCTTTGTCCGGCTCGAGCAGGTCTTCCGGATTGACGGCATGCGCCGGCCCCCACAGCATCAGTGCGGTGAAAAACAGGGCGAGAAATTTCAAGGCACGCATGGGAAATACGGGGCCTGGATCAGCTTCAGTCATTCCGCAATTTTCGACGATCTGGCGCGACAAAGGGTGGCGTTCCGGTGAGGATTGTTGACCGCAATCAAGAAGCGGTCTCGTCCGCCACCCAATTCAGGTAGGCCGGCAGACCGGCCGTGACTGGGACTGCAATGATCTCCGGAAGTTCATACGGATGGCCGGCGCGGATCGCCGCCTCCAGCGCCGGATAGCGTTCCCGCGTGGTCTTGATCAGCATCGGATGTTCCTCGTCATGCTGCAGCTCGTCCTTCCAGCGAAACACCGAACGGCAGGGCGCGAGGATGTTCACGCAGGCGGCGACGCGCTGCGCCACCAGTGCATCGGCCAGTTTTTCCGCGGCCTCGCGCGTTGGCAGATTGGTCAGCACCAGAAGGATGTCCATGGCGTGATTCTCCAAAACCATTCCCTCATCCCAACCCTTCTCCCCGAGGGAGAAGGGCTTTTTCTCCCGCTCCCTCGGGAAGAAGGGCTTTTCTTCCCTCTCCCTCGGGGAGAGGGACCGAGGGTGAGGGAAGCTTTCCGCCCAGCGCAGCGCGCAGCCCATCCTGCACCGTGGGATAACGCAGCACATAACCGAATACGTTCTTCAGCCGCGCATTCACCAGGCGCCGCGATTCGCTCATGAACGACAGCATGGGCGCGCCGATGCGTCCCGGCGCCTCGCTCCGTGGAATGCGCGGCGGACGCGGCAGGTCAAAACGTTCCGCCACTAGCTCCAGCCAGTCGCCCATCAGGATGTCGCTATCGTCGCTGGCGTTGTAGATGCCGGCCGGCACGCTGTCGTCGAGGGCGCGCACGCAGATCGCCGCAAGGTCATCGGCATGGATGTGGTTCGTGTACACATCGTCCTCGCGCCGCAGCACCGGCGTGCCTTTGCGCAAGCGCTCCAGCGGCAGACGATCGGCGGCATAGATGCCGGGCACACGCAGGATCACCAGCGCCACGCCGCGTGCCGCGCACCATTCGGTGAGCACCGCCTCGGCATCGCAGCGCCGGCGCGCGCGATCGGTGCCGGGATTCACCGGCCGCGACTCATCCACGAGGGCGCCGCCGCAGTCGCCATACACCCCGCTGGTACTGACGTACACCACCCGCCGTGGTAAAATTCCCGACGTTTTCGGTAGGTCTTTAGGCACTGCCGAATCGAGTACGGAAAGCAGGAGGCGGGTGCGTTCATCGCGTGTTCCGGAGAGGGCAGGCGGGGCGCAATGCAGCAAGAATTCCGCCGGCACGGAGTCGGTCAGCACATCCGAAAGGAAGCTGAGGGACTCCGGACGATCGAGATCACCCACCCGGGTTTGCACACCGAGCCGCGCGAGTTCTGCCGCCCGCTCATGCGTGCGGGCCATGGCCATGACCTCGAAACCCGCGACGAGTTGCGGCAATGCGCGCGCCGCCACATCGCCCGGACCGACAATGAACAGATGTTTTGCCACAGGTTTTTCCAAGACAGCCCCGACATATTCAAGCGTGTCATTCTAATCTCAGCACCCAACCAAGAGCCCACGTCATGACGTTCCAGGTCACCATACAGAACACCGGCCACCAGTTCCCCGCCGAGTCCGGCGACTCCATCCTGCAGGCGGCAATGAACGCCGGCCTGCTGCTGCCCTATGGCTGCCGCGACGGCGCCTGCGGCAGTTGCAAGGGCAAGCTGATCCCCGGTGAAGTCGATTTCGGCACCTATGCCGAGAAGGCCCTGCCGGCCGAGGAGAAGGCCAAGGGCGCGGTGCTGTTCTGCCAGGCCAAGCCGCTCTCCGACGTGGTGATCGAAGCACGCGATGTGCGCAAGGCCGGCGACATTCCGATCCGCAAGCTGCCCGCGCGCGTGGCCAAGCTGGAACGCGCCGCCGATGACGTGATGGTGATTACGCTCAACCTGCCGGCCAACGAGAAACTGCAGTTCGTCGCCGGACAGTACCTCGACATCCTGCAGCGCGACGGCTCGCGCCGCAGCTTCTCGATGGGCCATTCGCCGCAGGACGCAGCCGGCGTGGAACTGCACATCCGCCTCGTTGCCGGCGGCTCGTTCACCCAGCATGTGTTCACCGCCATGAAGGAGCGCGACATCCTGCGCTTCGAGGCGCCGCTGGGCACCTTCTTCCTGCGCGAAGAAAGCCCCAAGCCCATCGTGTTCGTTGCGAGCGGCACCGGCTTTGCACCGGTCAAGTCGATCCTGCTGGATGCGTTTGCCAAGGGCATCACGCGGCCCATGGTGCTGTACTGGGGTGGACGCCGCCCGAAGGACCTGTACATGAACGCGCTGTGCGAGCAATGGGCGGCCGAGCACGCCAACTTCAAATACGTGCCGGTGATCTCCGATGCGCTGCCCGAAGACAACTGGACGGGCCGCACCGGCTTCGTGCACCGCGCCGTGATGGCCGACTTCCCCGACCTCTCGGGGCACCAGGTCTATGCCTGCGGCGTGCCCATCATGGTGGATTCGGCGAAGAAGGATTTCATCGCGCAGTGCAAGCTGCCCGAGGACGAGTTCTACTGCGATTCGTTCACGACGGCGGCAGACAAGGCCTGACACATACTGGACCGTCCTGATATCAATTCATCAGAAAAATCCTGTAGATAATCAGGCTTTGCATTAATCTGATTACAATCTGTTGATTCACGGAGCAAACTGGGCCAG
>CAIYPG010000071.1 GCA_903928055.1 uncultured beta proteobacterium | reverse complement strand
GAGCGTCGTCGCATCGGCAATCACGAACGGCACATTGAGCAGCCGTGCCAGTGTCTGCGCCAGCAGCGTCTTGCCCGAGCCGGTTGGCCCGACCAGCAGGATGTTGGACTTGGCCAGTTCAACCTCGTCGGTCTTGGACAGGTGCTTCAGCCGCTTGTAGTGGTTGTACACCGCCACCGACAGGATCTTCTTGGCCTGCTCCTGGCCAATGACGTACTCGTCGAGGATTTCGCAGATTTCCTTGGGCGTGGGCAGGTCGGACTTGGCCGGCTTGCCGCCCTTGTCCGCGGTGGTTTCCTCGCGAATGATGTCATTGCACAGCTCAATGCACTCATCGCAGATGAACACCGAAGGACCTGCGATGAGCTTGCGCACCTCGTGCTGGCTCTTGCCACAGAAGGAGCAATAAAGAAGCTTCTCGCCGCTCGATTTGTCCGTCATTACACGGTCTCCGTCGCCAGTTGCATGACAAATTGCGTGACCAGATTCGTAACTGAGTTCGTAACAGCGCGCATGGAAATTATGCCGCAACCTCGCTGCGCGAGGTCAGAACCTTGTCGATCAGACCATATTCCTTTGCGCCTTCGGCGGACAGGAAATTATCCCGGTCGGTATCACGGCCCACTTTGGCCACATCCTGGCCCGTATGCTTGGCCATGATCTCATTGAGTTTTTCCCGGAGATACAGGATTTCCTTGGCGTGGATTTCGATGTCCGATGCCTGCCCTTGGAAGCCGCCCATGGGCTGATGGATCATGACACGTGAGTTCGGCAGCCCGAAACGCTTGCCATGGGCACCGGCACACAGCAGCAGCGCGCCCATGCTGGCCGCCTGACCGACGCACAGCGTCGAGACATCCGGCTTGATGAACTGCATGGTGTCATAGATCGCCAGGCCGGCCGAAACCGATCCACCCGGGGAATTGATGTAGAAAAAGATGTCCTTGTCCGGATTCTCGGATTCAAGGAACAGCAGCTGGGCGACGATGAGATTGGCGGAAACCTCGTTGACCGGCCCGACCAGGAAAACCACACGCTCCTTGAGCAGGCGCGAATAAATGTCGTAGGCACGCTCGCCGCGGCCACTCTGTTCGATGACCATGGGCACCAGACCCAGGCCCTGCGCATCCAGCGCGCCATGCGCGGACGGGCCGGCCTGATGGGGCACCGAATCCCAGCTAAAACTGCTCATGCCGACGTCTCCTTCAATCAAGCTTCAAAACAACCACCGATGCCGGCATCGTACTCTGTCCTGCCGGATACCCCCTTGCGGGCGCATCCGACCGCCTCAGGCAGCCTTGCCCATCAACTCGTCAAAGCCGACGGCCTTGTCTTCGACCTTCACCTGGCCGAGAACCCAGCCCACCACGTTCGACTCGATCGCCAGCCCTTCAAACTCGGCCAAACGCTGTGGTTCAGAGTAAAGCCATCTTACCACCTCGGCCGGCTGCTCATAGGTCTGGGCATAGTCATCGACCAGCGCCTTGATCTGATCCGGCTTGGGGGCCAGCGAATGTGTTTTCACCAGCTCGGACATGATCAACCCGAGCGACACGCGGCGACGCGCCTGCGTGTCGAACACTGCCGGATCAATGGGCAATTGCTCCATCTTGATCCCGCGCGATTCCAGGTCGGCACGTGCCGACTGCACCAGCCGCTGCATCTCGTCTTCCACCAGCGCCTTGGGCAATTCCAGTTGCGCATTGTCCAGCAACGCCTGCATGACGCGCTGCTTGAGGTCGGCCTCGATGCGCTTCTTGACCTCGCGCTCGACGTTCGCCTTGATGTCGGCGCGCATCTTCGCGGTATCACCATCGGCCACACCCAGTGCCTTGGCAAACTCGGCATCCAGCTCGGGCAACCTGGGCTCTTCCACCACCGTGACGGTGGACTCGAAGCTCGCGGTCTTGCCCGCGACTTCCTTGCTGCCGTAAGTCTCCGGGAAGTTCACATTGAAAGTCTTCGTTTCGCCTGCTGACATTCCCGCGAGGCCGGTCTCGAAGTCAGGCAACATGCGTCCCTCACCCAGCACCACGGGCACGCCTTCTCCCTTGCCGCCGGCAAATTCCACGCCGTCAATGCGGCCCGTGAAATTCACGGCGAGGCGGTCTCCTGCCTGCGCCGCACGCGAAACTGCATGGAAGGTCGCGCGCTGCTTGCGCAGTATTTCGACGGTCTTTTCCACTTCGGCATCGGTCACTGCAAACACCGGACGCTCGACCCTGGCTGCGGCCAGGTCGCCGACCTTGACCTCGGGATAAACCTCGAAGGTCGCGCTGAACGCAAGGCTGCCGCTCTCGATGTCGTCCGTTTTCGGCTCGATCCGGGGGCTGCCGGCGATGCGCAGGTTTTGCGCCGCCACGACTTCCTGAAAGGTCTTCTGGACGGCATCACCCAGCACTTCGGAGCGAACCTGCATGCCATATTGCTGCTCGACAATCTTCATCGGCACCTTGCCCGGCCGGAAGCCGGACATGCGCACGGTGCGCGACAATTGCTTCAGGCGCTGCTCGACCGCCTTGTTGATGTCATCGGCCGGCACCGCCATCGTGAGACGGCGCTCCAGCGAGCTCAGCGTTTCCAGATTGGTCTGCATTCCTGATCCTAAATTTCCAAATTGATTAAGTGGTGCGAAGGAAGGGACTCGAACCCCCACGCCTTGCGGCGCTGGAACCTAAATCCAGTGCGTCTACCAATTCCGCCACCCTCGCCTTGTAGTACATCCCTGTACAAACCGGCGTAACAACGCACCTGACGTGCAACGCCCAACCCGGGCCCGACAGGCCCTTCGGGCCGGTCTGACCAGCCCCGGGCACCTGGGTGCTCGGACACTTCACGGGCGGCATCATGAAACCAGCGCCGATTTTACCTCAAGGCCCCGTATACTGTCAGCCCAAGCTTTCGAAACCTTTTGAAAAATAGGGGCTTTTGTCGCACCAGCCCTGCCCAAGCCCGCCACATCCGGACCATGCCCACAGCCCAGTTGTCCGTCGGACACTACGAAAACTTTCCCGTCGCCTCGGTGCTGCTGCCCCGCGCCCTGCGCCGTCCCGTCGCGTCAATCTATGCCTTTGCACGGTCTGCGGACGATTTTGCCGACGAAGGTGACTTCCCGCAGGCCGAGCGACTGGCGAATCTCGACCGCTACCGCAGCGAGCTGCAGCGCATCGAGGCCGGGCAAAGCCCGACCCTGCCCCTGTTCAGCACACTGGCCGCCGTCATTGTCGAATGGTCGCTGCCGCTCCGCCCCTTTTACGACCTTCTCGATGCCTTTTCCCAGGACGTGGTCAAGGCACGCTATGCCAACTTCGGTGAGGTCATGCATTACTGCAGCCGCTCGGCGAATCCGGTGGGACGGCTGATGCTGCACCTGTACGGCGCGGCACGGCCTGAAAACCTTGCGCAATCGGATGCCATCTGCTCGGCATTGCAATTGATCAACTTCTGGCAGGACGTGGAAATCGATTTCCGCAAGGACCGCATCTACCTGCCGCAGGACGAACTGGCACGTTTCAGCGTGAGCGAAGCGCAGATCGGCCGTGCGGAGGCCGATGATCGCTGGCGAGAACTCATGGCCTTCCAGGTCAGTCGCGCACGCGCGCTGATGCTGTCTGGCGCACCACTTGCCGCGCGCCTTCCTGGCCGCATCGGCCTTGAACTGCGCATGATCGTTCAGGGTGGTCTGCGCGTTACGGATAAACTCGCTGCTTGCCGCTACGACATATTTCGCGATCGTCCCGTATTGAAGCCGCTCGACTGGCCGCTGATGCTGGTTCGCGCACTATCCATGTGACTTTGAAATGACCCCAGACGAGTACTGCCAGCAGAAATCGGCCCAGAGCGGCTCGAGCTTCTACTACTCCTTCCTGTTCCTGCCACCGGAACGGCGTCGCGCGATCACCGCGCTGTACGCGTTCTGCCGTGAAGTCGATGACGCGGTGGACGAGCCTACCGATCCGGCCGTCGCCGCATCCAAGCTCGCCTGGTGGCGCGCCGAAGTCGCTCAGCTCTACGCCGGCAATCCGCAGCATCCGGTGACACGCGCCCTCGCACCGACCATCACACCTTTCAACATCACCCATGAGCGGCTGTCCGAAATCATGGATGGCATGGAGATGGACCTCAACCAGAGCCGCTATCTCGATTACGCGAACCTTAGGCTGTACTGCCATCGCGTTGCCGGCGTGGTCGGACTGCTGGCCGCCGGCATCTTCGGTTATCGCAACCCGCAGACCCTGGACTACGCGGCGAAACTCGGCCTCGCCTTCCAGTTGACGAACATCATCCGCGACGTCGGTGAAGATGCGCGCAAGAACCGCATCTACATCCCGATGGACGAACTGAAGCAGTTCAATGTCACCGCCGCCGACTTGCTGAACGCCCGCCACACCGAGGCCTTCTCAAGGCTCATGGCTTTCCAGACCGATCGCGCAAAGCAGTGCTATGCCGATGCGATGGCCTCGCTGCCTGCCGAAGATCGCCGCGCACAGCGCCCCGGCCTAGTGATGGCCGCCATCTACCGCACGCTGCTCGAGGAAATCGCGGACGACGGCTACCGCGTGCTGAACCAGCGCACCGCGCTCACGCCGCTGCGCAAGCTGTGGATTGCGTGGCGCACCTGGATCAGTGCCTGACAATCCACGGTTGCGGATTTATCGTGATATCAATTTTCATGATAATTCCCATGAATAAATACATCATTCACAGAAATGATCATAAATAATGGCCGTGACTGAACCGGCGGATTCGCCGCGACACGTTGCCGTCATCGGCGCCGGCTGGGCCGGGCTGGCGGCCGCGACCGCGCTGTCCGGACGTGGCGTGCGCGTCACGGTGTTCGAGGCCTCGCGCAATCTCGGCGGCCGGGCGCGGCGCGTCGAACTCGACGGCAAGCCACTCGACAACGGCCAGCACATCCTGATCGGCGCCTATCGCGAGACCCTCGCCCTGATGCGCACGGTCGGTGTTGATCCACAGATTGCGCTGACCCGCATTCCACTGGAACTGCGCTATGCCGATGGTTTCCACCTGCGCGCCCCAAGGCTGCCCGCGCCATTGCATCTTGCCCTCGCACTGGCCGGGGCGAAAGGGCTGAACTGGAGCGAACGCTGGCAGGCGGCGCGCTTCATGAGTGCCCTGCGCGCCGCACGCTTTCACTACGAGCCCGACCTTTCGGTTGCCGCGCTGCTGCTGCGGGAACGACAGGACACAACGCTATGCAGCCACTTCTGGGAACCGCTGTGCGTGTCGGCGCTCAACACGCCACCGGCGCGCGCCTCGGCTTCCGCATTCGCCGCAGTACTGCGCGACAGCCTGGCCGGCAGCCGCTCTGACAGCGACCTGCTGATTCCGCGCACCGACCTTGGCGCGCTGTTTCCGGAACCCGCTGCCCGTTGCGTCGAACATCGCGGCGGTGAAATCCGCCTGGGCACACCGGTTCACAGCATTTGCGCCTCCGGCGACCGCTTCACGCTGAATGACGATGCGGCGGAATACACGCAGGTCATCATCGCCACCGGACCGCAGCATGCCGCGGCGCTACTTGCGGATGAGCGCCTGTCGGCCATTCGCTCACAAGTGGAAGCACTGACCTATCAGCCCATCGTCACCTGCTACCTGCACTATCCGGAAACGGTACGGCTACCCTGCCCCATGCTCGGGTTCACCGGCGGCATAGTGCAATGGCTGTTCGATCGCGGACAACTGGGTGGTCCCGCGGGATTGCTCGCTGCAGTAATCAGCGCCGAAGGCGCGCACCGCGAATTACCCCAGGACGAATTGACCGACCGCGTCCACCGTGAAATCGCGCCACAGTTGTTCAGGGACGGCGAGGTACGCACGCCGGACTGGTCACGTGTCATCACCGAAAAGCGGGCGACGTTTTCATGCGATGCAGGAACGCTGCGTCCATCAATGACAACGGCGGTTTCCGGCCTGCTGCTCGCCGGCGATTACGTTGCCAGCGAATATCCCGGAACGCTGGAGACCTCGATCCGCCAGGGGCTTGCCGCCGCCCGACACATCACCGGCTGAGGTATGGCGGGTGTATCCGGCAGCCTACTCCGGCTCGATGCCTGCGGCCTTGGCCAGCTGATTCCAGCGCGCCTCATCCCGCTTCACGAAGGCATCCACTTCAGCGGGCGGCATGGCCATGGCCTTGCCGACATTTTCGGTGTATTTCACCGCCTCGGGCTGCTTTAGCGCTTCTGCAAACTGCTTGTAGAGATAGTCGATAATCGGCCGCGGCGTCCTGGCCGGAGCCCAGAAGCCGGTCCATGTCGACAACGTCACCCCGGGCAGCGTTTCGGCCATGGTCGGGACATCGGGCAATGTCGCAAGGCGCTCCGGAGAACTCACCGCCACCGCAAAGCCCTGGCCCGACTTGTGCATGGCAATCGAGGCATTCATGGTGTGGATGATGCCGCCCAGCCTGCCCCCCAGCAGGTCGCTGACCTGGTTTGCAGGGTTCGCATAACGCGCGTAGACATGCGTGGTCTTCGCGGAGGTTTCAATCATCTTGTTGAGGATTTCCATGGTCGAGCTGGCGCCGCCGATGGAGTACTTCTCCGGGTTCTTGCGCATCTTGTCGAGATATTGCGCGAACGTCCCCTTGTCCTCATTGCGCACCATCAGCGCAAAATAGGCGTCCTGGGCGATGATGATCCCGGAGAAATCATTGATCGGGTCATAGGTCAGGTTCTTGAACAGTGCCCTTGCCGAGGACAGTCCGGAATTCGTCGCGTACATGATGGTATAGCCGTCCGGCGCTGCCTTCGCGGTATAGGCGACGCCGATGATGCTGTTGGCCCCGGCACGGTTCTCGATGATGACCGGCTGGCCCATGCGCGGCTCCAGTCCCTTGACAACGATGCGGGTAAACGTGTCCGGCGATCCACCCGCTGCATACGGCACGACGATCTTGACCGGCTTGACCGGATAGTTGGCCTGTGCGTGCGCCGCACCGGTCAACGTGATGGCGACGCCTGCTGCAAAAACTCCCCGTAACTGCATCATTGCCAACTCCTCCTTTTGGAATAGCGATTGAGATCCATCACACGGACACGGCGGGTTTTCCCAACCCTGATTTTTCTGTTTTGACAGTCAAAGCCTGCCTTATTCCGGTTCTATGCCGGCCGCCTTGGCCAGCGTCATCCAGCGCGCTTCGTCCTTTTTCACAAAGGCGTCGACTTCCTCGGGCGGCATCGCGACCACTTCGCCGGAATTGAGTCCGTAAGTCTGCGCAGCCGGCTCTTTCACCGCTTCGGCAAACTTCGTGTACAGGAAATTGATAATGGGCCGCGGCGTCCTCGACGGAGCAAAGAAGCCCGTCCATGGCCCGAGTGCCACGCCCGGCAGCGTTTCGGCAATGGTCGGCGTGTTCGGCATGGCCGGAAGCCGCTTTGGAGAACTCACTGCGATGGCATAGGCCTGCCTCGAATCCTCCATGATCTTCGCGGCATTCATGGTGTGAATGATCATCTACGTGCGCCCACCCAGCAGGTCGGCAACCTGCGGCGCCGGACTGGCATAGCGCGCCAGGGCCAACTGGACCTTGCCAGCGCTTTCAATCATAGCGTTGAGAATCTCCATGGTTGTACTTGCGGAACCAACCGAATAACTCTTGGGATCCCTGCGCACCTTGTCCAGGAACTGCGCGAGCGTGTTTCCCCGCTCCTCGTTTCTCACCACCAGCGCGAGATAGGAATTCTGCGTGATGATGATGCCCGACAGATCGTTGATCGGGTCATAGGGCAGCGTCTTGAACAGCGCGCGCGCCGAAGACGTCCCGGAATTCGTGCCGTAGCCAATGGTGTAGCCATCCGGCGCAGACTTGGCGGTATAGCCCACGCCGATGGTGCTGTTGCCACCTGCCTTGTTTTCCACGATGACCGTCTGGCCGATGCGCGGCTCGAGCCCTTTGACGACGATGCGTGTCCAGGTATCGGGTGAACCGCCCGCGGCATAGGGGACAACGATCTTGATCGGCTTGACCGGATAGTTGCTCTGCGCTTTGGCTGGAGCGGCAAACAGGATCGCCAAGCATGCGGATAGAACACGATAAATCGGTTTCATTGCCAACTCCTCCTGGAGACAGTGATTGACCGTGAAGCTGCGGGTTTTCCCCGTCTGAACTTGATGAAGGACACCGATCGCTCATTTCGACCGTTCAAATATGCAAATGACGAACGGATATCCCAGTAGAACGCTACCCTTTCGTTCCCGTGCCTGTCAATCAGGCTGAATGCCCTGCACGCATCGGGGCAGCTTCAGTAACTAATCTGCGAGGGACCTGAGCAGAGCGACGGCGTCGCTGACGCGCGAAACCGCGATGACTTCGATGCCCGCGACCGCGTGTTTGGGTTTGTTCGCGGCAGGAATGAGGACACGCGTGAAGCCTAGTTTGGCGGCTTCGCGCAAGCGCTCCTGGCCGCGCGGCGCGGGACGGATCTCACCGGCGAGCCCCACTTCACCGAACACGGCGAGCTTGGCCGGAAGGGGACGATTGGTCAGCGATGAGACGATGGCAAGCAACACCGCCAGATCGGCGGCAGGCTCGGTGATGCGCACCCCGCCCACGGCGTTGACGAACACATCCTGGTCATAGCAGGCAATGCCCGCATGCCGGTGCAGCACCGCCAGCAGCATTGCCAGGCGATTCTGCTCCAGCCCCACCGACAGGCGGCGCGGATTGGGGGCATGCGCGCTGTCCACCAACGCCTGCACCTCCACCAGCAGCGGCCGTGTACCCTCCTGCGTCACCAGCACGCAGGAGCCGGGCACATCGCGTTCATGCGTCGAGAGGAAAATTGCCGAGGGATTCGTCACGCCTTTCAAGCCGCCCTCGGTCATCGCGAACACACCCAGCTCGTTCACGGCACCGAAGCGGTTCTTGAAGGCGCGGATCAGGCGAAAGCTCTGATGTGTGTCGCCCTCGAAATACAGCACCGTATCGACGATGTGTTCAAGCACGCGCGGCCCGGCCAGCGCACCCTCCTTCGTCACATGTCCCACCAATACGATGATGGTGCCGCTCTGTTTGGCAAAGCGTGTCAGTTGCGCGGCGCATTCACGCACCTGCGCCACTGAGCCGGGCGCCGAAGTCAGCGCTTCGGAGTAGACCGTCTGGATCGAATCGATGACGGCAATCGCCGGCCGCGATGCATCCAGCGCGGCAATGATCTTCTCAAGCTGGATCTCGGCGAGGATGTCGAGGTTCTCGGAACCGAGCGACAGCCGCTGCGCACGCAACGCCACCTGTTCGGCCGATTCCTCGCCTGACACATACAGTGCCGCCATGTGCACGCTCATCGCCGACAGCGACTGCAGCAGCAGTGTGGATTTGCCCACCCCCGGATCGCCGCCGATCAGCACCACCTGCCCGCTCACGAGACCGCCGCCCAGCACGCGATCGAACTCGACATTGCCGGTGGGCAGGCGCGGTGCTTCCTTCGCGCTCACTTCGGAGAGCTTGCGCACCTGCGACGGCGCAGCGATGCCTGCGTAGCGGTGTTTGGCCGCCGGCCCGCTTTCGGCCACCGACTCGACCAGCGTGTTCCACGCCGCACAGCCCGGGCACTGGCCCTGCCACTTGGGCACGGTCACGCCGCATTCGGTACAGCTATAAATTGTTTTTGCCTTGGCCATGCGCGATCCCGTCACCCGTTCACGTTGCGATGACTTCAACCGGCACGCGCGGCGTCAGTGCGCACAGCAACTCGTAGCTGACCGTCCCGGCTGCCGCGGCGACTTCATCGGCAGACAGACCTTCGCCCCACAGCGTGACTTCGCTGCCCACCCCGGCGTCCGGCAACCCGGTGATATCGGCAAACAGCATGTCCATGGACACCCGCCCCACGGTGCGCGTGCGCCCGCCGGCAATCACGATCGGCGTGCCACCCGTATTGCCACCTTCGTTGCCGCCCGGCGCATGACGCGGATAGCCATCGGCATAACCACAGGCCACGATGCCGACGCGCATCGGTGTCTGCGCGGTAAACGTTCCGCCATAGCCGATGCGATCTCCCGGATCCAGGTGCTGAACCGCAATCAGCCGGCTCTTCAGCGTCATGACCGGACGCAGCCCGAACTTCTCCGCCGGCATTCCCGGATCGTCTCCAAAGGGCGTGCAACCATAGAGCATGATGCCCGGCCGCACCCAATCGGCATGCGACTCCGGATGATGCAGAATCGCTGCGGAATTCGCGTAACTGCGCGGCAGCCCTGCCACGCCTTCCAGGCCCGTCATGCGCTTCATCTCCGCCGCGACACCGCGATCTCCATCGGCATCGGCAAAGTGGGTCATCAGGGTAATGGCCCCGACCGCGGGCAATGCACGCAAACGTGCCAGCGCCGCCGGCACATCGCGCAACGCAAATCCCAGCCGGTTCATGCCGCTGTTGACCTTGAAGTAGACATCAACCGGCTCAGGCAGCTTTGCCGCCGCCAGCATCGCGACCTGTTCCGCCGAATGCACAATGGCCGTGAGGCGATGCTGCGAATACCCGGCAAGTTCATCTGCCGAGAAAAAGCCTTCCAGCATCAGGATCGGTTTGGCGACACCGGAAGCACGCAAGTGCAGTGCGACATCCAGTTCCAGCAGCGCCAGGCCGTCGGCCGACTCCAGCGCCGGCAGCAACCTGTCAAGGCCGTGGCCATAGGCATTCGCCTTCACCACCGCCCAGATTCGCGAGGCCGGCGCGTGGCGGCGCACCACGGCGAGGTTATTGGTCAGGGCCGCTAGACTGAGGCTGGCTTTGATCGGGCGCATCGAATGGAATTGGCAGGGACGGATGGAAAAAAGCGGGAAAGTGGAACAGAAGGCTGCATCAACGTGAACCGCGATTTGAACACAAGTCCGCACCGCCAACCAATTTCAGTCGCAATCCCGGCAATTCGTGCCGGACCGCCGGAATTCAGCCTGTTTTGCGCTTGCTTTGATATGCCACACTGTAGTGGTATAAAGGCAGCCTTGCTGGAACACCCGTAGCGCCAAATCAAAATAACTCCCATATCACTTTTGGCAACACTCCCGACAGGATGAAGCGCGGCTTCTACACCATCATGGCGGCGCAGTTTTTCTCGTCGCTTGCCGACAATGCGCTGCTGATCGCATCCATCGCCCTGCTCGCGGAACTCCACGGGCCGGCGTGGATGACGCCATTGCTGAAATTCTTCTTCACGGTTTCCTATGTCGCGCTCGCGCCGTTCGTCGGCGCTTTCGCCGACGCCCTGCCCAAGGGCCAGGTGATGTTCTATACGAACATGGTGAAAATCGCCGGCTGCATCATGATGTTTTTCTATGACTGGCTCGCGATTCCCGGGCTGCCCGGCTATGCCACTGTGCTGCTGGCCTACGCGCTGGTGGGACTGGGCGCCGCAGCCTATTCCCCGGCCAAGTACGGCATCCTCACCGAACTGCTGCCGGCGCGGCAACTGGTCGTGGCCAACGGCTGGATCGAAGGCCTGACCGTGGCCTCGATCATCCTTGGCACGGTGCTGGGCGGCGCACTGATCAGCCCGCACATATCGGCGGCGCTGTTGTCACTGGACGTTCCGATAATCGACACCGGCGTCGACACGCCCGCAGAAGCGGCAATCCTCGTCATTGGGGTGTCCTACCTGCTTGCCACCATATTCAACCTGCACATTCCCGACACCGGCGTGCGTTACGAGCGCCAGCCGCGCAACCCCGTGGTACTTGCAAAGGATTTCTACGTCTGCCTGGTGACGCTCTGGAAGGACCGCCTCGGACAGATATCGCTGGCGGTGACCACACTGTTCTGGGGCGCCGGTGCCACGCTGCAATTCATCGTCATCCGCTGGGCCGAAAGGCGCCTCGACATGCCACTGGACAAGGGTGCCGTATTGCAGGGCGTCACCGCCATCGGCGTGGCGCTGGGCGCGGTGCTTGCCGCACGCCTCATCCCGCTGAAAAAATCACTGTCGGTACTGCCCGCGGGCATCGTGATGGGCGTGGTGGTCATGTCCATGACCCAGGTGACCTGGCTGCCGCTGGTCTACTTCCTGCTTATCTTCATCGGCGCGCTGGCCGGCTTCTTCGTCGTGCCCATGAACGCCCTGCTGCAGCACCGCGGCCACGTGCTGCTGTCGGCTGGTCACTCCATCGCCGTACAGAACTTCAACGAGAACATTTCCATCCTGATCATGCTGGCGCTGTATTCGACCATGATCAAGATCGACATTCGCATCAATGCCATCATCATCTGCTTCGGTCTGTTCGTCGCACTGACCATGCTGGCCGTCATCAAGCGCCATGAGCGAAACCAGGCCCAGGAAGATTCACTTCAACTGATCGGCATGAAGAAGAGCGATCTGGTGGAACACCACCATTGAATCTGCGACCGCCGGACGGCGGCCGCGCGACTGACTGCAACCTGGCGACCCTAGCTGTTTCCCAGCCGCTTGACGACGGCCCCTGCAGCAAGCCCGGCCTCGCGCACGGCATCCACCAGCTTGCCACCGTAACCGGTGCGCACTGCACCCACCGCGAACACGCCGGGCAGGTTCGTCTGCAACGAATCATCGGTCACCAGCCGTCCAACCTCGTCGCGCGCGATTTCCGCCGGCACAAAGCCCGTATTCGGCTCCAGGCCCACATAGGCGAATATCCCGGTGCAGGCGATGTCCTCGACCTTGCCCTGCGCGGTATCGCGCACCCGCACGGCCGCCACACCTTCGCTGCCGGTAATCGCTTCGACCACTGTGTTCCAGCGCACGGCAATGTTGTCGCGGCCGGTGACGCCATCCACAAATTCCTGGCGACCGCGGAACTTCGCACCGCGATGGACCAGGTGCACCTTCTTCACATAACCGGCCAGCACCTGCGCTTCCTGCAGCGCCGAATCACCGCCGCCAACCACGACAACGTCCTGGTCCTGGAACATCGGGCCATCGCAATCCGCGCATTCCGAGACGCCGCGTCCTTCGAATTCGGCTTCGCCGGGAACCCCGAGGCGCTTGAGCTTTGCACCCGAGGCAATGATCACGGCCCGTGCCCGGTATTCACCGGAATCGGTGCTGACCACCAGCGCATCGCCAACCCTCGACAGCCCCGTCACGGCCTCGCTCACGTTTTCAGCGCCCAGGTCGCCGATCTCCATCAGCAGGTTGGATGCCATTTCGGCGCCGGAGCCTTGCAGCTCTCCATGGAGTTCATTGACGTTGAGCACCAACCCGCCGAACACATTGGATTCGAGCGTGAGCACGGACAGGCCCTGCTCTGCGGCATGCTTTGCAGCGGACAGCCCGGCGATGCCGGTACCAATGACGATCAGGTCCTTGTCTGAATCGGACAAATCTTTCTCCTGGAGTTTGGTGTATGTGATCTGCGCGCCGGACCCGGCAATGCCCGCTCCGGCGATGCCGTAAAGTAACAGTAAAATAACATCGGCTGTCGCTGAAATAAAATGAATAATTGATTCCGTCGTATTTGCTTTCCAAATACGGGACATCGATCCGCGGCGGCGGCCCCCGCGTGTAAAACAAAACAGGCATCAAGGAGGAGCGTCCAATGCGCAGTCTGGAAGGAAAAGTCGCACTGGTCACCGGCGCCGGCGGCATGCGCGGCATCGGCCGCGCCGTCGCGCTGAAACTCGCCTCGCTGGGGGCCGACATTGTCCTGTCCGACGTGAAACGCACAGCCGAAGACCTGCCGCCCAAGGAAGTGAAAAAACAGTGGCGCAGCATCGACAGTGTGGGCGAAGAAGTCGAAGCGCTGGGCCGGCGCTGCCTCAAGGTGTGGTGCGATCTCACTGTCAGCGCGCAGATCCAGGCCATGGTGAACGAAGCCGTCGCACATTTCGGCCATCTCGACATCCTGGTCAACAATGCACGCGCCATCATCGGCCGCGATCGCGTGCCGGTCACCGAAATGCCCGAAGATGTCTGGCAGCACTTTCTCGCGGTGAACACCACGGCGGTGATGCTTGGCATCAAGCATGCCGGGAAGGTCATGATCAAACAGGGCACTGGCGGCCGCATCATCAACATCGCCTCCGACGCCTCCAAGCGCGGCCGACCGAAGACGGCGGCTTACGTCACCTCCAAATTCGCCGTGCTTGGCCTGACCCAGTGTTCCGCACTGGACCTCGCACCCTACGGCATCACCGTGAACTCGGTCTGCCCCGGCGCGATCGACTCGGACCGCATGAACTATCTCGAGCAGGCCCAGGCCCAGGCAAAGGGCATTCCGCTGGAGCAATACCGCGAGGATGTCGTCAGGGAAACGGCGAGACGCATTCCGGTCGGGCGCGTCGGCCAGGGCGAAGACGTGGCCAATGTCGTCGCCTTCCTCGCCTCCGACGAAGCCTCCTTCATCACCGGCCAGGCCTACAACGTCAACGGCGGCGCACTGTTCCACTAGGCGCTGGTTGGTTCCGCCCATCCTTCGACAAGCTCAGGACGAACGGAACAGATGCACCACTACCGTTCGCCCTGAGCCTGTCGAAGGGCGAGCAGCAGACTGAATCGATTCAAATTCAAGGTTCCACCCAAAAAGGAAAAAGCATGAGCGCAAACGAAGACTTCTACACCACCCCCGATGGCACACGGCTGTTCTATTGCATTGACGATTACACTGATCAATGGAAGCCGGCCGAGAGCATCGTGTTCATCCACGGCTTTGGCGAATCCACCGAAGCCTGGCGTGCCTGGGTGCCCTATTTCGCGCGCCACTATCGCGTCGTGCGCTTCGACATCCGTGGCTTCGGCAAATCGACGCCCATGGCGCGCGACCACAAATGGTCCATCGGTGAGCTGATGGACGACATCAACGGATTGCTCGCCCACCTGAAACTGCCCAACGCCCTGTTCGTCGGCGGCAAGAGTGGCGGAACGATCGCCATGAAGTACACCGTGGAAAACCCGGACAAGGTCACGCAGTTGGCGCTCTCCACCGCCCCGGTGGTCGGACCGAAAACCGAAGCCTGGCTGGAGATCATCGAGTCACGCGGCGTGCAGGCCTGGGCACGCGAGACCATGCCCGGCCGCTTCGGCACGGCACTGCCGCCTGAAGCGATCGAATGGTGGATAGACCTGATGGCGAAGACCCCCAAGACCACGCTGCAAAGCTACCTGCGCTGGGTGCCGGCCGTGGACATCACCGAGGACGTCAGGCGCATCGCCTGCCCGACGCTGGTCATCACCGGGGACAAGGGCCCGTTGCACAAGGTCGATGAAACAGAGGGCTGGCAGCGCACCATCAAAAACTCCGAGCTGCGAGTGATCAAGGGCGACGGCTGGCATGCGGGTGGTGCACGTCCGGATGAATGTGCAGCCATGACACTCGAATTCTTCCAGCGCGGAAAACGCTGAACCAGCCTCCCTGACCTGCACAAGAAAAGAGCCCTGGCGGTCATCCGCCAGGGCTCTTTTTTCAATGCGCGCCGCGGCGGCGCGACCGCACCGCTTCCGCTAGTCCTGAACAGGGAGATTAAGGCGCTTGTAGTCAGCGCCCATCGCCGCGTTCTCGACCTTCATCTTGGTGATGAATTCATCCAGCGTCCCGGCCCACGGATCCTCGTCGTTCTTCTGCAACTGTTCCCGCAACTCGGCCGACACGGTCACGGCACGCATGCCGGTCTGCAGTTTCTGGATGATCGGCCTGGGCGTGTCCGAGGGGATGAACATGGCATGCCAGGTACCCATCTCCATGACCGGAAAACCCAGTTCCTTGAAGGTCGGCATGTCCGGGAAAGCCGGCGTGCGCCGATCGACCGTCACCGCCATGCCGAGAATGTGCGGGTTCTTCAAGCGCTGGCGCGCCACGCCAAGCGTGGCGAAATAGACGTGGATGTCGCCGGCATACAGGGCAATGCTGGCCGGATCACCGCCCTTGAACGAGATCATCGTCATGTCGATGTCAGCGGCCTGCTTTAGGCGCTCGGACAGGATGGTGCCGGCCGCGCTGGGACCGATCGAGCCGTAGTTGATCTTCCCCGGATTCGCCTTGGCATAGGCAATGAACTGCGGCAGTGTCTTTGCCGGCACCGAGTCATGAATGATCATGGCCAGCGGAATTTCACCCAGCACACCGATCGGCGTGAAATCCTCCAGCTTGTACTGCGGATCGCGATACGCATGGAGGTTGCCGATCAGGCTGGTCGTCGAGAACAGCAGCGTGTAGCCCAGCGGCTGTGAACGCAGCGCCTCGCGCGTGCCGATCAGGCCGCCGGCGCCGGGCTTGGCCTCGAAGACCACCGGCTGCCCGATCTGCTCACCCAGTTTCTGCGCGGCAATCCGTGCCATGACCGTGGACACGCCGCCACCCTCGTACACATAGATCATGCGCACCGGGCGCACCGGGTAGTTCTGTGCCCGGACTACAGTGCACGACAATGCCGCTGCGATTCCCGCCATTGCTGCCACTGCCGCAACCGTTCTCAACGCCAGCATGAATCCCTCCTTTTTATCTCCTGCGATGACTCCTGAAAAACGCGTTTTTTCTTTCTAATCCATCAGCGGAATGCTCAGTCGCTTGTAATCCGCCTGCAGGTCCACGCCTTCCTTCTTGATGAAGGCCGCGAACTGATCCACGGTGCCAGGCCAGGTATCGATGGCCTGCTTGGCCAGCAGGTCCTTCGTTTCCTGGGTCGAGGTCACCTGCTTCAGCGCATCCTGCAGGCGCTGAACATAGGCCTTGGGCGTGGTGGCCGGCAGAAAGGCCGCAGACCAGTAGGTCATGATCATGTTCGGATAGCCCAGTTCCTTCAGCGTGGGCAGTTCCGGCATGGCTTTCATGCGTTCCGGCGAAGTCGAGGCCAGCCCGGTGATCTGCTTGTTCTTCATGCGCTGCATGGCGGTATAGAAGGTGGCGAAGTAGACGTGGATGTCCCCGGCCAGCAGCGCCACGGACAGCGGATCACCGCCCTTGAACGGAATGCCGACCATGTTGACGCCCGTAGCCTCCTTGAAGCGTTCGGCCAGGATGGTGTTGGCCGCCGTCGGGCCCAGCGACCCATAGTTCAACTTGCCCGGATTGGCCCTGGCATAGGCAATGAGTTCCGCAACGTTTTTTGCCGGGATGGCATTGTTGTTGATGATCAATCCGTAGGATCCCAGGCCGAACGGCCCCATGACGGTGAAATCATCCAGCTTGTAGCCTGGTTCCCTGTAGGCAATCGTGTTGCCCACAAACTCCGGCGTGGAATACAGGAAGCTGTAGCCGAAGGGCTGGGTGCGCAATACATCGCGGGTCGCCACCAATCCGCCGCCACCGGGCTTGTTGTCCACCACGACCAGTTGGCCGAGGATGGGCGACAACTTTGCCGACAGGAAGCGCGCATGCACATCGGATGCGGATCCCGGTGCAAATATCGTCACCAGCCTGACCGGCCGAACCGGAAAGTCCTGCGCCATGACGCTTGCCAGCGGCGTCGCAGTCACGAGCGTGGCAACAATCCATTGCTTGAGGTTTCTCACGTCGCTTTTCTCCTGTTGAATTCCTGTTGAAAGACAGTTGCAGCAATCACTGCAATGAACGGGGTTGTGCTCCGGGAATGTCATCCCAGAGATGTTTCACGCCTGCCCACCTGAGGCGGGCCCGGCTTTCCTAGTCAAGCACCGGAATCTTCAGGCGCTTGTAGTCCGCAGCCAGCGCGGCGCCTTCGGCCTTGATGTAGGCGGTGAATTCATCCGTCGTGCCGGTCCAGGGCTCGATCTCCTGCTTCTGCAGTTGCGCAATCGTGGCCGGATCGGCCTTGACGCGCACCATGGTCTCCTTCAGCTTCTGGAGAATGGCCGCGGGCGCCGAAGACGGCGCCATCACCGCCGACCATGAGCCCAGCACAATGCCGGGATAGCCGTTCTCCTTGAACGTCGGCAGGTCAGGCAGGATCTGCGAACGCCGCTCCGCCGTCACCGCCAGGCCGCTGATGTTGGCGTTGCGCATGCGCGTGCGGGCGGTGTTGAGCGTGGCGAAGTACACCTGCACATCATTCGCCAGCAGCGCCTGCGCCACGGGATCACCACCCTTGAAGGGCACCATCACCATGTCGATGCCGGCCGCCTGCTTGAAGCGCTCGGCCAGGATGGTGCTGCCGGTGCTCGGCCCGAGGGAACCGTAGTTCAGCTTGCCGGGGTTGGCCTTGGCAAACGCCACGAATTCTGAAAGCGTTTTCGAGGGCACCGATGTCGTATTGAAAATGAGCGCATAGAACGTGATACCCATGACGCCCACCGTGGCGAAATCCTCCAGCTTGTACTGGGGATCCTTGTAGGCAACGAGGTTGCCCACCAGCTGCTGCTGCGCGAACAGCAGGCTGTATCCGAGGGGCTGGGTGCGCAGGGTCTCGCGCGCGCCGATCAGTCCGCCGGCACCGCCGCGGTTTTCCACGATGACCGCGACACCCAGTTGCTCGGTGAGCTTGCCCGCCGTAAAGCGCGCGGCAAGATCCGACTGCGAACCGGCTGCGAACATGGTGAACATGTGCAATGGCCGGGCAGGGAAATCCTGCTGGGCGGTAACTGCGGTTGACAGGCAGGCAAGTGCCCCGAGCGCGGCGCTCAGAAACGTTTTGGTACAGCGCATGCTTCCTCCTTGAGATGACGAGCCAGGTGCGCGGATGTTCCGCGTCAAATATTTTTTTAGTCAGGCATCGCCCCGCTCTCCCGGGGATTGCAGGCTCTGCGGCATGCAATGAGGACAGATAGTAAGGAAAGATGCGGCATTAGGAAAGCAGAAATGCAGATTGCGCCGCAGCAAGCACGAGGGCCGCCCCCTGCCAGCAGGCACCCGGCAGGATTTACAATATTATCGAATTACGAATTATCCCATTAATAAGAGCGTATTTATGCAATATTTGTTATCAATGGCAGATCAGCGTCAGGCTGCCCCGAGAAAGCGCAGCACGCCGGTATTGAATTCCTCCGGCCGCTCCCAGGCAATGGAATGCCCGGCATCGAATACCGTGGCGAACTCGGCATTCGGCAGTTTCGCCCCCCAGTGGCGCATCAGCGACGGCGGCGCCAGCAGGTCGGCCCCGGCTATCACCAGCAGCGTGCGCACCTTGATGGTCGCGACCTTCGCGTAGGTATTGGGCGTGCGCAGCAGCGGCATGGCCGGCGCGTCGGTCTGCCGGGCATGCTCCTCGATATGCTCCCACTCGCGAACGCCCTCCGGATTTTCGCCAAGGTAGGACGATCCCAGCTCACGAAACTTCGCCGGCAGTTCGCGAAACCCCGGCAGCGTGAAGCGCGCCCGGAAATCGACCTCGGCCTGCTCGGTGATGTTGCCGGTGCTCGCGCCGATGATCAGGCTGAACAGCCGCTCCTGATGCCAGGCGGCATAGTCCAGCGAAACAAAGCCGCCGCCGGCGACGCCAAGCAGGTGGAATTTCTCCAGCTTGAGGTGTTCGACCAGCGCATGCAGGTCTTCGGCCACCGTTCCCGGCTGGGGACCGGTCGCCGGATTCGCAAAGCTCCGTCCCCAGCCGCGGCGATCAAAGGCGATGACCCTGAAGCCTGCTTTGGAGAACGCCTCGGTCTGGCTCACCCAGTTCGCGCTGGTGCCGGTATTGGCATGCAGCAGCACGATGGGCTGGCCGCTGCCGCCGCTGTCGGTGTACCAGAGTTTTACGCCGGGAAGTTCTGCATGCATGTTTGTCGCTGCCTCAATGGTTAATCAGAAGTGATCAAAAGCCGTATCGCCAGAATGATCCGGGGCGACGCGGTCCGTAGGGATAGCCGAAACCGAATGACCAGTAGCCGTACGGACCATAACGGAGGTCCCATTCACGCTGCCGCTGGAATTCACGGGCGCGTTCGCGTTCGATCTGCGCCTGGCGCGCCCTGGCCTGCGCCGCATCGCGGTCGGCCTGCTCGGTCAGGCGCGTGGCCTCGCCGGCCCTGGCCGGATCGCCCGACTTTGCCAACGCCGCCATCTGTTCCGGAGACAGGCGGTCTATCCTGCCGTCGTGCAGCGGGGCCGTGGCACAGCCACCCAACACGGCAGCAAGCAGCGCTGCCACACAGGTGATGCCTGACGCAGATTGACTTGCGCGAATCATTGAGTGGGCTTCACGCCATCCTTGCTGACCTGCACGCGTACGGCCACCATCTTCCCATCTTCGCCGGGACGGGCCGCGACGAAAATCGTTTCACCCGGCTTGATGTCCGAACGGCCGCCCGGCACCGACTGCGACATCGGCGTACCCGGTGGCACGAGCACCTTCACCGTTCCGGTCTTGTAGTTAAGCGTGAGTTCCTGCCCACCCGAAGACTCCAGCGTTCCCTCGAGCGCAGCGTTTGTCATCGTCGATCCCGGCTGCAGGTCATAGGGCGACAGCCCCTGGTTTGCAGTGGGCGAAAGCGGACGAACGTCAATGGCCACGATGGCGCCATCCGGACGCTTGACCGTCGTCACGCCCAGCACCGTGCCCGGCTTGATGTCGGCAAGCGTGATCGCCTTCGTCGCAGCCACATTGACCGATTCCGGCAACTCAATCTGGACATCGGCGCCGGCGCGCGACTTCACGGAAATCACCTTGCCGTCAAAAGCCGTCACGGTGCCGCGCACATTCGTGTTTTGTTGTGCGAAAACGCCGCCAGATGCGAACGCGCCGGCGCAGAGAAAAATCATCAGGGACATACGTTTCATGAAACCTCCTTTGGACCGCCATTTGCGCAGCCGGCGAATCCGGCGCGCATGGCTCGCAAACGCCGGCCGGTGCCCTCTTATTCCCATCATGCGTTTGCCGTTAGATCGCCCCGGCCTTGCGCAGCCCGCCGATCTTCGCATCGTCATAACCCAGGCCCTTGAGGATGTCCTCGGTATGCTGACCCACCGTGGGCGGCGGCGTAACCGCCTTCGGCCCGTCGTGTTCGAAACGAAACGGCGCCATCAGGATCGGTACATCGCCTCCTGCGGCCTCGACGTCCTTGAAGCGGTGCACCAGGCCGCGCCCGGTCACCTGCGGATGGGCCATGACCTCGGCAATGTTGCGGATGCAGCCCACCGGCACGCCGGCATCATTCAGCCGCTGCTCCCAATCGACCGCCGTGCGCGTCATCAGGACGCGGGCAAACTCCGCAGCCAGTTCCGGGCCGTGCTTGCGCCGCTCTTCCAGTTCGGCAAAGCGCGGATCCTCGAGCAGGTGACCGAGGCCGAGCGCACGGCACAGCCGCCGCGCCTGGTGGTCCTCGGTGGCATTGATCGACAGCCTGCCCTCCAGCGTGTCGTAGATGCCCGAGGACGGACTGCGGCTGGCCGGCGCATTGCCGTGTGCCGCGGGCACATTGCCGGTACACAGGTAGTCCACCACGTTCGCGCTCATCATGGTCAGCGACGTGTCGAGCATGGACACGTCGATGTACTGTCCATCGCCGCTGCGTTCGCGCTGCAGCAGTGCCATGCCGATGGCAAAGGCCGCCGCCATGCCGGTGGCGTAATCGATGATCACCGGCCCCACCTTGAGCGGGCCCGTTTCCTTCGTGCCGGTGACGCTCATCATGCCGCCAGCCGCCTGTATCGAGCCGTCATAGGCCGTGTGGTGGCGCTTCGGCGGCAGCTGCCCGTAGCCGGTCATGGAGCAGAACACCAGCTTCGGATTGATTTTCTTCAGGTCCGCATAACCCAGCCCCAGGCCGTCCATGACTCCGGCGCGGAAATTCTCCACCACCACGTCGGCACCGCGCACCAGGTCAAGGAAGACCGCCTTGCCTTCGGGTTTGCGCAGGTCAAGGGTGATGGAACGCTTGTTGGCGTTCTGCGGCAGGAAATTCGTCGCCATGCCGCGCTTGCGGAACTCGGTGGTGCTGCCCGCGCCGCTCCAGCGCACCGGATCACCCCGCCCCGGCTCCTCGATCTTGATGCAGTCGGCACCGTGCAGCGCCAGTTGAAAGGTGCAATACGGGCCGGCAACGACCCGTGTCACGTCGATGATGCGCATCCCGGCCAGTGCCTGCATGTCCCGCCTCTATGTCAATTCTGATTGAACGCGATGTGCCCTGCACCTCGCGTGCCCGAACAGTCGCGCCTCTGATGGAGCACAAGCCTGTTCAGGCGTTGGTGAACTCCGTGACCGGCAGCGCGCGGAACATGTTGCGCTTCAGGTTGAGGAAGTGCGGCCGCACGCGGTTGCTCCAGGGCGTGCCCAGCTTGGACTGCCACTCCGGCGTCTCGCGTATCGTCGAAGTGGTGATGTCGTAGCAGGCATACGAGGTCTGTTCCGCGCCATGGCTGAGGAAGCGCCGCGCCCGAACCGTGCCGGGCACTGAGGCCAGGTCGGGCATGTGCTCGCCGTCATACCATCCCGAAACTTCCGGCATGCGCTCCGCGCTGGCGGTGATCTCCACGGTATAGAAAAAAGGCGCCACCTGTCCCGCCGATGCACCGGCCTTTTCCGCCACACGCGTCATCGCCACAGCCTTCACGCCGCTGCTGCCGAACAATTCGCGAGTCTTGTCCCCCACCGCCGCAGCAAATGCCGGCTGCTGCTGCGCCTTGTCGATTTCCAGGTAGATATAAGTCTCAGTCCCATCCAGTGCCTCGCAGGTCCGCGCACGCGCGGCACCGAAAGCTGTCGCCATCTGCCTGACCGCATCCGGCGGCAGTTGCGCCGGGCAGGTCGGGCACTTCAGCAGGATCATCGCCTCTGTACTCATTGCATCTCTCCTTTGCGTGTCGCCATATTCGCGACGGTATTCACAATATGGAATTTTTATTCGGCTGCGGTGCGCCGATGCAGACCCGCAAAAACGACCGCCGGATGCCCAACTATATCCCATCGAATGTGCCATGCCGCCTGGCGGGTGGATTGCAGAATGGCGCGCAAAAATTCCCCTGATGGGCGGTGCCGGACTGCGCTACGATGCGCTACGATAGGGCCATCTGAAAAACAAGACCGCAGCACTGCCGGCGATACCGCGCAGGCACCTGCGGCAGGCATTGCCCGAACACGAATTTCGATTACAAGGAGAGAACTGATGTCCATCCGTATCCCCAGGAACACCCGCCCCGCCGGCCTGCCGGGCGCCAGCCTGCTTTGTGCAACGGCCCTTTGCCTTGCAGCCGGCAGCGCCCTTGCGCAGAACTTTCCCACCAAGACGGTGCGCATCATTTCGCCTTACGCACCCGGCGGCGGCAATGACGTGATGTGCCGCGCGATCGCGGCGAAACTGACCCCGAAACTCGGCCAGTCGGTCATTGTCGAGAACAAGCCCGGCGCCAATACCATCGTCGGTGCAGATTACGTGGCGAAATTGCCGCCGGACGGCTACACCATCATCCTGCTGCCGACACAGCACGTGTACAACCCGGCCATCTACGACAGCATGCCCTATGACGTGATCAAGGACTTCACGCCCATCACCATGGTGGGCGCGGCACCGCTGCTGCTGGTGACGCACGACGCGGCTCCCTTCAAGAACCTGAAGGAACTCATCGCCTACGCGAAGACCCGGCCGGCCAATGAACTCACCTTCAGCACCTCCGGCTCGGGCTCTGCGGGGCACCTGGCAGGCGCGCTGCTCGGCCAGGTCACCGGCATCCAGTTGCAGCACGTGGCCTACAAGGGCGCGGCGCCGGCCGCCCAGGCGCTGCTCACCCATGAAGTCATGATGAGCTTCTCGCCGCCCTCGACGCTGCTGCCGCACGTGAAGGCCGGCAAGATGATCGCCATCGGCATGACGAGCGAAAAGCGCTCGCAGGCTGCACCCGACATCCCCACCATCGCCGAGCAGGGCATCAAGGACTACGACGCCGGGCTGTGGTACGGATTCGCGGGCCCGGCAAAGATGCAGCGCGACGTGGTGCTGAAGCTGAACACGAACATTGCCGCGGTGGTGAACGACAAGGAAATGAAGGAAGTGCTGGCCAAGCTGGGCATCGATGCCTTCAGCAGCACCCCCGAGGAGTTTGCCAAGGTCATGGTCAACGACCTCAAGCGCTGGACGCCGGTGGTCAAGGCCGCCGGCATGAAACCGGAATAGACTCACTTCATTGCGGCCCCCGTGATACGGGGGCCGTGCAGCACTCCGGTCACCGGACGAGAAAAATAGATTGATATCAATCAATCCGAATTGACATTCAAAGAATAGCTCTACTTGCAGAAAAGATCATAATCGTTTTCCCCTTCAGCCCGATCCGGGAGCATCAGGCCTCATGTCCAGCGTCGTTGAAGTACTGGTTGAATCCTTCGAGCAGGCCGGCACGCCCTTCATCGTCGGCATCCCGGGCGAGGAATCGCTGGAGATGATCGAGGCCGCGCGGCAGCGCGGCATGCGCTTCATACTCATGAAGCAGGAAAGCGCGGGCGCCATGCTGGCCGCCACCTGGGGTGAGATCACGGGCAGCCCCGGTGTCTGCCTGTCCACGCGCGCGCCGGGCGCCGCCAACATGGTGCTGGGCGTCACCCACGCCTGGATGGATCGATGCCCGCTGATCGCCATCACCGACCAGTGCGCCGGACCCGCCTATGCCACCGGGCTTCGCCAGCGGCTGGACCAGCTCGCGCTCTACGCTCCCATCACCAAGTGGAATTCATCGGTGAATGCCGAGGCCGTCCATCGCCAGGCACGCCGCGCCATCCTCACGGCAACGGCACATGCGCCCGGGCCGGTGCAACTGGACATTCCCGCTGACGAACGCATGAAGGAAGCCGTGGGTGGCATGGGCAGCGCCCCGCTGCTGCCGGAAACGGCACTCATCAGCCCCGATGCGATCAGCCTTGCCGCGCCCCTGCGACTGCTCAAGGCGGCGAAGCGTCCGGTGCTGCTGGTCGGGCTGGGAACCTTGTGGAGCAAGGCCAGTGCGGAACTTGTGGCATTCGCCGAGAAGCTGGGCGCACCGGTGTTCACCACCACCAAATGCAAAGGCGTCATCCCGGAAGACCACGCCTTGAGTGCAGGCTGCATTTTCGGCGGGCAGATGGAACGCAAGCTCATCAGCCAGGCCGACCTCATCATCACGGTAGGCCTGGACGCAGTGGAACTGCAGCCGCTGCCCTGGCCGTACACCGTTCCGGTGCTGGCTCTGTCCGGGGTGCGCAACCTCGACGCCATCGTGCCTGCCACCGTGGAAGTTTGCAGCGACCTGAAGGGCCTGCTGACTGCCCTGTGCCACAGCGCCCCGGAAGGCGCGTGGGGCGAAAAGCCCGCGCGGGCATTCCGGCAGGAACTGGATGCTGCGCTCGAATCGCCGGGCAAGGGCCTGACGCCGCAGCGCCTCATGGACATCGCCCGCAGTGTGCTGCCGCGCGACACCATCGCCACCTGCGATGTCGGTGCCGGCAGGCTGTTCAGCGTGCCCAAGTGGCCCGTCTATGCGCCGCGCGACTATCTGGTTTCCAACGGCATCGCCTCCATGGGCTTTGCCGTGCCGGCCGCCATGGCGGCCCGCATCGCCCATCCCCAGCGGCCGGTGGTGGCTTTCATCGGCGACGGCAGTTTCCTCATGGCCATCGCCGAGCTGCACACCTGCGTCAAGGAAAACCTGCCCATCACGATTCTGGTGCTGGACAACGGCGGCCTCGGCGTCATGGGCCTCAAGCAGGAACTCAAGGGCGCGCTGCGCTACGGCACCGACCTTGGCGGGATCCACTGGGAGCATCTGGCCCGGGCCTTCGGCGCCGACTGCATCAAGGTGGACAGCGAGAACGCCCTGGGCGACGCGCTGGGTGTCGCTGCAAAATCCGGCCGCACCACCATCGTCGCGGCGAAAATCGTGAATGCCTCGCAATATCTGGAGCAATACCAGACCCTGCTGGCCGCCCAGCGCGGCTGACGCGGGAGCAAGAACTCAAACCACACCAAGGAGGAGCAATGTTCAGGACAGCAACCAGGATTGCCGTTGCAGTGGCAGCACTCATCTGCGCCGGGCCGGTGGTGGCGCAGGACAGCTATCCGTCGTCGCCCATCAGAGTCGTGGTCGGGTTTGCGCCCGGCGGCATCACCGACGTGGTGGCGCGCCTCATGGCGCAGAAGCTGGCCGTGCAGATGAACACATCTGCCCTGGTGGAGAACAAGGTGGGCGCCAATACCAGCATCGCTGCAGAGTACGTGGCGCGCTCGCGGCCGGACGGCTACAACCTGCTGTTTGCCACGCCCAGCCAGGTGCTCAGCCCCGCGTTCGGCGAGAAGCTGAGCTACGACCTGTTCAAGGACTTCACCCCGATCACCCTTTACGCCACCTCGCCGCAGTTGCTGTTCGTCAATCCTTCGGTTCCTGCCAAGACCGCCGCCGAGTTCATTGCCTACGTCAAGGCGAACCCGGACAAGCTGGCCTACGGCTCGGCAGGTGCCGGCAGCATCGTGCACCTGGGGGCGGCGCTGTTCCTGCAGACCAACGGATTGACGGCGCTGCACGTGCCCTACAAGGGCTCGGCGCCTGCGCTGCAGGACCTGATCGGAGGCCGCATACAGTTCGCCATGCAAAGCCAGAGTGGCATGCCGCCACTGGTGAAGGAAGGCCGCGTCAAGGCGCTGGGCATCGCCAGCCTGAAGCGCTCGGCCCAGCTGCCGGACGTCCCCACGCTCAGCGAGACCGTGATGCCGGGCTTCCAGATGGGGTCGTGGAACGGTGTGCTGGCCGCCGCCCAGACTCCGCCCGCCATCGTCCGGCGACTCAATGCGGAAATGCTCAAGTCGCTGCAGGACGGCGAGATGAAGGCCAAGTTCGCCCAGGAGGGCGTCGAGGCACTGGGCACCAGCCCTGAGGAATTCAGCACCTACCTGCACAGTGAAGTGGACCGCTGGACCAGGGTGATCAAGACCGGGAACATCAAGCTCGAATAACAAAATAAAGCAGCAGCGGGGACTAAAATGAACCCGCATCGAACAACACCGGTCACAGGGCAACTCCAAGGAGGAAGCGGTTCATGGCTCGCGTCACCCTTATCGACGATGACAAACACCCGGACCTCGCCCCCTTAATCGGAAAGCTCAAGGGCAACCGCGGCGGCAAGCTGATCAACGTTTATCGCCTGCTGCTCAACTCCCCGGCCGTCGCCGATGCCTGGGAGACCTTCAACAGCACCCTGCGCGGCACGTTCTCCGGCGACCTGCGGATTTGCGAGATCGTCATCATCCGGGTGGCCATACTCAACCGCACCGAGTACATTTTCCGCATTCACGTGCCGCGGCTGTCGGACAGGGCCGGCCTGAGCACCACAGAAGTGGAGGCGCTTTACGATTGGCGCGCCTCGCAGGCGTTCAGCGCCCGGGAGCAGGCCGCGCTGGCCTGCACCGATGTGCTCACGCGCGACGCTGACGTGCCCGACGCGGTGTTCGCCGAGGCCGCAGCCCATTTCAGCGAGCAGCAGTTGGTAGAGCTGATGGTGCTGATCGGCGCCTACAATATGCATAGCCGCGTGATGCGCGGGCTGCGCAATGACATCGAACCGGGCACCGAGGGACCGTCCGCGCCGTGGCGGCCGGTGGGTTGAAACCCATCCGCCGTCAGGCAGCTACAATGGTTTGATCCAAGGGAGGCTTTGATCATGCTGCCAGAAACAGGTTTTGTGATTTTCGCCAAGCGTGACTGCCCCACCTGCGAGCTGATCGAGCCGGTGCTGCAGCAGTTGTCCGGAACGGATACCTGCCTCATCTCGCAGGACGATCCTGCATTTCCCCGCAACGTCTCTGCTGTGCTCGACGATCGCGAGCTGGAACAATCCTGGCGCCACAACATCGAGTTCGTGCCCACGCTGATCCGCATGGAAAAGGGTCGCGAGGTGGACCGCACCTACGGCTGGGACGTGCGCGAGTGGCGCCGCATCACCGGCCAGCCCGATCTCGGCAAGGGACTGCCTGAATTCCAGCCGGGTTGCGGCTCGCTCAGCGTCGCCCCCGGCGCTGCCGAACACCTGCAGGTGCGCTACGGCGAGTCCGGCCTCAAATCGCGCAAGATCGAACTGGGCGATTGGGACGATCCCATCGAGGCCTGCTTCGAGCGCGGCTGGAGCGACGGCCTGCCGGTGGTACCGCCCACCGACGTGCGCATCCTGCGCATGCTCTCCGGCACAAAGCGCAAGCCCGACGAAATCATCGGCCGCATCCCGCCCTTCCTGCCCGAGTGCACCGTCGAGAAGGTCGCGATCAGCGCGGTCATGGCCGGTTGCAAGCCCGAGTACATGCCGCTGGTCCTCGCCGTGGTCGAGACGGCACTGGTGCCGTATTTTTCCCTGCACGGGATACTGGCCACCACCTCCTTCGGCGGCCCCATCGTCATCGTCAACGGCCCGATTGCAAAAAAGCTGGGCATGAACTGGGGCTTCAACGCGCTGGGCCAGGGCAACCGCGCCAACAACACGATCGGTCGCGCGCTGCAACTGCTGGTGCGCAATTTCGGCGGCGGTCGCCCCGGCGAGGTCGATCGCGCTGCGCTCGGCAGCCCGGGCAAGATCACGTTCTGCTTTGCCGAAGACGAAACGGATCCGACCTGGGAGCCCTATCACGTGTCCCAGGGATTCAAGCGCGAGCAGTCCGCTGTAACCCTGTTCCAGGGCCACGGCGTCGAGACCTTCCACGACGACAAGTCGCGCACGCCCGAGCAACTGGCGAGATCCTTCGGCATGGGCCTCAACACCATCGGTCATCCACGCGCGCAGAAAGCCCATGCCGTGATCGTGCTATCACCCGAGCACTACGCCATCTTCCGCGACGGCGGCTGGGGCCGGAAGCAGATCACCGAAGCGCTGAACCGCTATTCCGTACGCCCCGGCAAGGACATCATCGCCGGTGCCGATGGCATTCCGCTGGGCATCGACCCCGGCCGTGCCAATGAGATGGTCCCCAAGTTCGCCCCCGACGGGTTGCTCATCGTCCGCGCAGGCGGTCCTGCAGGGCTGTTCAGCGGCATCCTGCCCGGATGGGGTTCCAAGCCCGCAGAAGTCGGTCCCGTAACCAGAGAAGTACGTGAATGAGGAGGAACGCGCATGAATGAAGCACTGCGAGATCCCACCGCGGAAACATCCTCGGTGAAACGGGCACGCAAGACACCGCCCAAATCGCTGGAGGGCCTCTCCGTGGGCCTGTTCAGCATCGGCAAGACGCGCTCGCCGGAATTCCTCGACCAGGTGGAAAAACGCCTCGCCGAGCGCGGCCTCAAGACCAAGCGCTTCGCCAAGCCCACCAATGCCAAGACCTGCCCGCCAGAGATCATGGAACAGGTGGTGAGGGAGTGCGACGTCGTCCTGGTCGGCTTATCCGACTGAGGCTCCTGCACGTCGTGCAGTTTGCACGACCTCATCAAGATGGACGCCAGCGGCATTCCCGGCGTCACGGTCGTCACGACCGGATTTACCGATGCCATGGAAATGCAGTCCAACACCCTGGGCTTCGAGCCGGCGGTGATCTACGTGCCGCACCCGATCCAGAACCTCACCGCAGAAGAACTCGACAAAATCGCCGACAGCATCATCGATCCGGCGCTGAAGCTGCTGACCTCGGACTAGAGCACCGCAATTGATTGATCAGAATAGCCCCGTACTTTCCTATGAAAAGTCGGGACTATTCTGTAATTGATCACAATAATTACAACGTGCAGCCCCCTACTCCGGCTTGATGTTCGCCTTCTTCACCACCTCGCTCCAGCGTGCCTGTTCGACGCGGATGAAGTCGACGAACTCCGCAGGCGTCCCGCCCACGCCAATCGCATCATCGGCATTGAAGCGTTCACGCACCGACTGGGTCTTCACGGCCTTGGCGGATTCATCGGCCAGGCGTTTGACGACGGCGTCCGGCATTTTCGCCGGCCCCATCAGCCCATACCATTGCGAGGTCTCGAATCCGGGATAGCCCTGCTCGGCCACGGTGGGCACATCGGGCAGCAGCAGCGAACGTTGCGACGAGCCAATGGCCAGGGCGCGCAGTTTCCCCGAGCGGATGTGCGGCATCAGCGGCGGCGTGCCCAGCACGGCAAACTGATTGCGTCCCGCCACCAGGTCGATGAGTTGCGGGCCGCTGCCCTTGTACGGCACATGCAGCAGGTCGAGCTTGGCCACCATCTTGAAATACTCGGTGGACAGGTGGCCTGCAGAGCCGATGCCGGCCGAGCCATAGCTGATGGCACCCGGTTTGGACTGCGCAAGCTTCACGAATTCGCGCAGGTCCTTCACCGGCACCTCGGCATTCACCACGTAGAGCTGCGGCACCTTGACCCACAGCGAGATCGGCGTGAAATCGCGGTTCGTGTCGAACGGCAGCTTCTCGAACATGTAGGGATTCACCGCCATGGTGCCGATATGGGCGAGGATCAGCGTGTAGCCGTCCGGCGCCGATCGCGCCGTGTCTTCCATGGCCACGTTGCCGGCGGCACCGGCCTTGCTCTCGAGGATGAAGGTCTGCCCCATGCTCTTCGCCATCTCGTTCGTGACGAGGCGAGCGATGATTTCCGAACTGCCGCCCGGGGCAAACGGAATCAGGAAGCGGATGGGTTTGTTCGGATAGGTCTGGGCGTACGACGGAGCGACAACGCCGCAAACAGCGGCGAGCAACAATGCGATGACGGATTTCACGATGCCTCCTTTGGTACGTGACGAGTCGATCATGCTGCGGAGGATGCGCCTCCCTCTGCGGGGATGTGCGCATCCTTGGTCCGGGGATACTACGCTTAAAACGAGTAGCGCCTCAGTCCGCCATCCACCGGAATCACCGTGCCGGTGATGTAGCGCGCGACTGGCGACGCCAGGAACGCCACCAGGTTCGCGATGTCCTCCGGCTGGCCGTATTCGCCAACCGGGATTTCATGCTCGGACTGCCAGGCGCGATATTCCGGCGTGTAGTTGCGCAGGATCTGCTCGCTGATGATGCGTCCCGGCGGAATGCAGTTCACGGTGATGCCGTGCTTGCCGATGTCGCGCGACAGGCCCTTGGCCCAGGAGTGGATGCCGGCCTTGGCGGCAAACGCGCCGTTCATGCCTTCAGGTTCGCTCTTGCCGGTGATGTTGATGATGCGGCCCCACTTGCGCTCGATCATCTGCGGAAACAGGCGGTGCGTCAGTTGGCGCTGGCGGATGAAATTCAGCGTCAGCGCCTCCATCCACTGCTCGTCGGTGGAATGGATGTCGAACTTGCGGCTGCCCCCGGCATTGTTCACCAGGATGTCCACGGAACCCAGGCCATCCAGCACAGACTTGGCGATGAAATCGGCAGCGTCCTCGCGCAGGAAATCGCATTCGATGATCACCGGCTGCACGCCGCCCTTGGCGACGATTTCCTTGGCCACTTCATCCAGCAGGGCACGCCGGCGCGCCATCATGGCGAGGCGCACGCCCTCGCTGGCCAGCTTGATCGCAATGCCGCGGCCGATGCCAATGCTCGCGCCCGTAACCAGCGCTGTCTTCCCGGAAATTCCCAGTTCCATTGCCCTTCCTCCTCAAAATTGTGGTTACAGCGCAGAGGCGGCATTTTACATCCGCAAATGTGAATGCGACCCGGATAAACGTGATCGTGCAACTCTGGCATACTCGCCGCAAAACCAAGGCAGCAGGCCACCCGGCAGAGATCGCCAGTCGGTGCGTCCGCTCACCCGCATGCGCCTGAGACGGCGTCCGGCGTCAGAACGGCGACAAGGAGGAACAGGCATGCAGAAACTGCAGCAGCTTCTCTTATCCACCTTGATTTCGGCGGCGGCCATTCCCGCCAGCCTGCACGCGCAGGCCCCCGACAACTACCCGGCCAAGCCGGTCGTCATCGTCATTCCCTATGAGGGCGATGGCACGATGGACACGCAGTTGCGGATGTACATGCAGGCCATCCAGGAGAGCGCGGGCAAGCAGTTCCTGCTCGACCACAAGGGCGGCGGCGGCACGACGGTCGGCACCGGCTATGTCGCGCGCGCTGCACCGGACGGCTATACGCTGCTTGCCGTGAACGCCCCCTTCGTCATCTCGCCCGCGATCTACCCCGACCTGCCCTACGACAACGTCAGGGATTTCGCACCCATTGCGATGCTGACCAAGCAGTTCTTTCACCTCACGGTCCACCCGTCTGCGCCCTACCGGAACGTGAAGGAATTCATCGACTACGCCAGATCACATCCGGGTGAGCTGAACTTCGGCACCAGTGGCCTGGGCGGCGCCACCCACCTGCCCGGCGAACTGCTGCATTACCTGACCAGGACACGGGTCACGTTTGTGCATTACAAGCAGCCCAGCCAGCGCATGCTCGACCTGATGGCCGGCCGCCTGCAGGCGACCTTTGTCGCCTTTCCCACCGGGGTGCCCCTGATCAAGTCGGGGAAGATCCGCGCCATCGGCGTGACCAGCCTGCAGCGCAGTCCCGGCTTTCCCGATGTGCCCACCATTGCCGAAGAAGTCTCCCCCCGGCTTCGAGTACTCGAGCTGGATGGGGCTGGTCGCTCCAGGCAGGACGCCGCCTGCGATCGTCAACCGGCTGAACACCCTGTTCGTGACCGCGGGCAGGAATTCGCCCAAGGTCAGGGACTTCGAGTCCGATGGCGGCAGCCAGGTGGTGAACAGCACCTCCGAGCAACTGCGGCTGTCCATCATCAACGACACGGACAAGTGGAAAAAGCTCATCCAGGCCACCGGCATCAAACCGACCGGCGACTAGCCCTCAGCGCACCGCCCCCCTTGCGTGAAATGCCATGCTTGATAAACTGGCATCTCCCCAACCACGAAAGGAGGTGATCCAGTGAGAGACCATCAAGGCTGCATCAGCCAACAGGACACATCCACCGGATACACCGCAGCAAGGATACACCGCAGCAAGGATGTGCTTCTGATTCAGTTGAGCTGACGCAGCTGTCACTTCAACCGCAACTTCTACGGTAACGACGCCCCGGCCCGCGAAAGCGCGTTGGGGCGTTTTCATTGGACAACTTCATCGAGGCGAACCACCCGTGTTGAGCATCAACGAAGTCTGGCATACTTGATTCGTGGCACCGGACACTGTCCGCCACAGCCCGGGAGCAAGGAGAGGCTCCTTTTCGCAGCACTCTGTGTACAAACCGTCGGAGCATGTCGCGCGCAAGGACGCCGACGCCGGAACGGTGCAGAGGAGGAATCCCATGCATCTGCATCATCTTGCCACCCTTGCCACAGTGGCCGGGTCGGCCGCGGCATTGCTGTCAGCGCCCGTCCTGTCCCAGGAATCGCCGGACAGGTACCCGTCCCGGCCCATCACCTTCATCATGCCGTTCACCGCAGGCGGCGCAACCGACATCGAAAACCGCCCCTACGCCGAGGAGGCGAGCAAGCTTCTGGGCAAGCCGGTCGTCCTTGATTTCAAGCCGGGCAATCCCGCACGCATCGGCTACGCAGTGGTCGCCAAGGGCGCGCCGGACGGCTACACCATCATCTCCGCCTCCGACAGCATCTCGCTGATCGCGATCCTTGAAAAAAACCTTCCCTACGATCCGGTCAAGGATCTCCAGCCGGTCACGGTGATGACGAAGTGGACCACGGTGATGATCTCTTCGCCAATGTTTCCTGCAAGAAATGCGAAGGAAATGATCGCCTACGCCAGAGCCAATCCGCCAGGGAAGCTCAACTGGGCTGACTCCGTTGCGAACGGCTCGGGGCACCTGGAGGCGCTGTACATCAACAGCCTGCTTGGCATCACCGGAACGCACATCCACTACAAGGGCAATTCGCAGTCCATGCTCGACATGTCGGAAGGCCGTGTGGACCTGACCACGACGCGCATGCTGCCCGCCCTGCCCGACATCCGTGCCGGGCGGCGCAAGGCGCTGGCCGTGCTCACCGCCGAGCGCTCGCCGCTGCTGCCCGATGTGCCGACGCTGCGGGAATCCGATCCGGCACTCCGGAATTTCGAAGGCAACAGCTGGGTCGGCGTCATGACCACCAGCGGCATACCGCCGGCCATCCTGAAAAAACTCAGCGACACCTTCATGAAGGTCGCGAAATCCCCCGCCAACGCCAAACTCAAGGCTGAACAGGGTGGCGCGCCCTGGGGCAGCACACCCGAGGAATTCCAGAAAATGCTGGATACCCAACTTGGGAGATGGCGCGAAGTGGTCAACAAGTTCAACATCAAACCCGAAGATTGAGCCGTCCGGGAAGACACCGGCACTGCGCATCGGCCAGACATCAAAAATGAGCGAACAAGGAGCGAACATGACAGCCAGCGACAACACCGTCGTCGAAACCCGCCACGGCAAACTGCGTGGCGGCGTGAACAAGGGCGTTCATTTCTTCAAAGGCGTGCATTACGCCGACACCACCGCAGGCGCCAACCGCTTCATGCCGCCGCAACCGGTGAAGCCATGGGCCGGCGTGCGCGATGCGCTCGACTACGGCCAGGTCGTGCCGCAGGGTGGCGACAGCACCTCCACGATCGAATGGAAGCGCTGGATGTATGGCGCACAGCCCAAGGGCGAGGACAGCCTGGTGCTGAATGTCTGGACGCCCGCCGTGAACGACAACAGGAAACGCCCGGTCATGTTCTTCCTGCATGGCGGCGGCTTCAATACCGGCTCGGGCGCCGGCACAGGCTACGACGGCACCTACCTCGCCAGACGCGGCGACGTGGTGGTGATCACGATCAATCATCGCCTGAACTGCTTCGGCCACACTTACCTCGGCCATCTGGATGCAAGCGGAAGATTTGCCGACGCCGGCAACACCGGCATCATGGACATGGTGGCGGGGCTGCGCTGGGTCAACGAAAACATTGCGGCGTTCGGCGGCGACGCCGGCAACGTCACGGTGTTCGGCCAGTCCGGCGGCGGCTCCAAAGTCGGGCTGCTCATGACCATGCCTTCGGCAATGGGGCTGTTCCGTCGCGGCATCGTGCAAAGCGCCTCATCGCTGATCCGCATGGCAGTTCCCGAAGCAGCGGCGCGCTCCACCGACGCCCTGCTCAAGGTGCTGGACATCGCCCCGAAGGACTTTGCCAAACTGCAGGACGTTCCCATGGAGCGGCTCATCAAGGCGCGCGACGAAGCCGTGGCTGCAAACGGCGATGTCGATGACTTCCGTCCGGTGGTGGATGGACGCTCGCTCACCATGCATCCCTTTGATCCGGTGGCCTCCGGGATCGGCGCGGACCTGCCCATGATGATCGGCACCTGCGAGAACGAAGTGTCCTCGCTGCTGGCCAAGGAACCGAAGAGTTTTGCACTGACCATGGAGGAAGCCCGCGGCCGGGTGGCTCGCTTCATGAGCATTTCCGAATCCGATGCCGCGCACCTGCTGGCTGACTACGCAAAACGCCGGCCCGGCATGCCGCCCAGCCAGGTCATGATCCTGATCTTCAGCGACCACATGTACCGGCGCAACGACATGCTCGCGGCAGAACGCAAGGCAGCGCTGGGCCGTGCTCCGGCATACATGTACCTATTCACCTGGAAGACACCGGTGCTCGGCGGCATCCTCGGCAGTCCCCATACCCTGTGCCTGCCCTTTGTGTTCGGCACGCTGGACGAAGTTTCACTGATGATTGGCAAGGGCCCCGAACAGCAGGCGCTGATGGAAAGGGTGCAGGACGCCTGGCTCGCCTTTGCGCGCACCGGCAACCCCAACCATCCGGGCATCCCGGACTGGAAGCCCTATAACGGCGACACCCGGCCGACAATGCTGTTCAACGACACGTGCACGCTGGTGAACGACCCGGCAAAGGAGGACCGCCTTGCCATCGGCGTTCATCCGCTCTACTCCACAGACGCCAGTGCCAAGCGTAACGACAGCAATGACGGCGGCGGCGACCGCAAGGCGGCATGAGGGCCGGCACCGCGAAGTTTCCTGGAATTAATTAATATCAGTATTGTGGATTAGTTTATTTTACATAGATGATTTCAATCAATTTGTTATCAGATTAATTTTCCAGGCCAGGCCTCCGGCCGCATTCCACGGACTGACCAGGGCACCGTGTATGCATATGCGACACGCCCTGAAGCACCACCACCGCAGGATTCAAGGGAAGCGAAAAACCCATTCGGCAATGCTGAATGACTTCCCGCCTGCGACGTGATCTGATCACCCGGTACCGGTGCATCAGCGCCGGACACCCGAGGAGGAGGATCGCATGAGGTTATCGAACGGCATCCTGATTGCCGCGCTCGCCGGTGTTGCGGGCCTGGCACAGGCGCAGAGTTTTCCCGGTGCAAAGCCCGTCACACTGCTCGTGCCCTGGGCGGCGGGCAGCACCACCGACCTGGCATTGCGCTCGCTCGCAGAAGCGTCATCGAAGCCGCTGGGACAGCGCATCATCACCGAGAACAAGCCCGGCGCCAGCGGCGCGTTCGCTGCGCAATGGATGGCACAGCAGACCAAGCCCGATGGCTACACGATCGCGCAATTGCCGCTGGGCGTGTTCCGTCTGCGCTACATGACCGAAACGACCTTCGATCCGATCAGGGACCTGACATTTCTGCTCAACGTGGCCGGTTACGAGTTTGCGGTCAACGTGCGCGGCGATTCGCCGTGGAAGAACTGGGCCGATTTCGTGGCCTACGCCAAGGCGAATCCAAACGCGATCAGCTTCGGCCATTCCGGCATCGGCACCAGCCCGCATATCGTCATGGAGGAACTGGGCCGCAAGCTGGGCATCCAGTGGATCAGTGTTCCCTTTGGCGGCAGCAGCCAGTCCGTGACGGCACTGCGCGGCGGACAGACCACCGTGCACGCCGGCGCGCCGCCCTGGGCGCTGGTGAAAAGCGGCGACGTGCGCGTGCTGAACACCTGGGGACCGGTGCGCTCACCGAAGTCGCCAGACGTACCGACGCTGAAGGAGCTCTATGGAATCGTTTCCAACTCGCCCTGGGGCCTGGGCGGGCCGTCCGGCATGGACCCGAAGGTGGCCAGGACACTGCATGACGCCGTCCGCAAAGGCATGGATGACCCCGCCTACCTCAAGGTCCTGGACAACGTAAACATGGAGTCCTATTACATGGCCGGCAACGAATATGTCGAATGGGCGAAGAAAACCGCCATCGACGAAAAAGGCGTGGTCGAGCGAAACAATTTAAAGCAGTAGGCACCATTTCCGGTCATCGCCTCAACACACGAGGGGATTTTTCCCCTTGTGTTGCCTGCTGTAATCCCCGCACATAAAGCCCCCCGGCGTTCGGATATCCGTTCGAATTCGCCCTCACCTCATGGCTGTTCCGCGTCTGATGACAGCGTGCCGGAAGCGCGGCATCATGACGTGCGCGTCATTCAGGAAACGGTGTGCGTCATGCAGGAAACGGCGCGCGGCATCCAAAAAACGACATATGACGCGTTTGGCAAACAAACCGGAGGATAGACCCATGAAGCGATTGTTATGCGGTGGCTTGCTGGCATTCCTTGCCTGCAGCACACCGGGCCTGCACGCCCAGAATTTCCCGTCACGGCCCATCACGATGTATTCGCCATGGACCGCCGGCGGCCCCACCGACCTGGCGATGCGCGCACTGGCCGAATCGGTATCCAAGCCGCTGAATGCACGCGTGCTGGTGGAAAACAAGCCGGGTGCCGGCGGCGCACTGGGCGCCACTGCGGTCGCCACGGCAAAGCCCGATGGCTACACGCTCACGCAACTGCCGCTCGGCGTGTTCCGCCTGCCCTACATGACGAACACCACCTTCGATCCCATCAAGGACATCACCTGGATACTGAACGTGGCCGGTTACGAGTTCGCCACCAATGTGCTCAGCAGCTCGCCGTGGAAAACCTGGGAAGAGTTGCTGGCCTATGCCAAGGCCAATCCCGGCAAGGTCACCTATGGCCATCCCGGCCTCGGCACCAGCCCGCACCTCACCATGGTGGATATCGCGCAGCGCACCGGGATCGACTGGGTGAACGTGCCCTACCCCGGCAGCGCCGACAGCCTGCGCGCCCTGCGTGCCGGCCAGGTTGATGTGCATGTGGGTTCGCCGCCCTGGGCCATGGTGAAAAGCGGCGACGTGCGCCCGCTTGTGACCTGGGGCCCGGTGCGCTCACCGAAGTCCCCGGATGTTCCCACCCTCAAGGAGCGCATGGGCATCGTCTCCAACTCCCCCTGGGGCATCGGCGGCCCGGCCGGCATGGACCCGAAAATCGTGAAGTTCCTGCATGACGGCTTTCGCAAGGCCCAGGAGGACCCGGCATTGATCAAGGCGCTGGATGCCGTCAACATGGAGGTCTATTACATGGGCGGTGATGAATACCTGAAATGGGCACGTGCGCAATTCCTCGAAGAAAAAAAGACGGTCGAGAAGCTCGGCCAGAAACAGTAGCTGCGGCAGTAACGACGACCCCGGGCGGGGCGGCCACACTCCGCCCTGCAACACCTGCGAGCCCGCGCCTGCGCCTGCGCAGGCTCAGGCGCAGCGAACTCCCCTTTGACACGCGGCAACTGGCGCGCTTCCTGATCGGCAAGTTTGTCGTGCGCGAAACAACGCATGGCCGCATGGCAGGGCGCATCGTCGAGACCGAGGCCTACCTGCCGACGAACGATGCTGCCAGCCACACCTTCCGCGGCCGCACCGCGCGCAATGGCTCGATGTTCCTCAGCCACGGCCATGCCTATGTGTATTTCATCTATGGCGCATGCCACATGCTGAACGTGTCCAGCGAACCGGAGGACACCGGCGCCGGCGTGCTGATCCGCGCCCTGGAACCGGTTGCCGGCCTTGATCAGATGGCCGCGAATCGAAGCACCACTCGACACCTCGACCTCACGCGCGGACCGGGACGGCTGGCGCAGGCCATGGCGATCGATCGGGACATCGACGGCATCGATCTGTGCAGCAGCAAGGTGATCTGGCTTGCTGCACCCCAGGCAGGCGATGCATCCATTCGGATCGGCACCAGCGTGCGCATCGGCATCAATCGCGCAGCGCACCGGCCGCTGCGCTACTACCTGCGCGGCAGCCCGTTTGTCAGCGGGCCGAGGCGGCTCTCGCCGGACTGACAACACCGATCCGGCAGAAAACCATTGCGGCGGCAAACCGTCTGCGAATGTATTTCCGTCACGCTGCCCCGCCAATCACGTTGGCCGGCGCCCGGGCGCTCCACAACTCACTGCCCCAGCGCAACGCAATCACGATGGTGAACACGATGCCGATCATGCAATACAGCGTCGCCGTCGCCGGATAGCCGATGTAGGTGATGAGCTGGCCCGCGGCCAGCAGCCCCAGCGGCAGCCCGTAGATGGCAAACATGCGAATGCCCGTGATCCGTCCGCGGAAGCGTTCATCCGAGCAGCGCAGCAGCACGACCGACATCACCACCATGGTCAGGCTCTGCACGAAGCCCGAGAACAGCAGCACCATCATCCCGGCCCAGGGCGTGGTCATCTGCGCGAACACCATCAGGAACACGAACCACGCCACCGCACAGACCAGCATCATGCGGGCCGGCGGAAACAGCCGGCCCATGCGTGTCAGCACGATCGAACCGAGCAACGCCCCCGTCGCGGAACTGGCCACCAGCAAGGCCAACCCGGATTGTCCGGACTGGTGGATTTCCTTCGCCACATAGGGCATCAGGCCGTTGACCAGCGGAAACCCGGTGAGGTTCACAAGGAACGCCAGCCACATCACGCCCAGCAGTTGCGGCGTGTTCCAGACATGGGCGAAGCCATCCTGCAGGTCGCGCCAGTGCGACACGCCGGCCGCCCTTTCTCCCTCCGGCACCGGCGCGGCCGGCCTTGCGGCATCCACCCCCAGCGTCAGCAGGAAGCTTCCGACATACAGGCAGGTCACCACCGCGTAGGCGATCCCCATGCCCATGGCGGCAGCGAGACTCGCCCCGGCGAGGGCTCCGGCGATGCGCGCCGAATCCATGGTGGTGCGCGAAATGCTCATCGCCCGCATCCACTGCCGCGGCGGCATGGTCGAACCGACCAGCGAGGCGCGCATCACCAGGTCGGAGGGACGCACGATGCCGGTCAGGCAGGCAATGCAGAACACATAGAGCGGCCTGATGGTGCCGCTGAAAGCCAGCGCCATCATGACTGCAGCGAGCGTGGCATAGAGCGCCCGCATCATGCAAAGCACATTGCGATGCCCGAGGCGATCGCCTGCCAGGCCGAACAGCGGCGCCACCAGCGTGCCGAGGTACTGGAGCGAGGCGAACGCCGTCAGCATCAGCACCGAGCCGGTTTCCACCAGCACGTACCAGCCGAGGATCAGGGTCTCCATCTCGAAGGCCCAGGAGGTGGTCAGGTCGGCGGGCCACTGGAAGCGATAGCTGCGCACACGAAATGGCGCGAGCGCAGCGCCGTCCCGCGCGGCCTCCTCCGCCGCACTCAAATCACTCATCGGCCGAACCTGCGAAGAACCAGCGATGCGAGCAAAGGCCAGCCGCAGATGCGGCCGGCCTTCAACTCATTCATTCCCCAGGAAATGACGCTTGCCGATTTCCAGGCCGTTATGCCGCAGGATGTCGTAGGCCGTGGTGCAGTGGAAATAGAAATTCGGCATGGAGCGGTTCTGCAGCAGGTCGATGCCCTTGAACGGCATTTCGCGATCGCGCATTTTCACGATCACGGATTTTTCCTCGGTGCCGTCGATCTGCGCGGGCTTGATCCCCGCGAGGAAGTCCTGCGCTTTGTCGATGCGCGCCAGCAGGTCGGCCAGGCTCTTTTCGTTGTCCTCGAACTTCGGCGCGTCCACGCCGGCCAGCAGCGCAGTGCAGGTCACCGCATGGTTCGTTGCAGCCTGTATCTGCCGGGTGAAGCTGAACATGTCCGGATAGAAGCGGTAGCTGAGCAGCGTGGTCTCGTCGTGCTTCTTCTCGGCATACAGCGCCAGCGCCATGCGCAGGACGATGCTGAGGCCCTTCAATTGGCGGACGAAGACGGGTACAGAAATCGCATACATCGTGACGGCCATGTTTCCCTCCTTTTGTTTTATGGATGCTGCAGGTCAATCAGGTGCGTTGATTCCGTTCATGGTTCGACACGCCCACCACGAACGGAATCCACTGCCGTTCGTCCTGAGCCTGTCGAAGGACGGACTTCACGCCCCCTGGCCATTTTAATCGATGACGATCAGACACCCGCCAATGTTCATAAAATATAATCATTTTTATAAAATTCTCAATAATCCATGGGAATTATAGAAATAATTGTTATCTTAAATAATTCCCGTTCCTGCGACTACCAAGCATCCACCCGCAACTACCAGGCGTCAACCTGCGACTACCAGGCATCCACATACGGCCTTCCCGCCCGCCCGTACTCGCCGTGCGTTGCCATCCAGCCCATCATGATCCAGCGCCGCGACTCCATCGGGTCGATGACATCATCGATGTTGAGTTCGGTCGCGGCGGCCAGCGCCTTGCCCTTGGTGTACATCTCGGCCACCATTTCCTCGTAGCGCGCCAGGCGCCTGGCCGGATCCTCGATCGCCATGAGCTCCTTGCGGTACGCAAGCTTCACCGCCCCTTCAAGGTTCATGCCGCCGTATTCGCCGGTCGGCCACGATACCGTCAGGAAGGGCAGCCGGATGCTGCCGCCCATCATGGCAATGCGGCCGATGCCGTAACCCTTGCGCAGCACGATGGCGAACACCGGCACCTTGAGATTTGCCCCCGTCAGCAGCATGCGTGACGAATGGCGCACGAGGCCGGTCTTCTCCGCCTCCGGCCCCACCATGATGCCGGGCGTGTCGCACAGCGAAATGATCGGCAGGCCGAAGGTGTCGCACAACTGCATGAAGCGCGCGCCCTGGTCCGAAGCGTCGCTGTCGATGGCGCCGCCCAGGTGCTTGGGGTTGTTCGCGAGCAGGCCGAAGGGTTTGCCTTCGATGCGCACCAGCGCCGTGACAATGCCGATGCCGAAGCCTCGGCGCAATTCGAGCACGGAGCCCGTGTCGGCCAGCGTCTCGATCACCGAATAAATGTCATACACCCGGCGCCGGTCCTCCGGGACCGCACCGCGCAGCAGGCGCTGGTCGGCGCAGGCCCAGTCCTTCACCGGACCCTGGAAGTAGGACAGGTACTGCTTGGCGATCCGCACCGCGTCGGCCTCGTCATCGGCCAGCACATCCACCACGCCGCTCTTGATCTGCAGTTCCACCGGGCCGATCTCATCAGGTCGGAATACGCCGAGGCCGCCGCCCTCGATCATGGCGGGCCCACCCATGCCGATGTGCGAATCCTTCGTGGCGATGATGACGTCGCAGCAGCCCAGCACCGCGGCATTGCCGGCAAAGCAGTAGCCCGAGGTGATGCCCACCAGCGGCGCCTGCCCGCTCATCTGCGGAAACAGCGTGAAGGAGGTATTGCCGCCCGGCGGCTTGATGTCGCCCGGCCGCCCGCCGCCGCCCTCGGCGAACAGCACCACGGGAATGCGCGCCTTGCGGGTCTGCGCCAGCATGCGGTCCATCTTCTTGTGGTTGACGTCGCCCTGCGTGCCGGCGAACACCGTGAAGTCATAGGCCATGACGGCGCATTTCGCCGCAGGCCCATCGAACAGGTGGCCGTTGACCGTGCCGATGCCCGTCACCAGCCCGTCGGTGGGCGTGTTCCTGATCAGATCCTCCATCGTGCGCCGGTGATGCTGATGGGCGATCGCGAGGCCATAGTATTCAACGAAGGTGTCCGCATCGAACAGGTCATCGACGTTCTCGCGCACCGTGCGCTGACCGGTCTTGCGACGGCGCGCCACCGATTCCGGACGCGCCGCATCCTGCAGCAGCTCGCGCCGCGCCAGAAGTTCCGCAAGGTCGGGGCGGATGTGCGAGAGATCGACTTCCTTGCCACTCCCGGCGGCGCTTGCCGCCACCTCGCCCGCCTCGATGAACACCAGCGGATGGCCTTCCACCACGGTGTCGGTCAGCGCCACCGTGATCCTGCGCACGATGCCGCTCACGCCGGCCTGGATGGTGTGCTCCATCTTCATGGCTTCCATGACCATGAGCTGCTGCCCCTTGGCCACTGCGGCGCCCTCGGCCACCTCGATCGCGATGATGGTTCCCTGGATGGGTGCGGGCACTGCGGTCGTGCCTTCGGGCCCGGCCACAGCCGACTGAAGCACGGGCTTGTCCGCTGGCACAGCCTTGGCTACTGCCGACTCGCCTGACTTCGCATAACCAAAAACCGCCAGCGGATCAGAACGGTCCACCTTGCCGCCGGCTCGGCCTTCCGTGGTTGGTGCCGCTGTCGCAGCAGGAGCCACAGCGGGGGCCGTAACAGGAACCGCAGCGGGCAGCCCCGCGAAATAACGCTTGTGGTGATCCTCGGACCCGGGCGCCGCCAGCGTCTTGATGTGTTCGTCGATGAAGCCGGTGTAGATGCGGTTCGCGAGGAACTCCGGATGTTCGAGCAGGTTCTGCAGGAAGCCGATGTTCGTCGCCACGCCTTCCAGCCGGAATTCGCTCAGCGCCCGATAGGCCTTCTGCGAGACTTCGCGAAAACCCAGCGATGGCGAATGCACGATCAGCTTGGCGAGCAGCGAATCGAAGCTCGGGCTGGTGGTATAGCCCGCGTAGGCAAACGAATCCACGCGCATGCCGGGGCCGGTCGGCGGCTCGTAGGCCGTGATCGTGCCGCTCGAGGGCCGCACCAGGCCGTCGGCGCCCATGCGCTCCATGTTGATGCGCAACTGCATCGCAAAGCCGCGCGGCTTCGGAATGTCTGCCTGCGTGAGGCCCAGTTCGGCCAGCGTGGCACCGGCAATGACCTGTATCTGGATGCGCACCAGGTCGAGGCCGGTGATTTCCTCGGTGACGGTGTGTTCCACCTGCAGGCGGGGATTGGCCTCGATGAACACGAAGCCCGCCTTGCCGCCCGCGCCTTCGGCGACCAGGAATTCAAAGGTGCCAAGGCCGCGATACTTCACGGCAGCGGCCATGCTCACTGCGGCATCCAGCAGGCGCTTCCGCAGCGCATCGCTCAGCGCCACGCTCGGCGCAAACTCGATGATCTTCTGGTGGTTGCGCTGGATGCTGCATTCGCGCTCCCACACGTGGCTGGCCGCGCCCGTCCCATCGCCGACGATCTGCACTTCAACGTGGCGCGCGTTGGCCACGAACTCCTCGGCATATACAGCGCCGTTGCCGAAAGCCGCCTTCGCCTCGGACTGGCAGCGCTGGTACAACTTCGCAACGTCTTCGGCCTTGCGCACCACGCGGATGCCGCGACCGCCGCCACCGGCGATCGCCTTGATGACCATGGCGCCGCTTTTGCCATCGTTGCCGAGCGAAGCGAGGAACGCCGCCGCCTCGTCAGGGCTGTCCAGCGCCTGCGTGCTGCGCGACACCGGCACGCCGCAGCTTTTGGCCAGGGCCACCGCACGCGCCTTGTCGCCGAATTCCTCCAGCGTGTCCGCCTCGGGGCCGATGAAGACAATGCCCTCCTCGTGGCAGCGGCGCGCAAACGCCGCGTTCTCGCTGAGAAACCCGTAACCGGGATGCACCGCATCGCAGCCGGCGGCCTTGATCGCGGCAATGACCTTCTCGATGTCGAGATAGGGCCGCGCGCCCTTGCCCTCCAGTGCCACGGCCTCATCAGCCAGGCGCACATGGAGGGAGGTCGCGTCGTCCTCCGAATAGACCGCCACGGTTGGAATCTGCATCTCCGCCGCGGTACGCAGAATGCGGATGGCAATTTCGCCGCGATTCGCAACGAACAGCCGCTTGAAACCCCCGACAGCCCCCTTGGTAGCCATATGTCTGTTTCGCCTTGTTGTGATCGGATGCGGAACCCCTCCGCGACTCTGGCGTCCGGGGTGGCTTTTATGTGCCGCGATGGAAGACTATGTGAAGCGACGCAGGCTTGCAATCAGGGCGCATATGCAACCGGGAGGGTGCCGGGCAAATCAAACACCGCTACCGCGCCATCTCAGCCGCCCGTGCCGCCTGTGGATGCAGACTACTGTGGCAAGGCTCGCATGATCGAGGCTGAATTCTTGTTCATCCATTGGCCTTGGGAAAGGCGTCCCTCAACAGGTCTGCAACATTTCCCGCCGTCATAAGCTTTTCAAGCTGCCCAAGCAATGAACGCGCACCCGCCTCACCGAGAAAACCACGGCTGCAATCCATGAATTTTTCGCGGATATCGGCTGGAGTCATTGGCTCCTGGGGCGAGCCCGGGGCATGCTCCTGCCGGATGCTGAAGCTCCCCCGCCTGGTGTTGATCGCCACGTCGGTATATCCAATCGTTCCAGAGAAAGTGCCTTCTGCCTCGATGCGATAGCGCTTCACTTTTGACATGAGGGCACGAATTTCCGGACGCATGACCATCGCGTCTGAAAACGTGTCCAGGGAAAGATTTCCGTCGACAAGCAATGCTGCCGCGACATATTCGACGCTGAACTTGCCGTCCAGGCCAGTCGTGGGGTTCTTGCTCACCAGGGCCGCTTCCGATCCGGGAAGAAATCCCACTTCGATGCCCGTCACTTCATCTGCCGAAATGCCGTGCGCTTCGATCAATTTGAGGATGGCGCCAATCGGGCGGTAATTACCGTAACAGCACGGCCAGCTGTTGATTCACGTTGAAAGCTGAGCCATTTAGGCGGTAATTCACGCTGAAAACTGGGCCACGCAATGCACCTATCCTGTTGGGTTTTTCGACGGGGTGTGCAGGAGTGATCAACGTGGGAACACTGAG
>CAIYPG010000070.1 GCA_903928055.1 uncultured beta proteobacterium | reverse complement strand
TGATGAAGCTCAAGAAGAAGGTCTGGATCTCGCAGACCACGGTGAGCGCGCTTACCAACACTAAGTTAGATCTCCTCCCGAAGCTATCAAAGGCTTCGTTCCAGGGCGCCGCAAGGCGCCCTTTTTTTTCCGGATTTTTCATTTAAAACTGCAATCTGTCATTCTCGTGGCGACATCTTTGCTTTCGGCTTGTCAAAAAGCAAATTAACCACTTTTAGTGCGGGCGTGAACGACGGGAAAAGTTTAAGCCGGAGTGCGCGTGTGCGTCACCGGTTTTGTCGATGAAGATGCCGGGACAGGCATTTTCAGATGATCATAATTTACTGATTAACGCGCTTTAATTATTTTAATATTACTGATATTGATCATAATAAAAAAACACAATGACCATGCCGGCCTCACTTGAAAAGCGACCCTGAATTGTCGTGAAAATAGCGCTGCGATCAGTCAGCCGGCTTGTCTGGCGCATCGCCGGCACCCGCCTCGCCATCCGGAACATCGGACAACTGATCGTTGCCCATCAGGCCCGCCCCCTTCAGGCTCAGCACCAGCAGCACGCATCCGGCCATGATCATGACGAGCGAGATCACGCCCCAGGGGCCCGGGAACCAGATTGCAAACGGAAACACCGCGACGCCAAATGCCACCAGCGCGAAGCCCGGCCACTTGAGTGTCTTCATGGAAAACCACCGATGGATGCACAGCCGGCATTGTCGCCGATTGCGTCAAAGCTGCTGAGCTCCCCGCACCAATGGATTGAAAAGCCGCTGCCAACTCAAAAAAGCAAGGCTGCCTGGGTGCGAGGGTGGTACCTTTGTTGGCACTCGAACATTCATCAGCCCTGAACCATGCGCATTCGCATCCACCGCACCGATGGCAAGACCGGCAGTTACTCCCAGGCGGACCCGCGCCGCGCGGCCATGCTGCGGCAACGACTCGATCCGAATGCCATTTTCAATTCAGGCCCCATCGTCATTGGCGTATTGAATCCGTTCAGCGTTCTCAATCCGGATGAAATCTGCTGGATCGAGGTCGAATCCGACCCGCCGACTCCGCTATTGCATGCCCAGGGCATCGAGCAGGTACACCGCCTGTCGAGTCGTGACGAGTACGAGGGCATGCTCGCCCGCCAGTGGCCGCGCTGGCGCACGAACATGCACCACAAGCCGGGCGAGCTGTTCGAGGCGCTGATTGAGTTGAGCTTCCGTGGCGGCGGCGCGCTGCATCTGCATGCACTGGGATGCGCGGCGGACACATCGCTGGTGGACGTGATTTTCGGCATGCCTGCAATCACCGCGTCGCTGGCGCCGCACGGCACGCTGTACGTCAATCCGAAATGCGTGGTGCGGGCGCGGGTCTACCACAGCAAGGGTGCGGTCGATTACCCGCCGGGCATCTGGGTCGCCGAAGCCGACGACATCTAGACCGCGAGGCGCTGCTCCACCGCACGGCGGCCGGCAGGCGTGGCCATCAGGATGAGCGTGTCGCCGGACTGGACCCGGAAATCATCCTGCGGATTGAACTGCCAGCGTCCCTTGACGCGCACTGCCACGACAACATAGTCCGGACTCTTCGGCACCAGCCCGCTCAGCATGTTGCCCTCAAACCGATCCGGAATGTCCACTTCCTCCACGCGCAGGCCCTGTTCCGAGCGCAGCATCTCGTCGAGGAACCCCACCACCTGGGGACGGATCATGGACGACGCAATGCGCATGCCGCCGGTGAAATCCGGCGACACGATGGCATCGGCGCCCACCTTGCGGATTTTTTCGATGTAGCTGATCTCGTGGCAGCGCGCCACGATGCGCACGGCCGGATTGAGTTGCTTGGCAGAGAGCGTCACCACCAGGTTCTTGGAATCCTCGCCGGTCACGGCAAACACGCCCGCAGCACGCTCAATGCCGGCCTCAACCAGCAAATGGTCCTCGCTGGCATCGCCGTGCAGGAACAGCGTATCGGGATAACGCTCGCGAAAGGCGTCGATGTGCGCCTGGTTGGTGTCGATCACCGTATATTGCCGCCCGGTGACGGCCAGTTCGTGGGCGACGTTGCTGCCCACGCGGCCGATGCCGCACACGATGTAATGATTTTTCAGTGCCGACATGCGTTTCTGCATTTTCTGCCTCCTCAGGGCGACATTCACTTCTCCGGCCACCAGCGACATGGTCATCTTCGCCATGATGTAGTAGACGGTGCCGATGCCGGCAAAGCCGATGAAAACGGTAAACAGGCGTCCCACGGTGCTGCCGCTGACATCCACCACTTCGGAATAGCCGATCGTGGCAATCGTGATGAACGTCATGTAGAAACAGTCGAGCAGCGAATACTTCGCGCCCCCGATCAGCCGGTAGCCGATGGTGCCAATGGCGTGCAGCAGCACCAGCGCCGCCATCGGTCCGGCGTAGGTTCGGTAAAAGGACTTGAGGAGCGGCGACATGGATCAGGGATGCTGTGTCGGGACGGCACGATGGAGTGTATCAAGCATACGTGCGATGCCCCGGCGGCCATTGACCCAGATCAAGGCGCAGCCCGGACCGCAGAGCCGCCAGGCACCAAACCTCTAGGCCGCCCGCAGCGAATCGACGATGTTCATGCGCGCGGCGCGCACGGCCGGCAGGAAGCCTCCGATCAGTCCCATGGCAAGGGCAAACAGCAGCGTCTTGACCACGATGGCCGGGGTCAGCGTGAAGCGGAACGACAGTTCGGCGAAGGTCTGGAAGTTCGTGGTGGAGAACGAGGCAAACTGCATCAGCGATGCAAAGGCCAGCCCCGCCAGCCCGCCCACCAGGCCCAGCATCAGCGACTCACCGACAAAGGCATAGAGCACGCTCGAACGCCGGAACCCGAGCGCGCGCAGCGTGCCGATTTCGCCGGCGCGGCTGGCCACCGAGGCATACATGGTGATCATCGCGCCAATCATCGCCCCCACCGAGAAAATCACGGTCAGCGTCATGCCGAGTATGGTGATGAACGTGGACAGCGCCTTCGACTGGTCACTGTAGAAGGTCTGCTCGCGCTTTACCTCGTTCGTGAGGCGCGGATCGGCATCGATGTCCGCCCTGAATTGATCGAAGGCTGCGGTGTCGGCGAGTTTCACCACCATGGATGAATAGTTCGACCGGCGGAAGGACTGCAGCAACTGGTCAGCGTCGCCCCAGATCTCGGAATCGAAGCCGCTGCCGCCGGCATCGAAGATGCCGACCACCGTCCAGTCGCGCTGTGCAAAGTGCAGCGTGTTGCCGATGGCCACGCCCTCGAAGCCCCTGGCGATGCTGCTGCCGACAATGATCTCGGAGGAACCCATGCGGAAGGGACGGCCGCTCGTGAGCCTGATCTGCGGACGCAGCGTCAGCCCCAGCTCCGAAACACCGCGGATGACGATGTTCGAGGGCTTCTCGGCGCCGGTCTTCTTCAGCGAAATCAGCACCACCGTCTCCTTCGACACCAGGCGGCGGCCATCCGGCCCGGTGGCCACTGCCGGATGGGTCTCGATCACGCTGGCCTGCATCCGGGTGATGCCGCTCTGGATTTCGGTCTCCGAGCCCTTGCGGATGGCCACGGCATTGTCGAGTTCCCCGGTGGTGACCAGCGTCTGCTTCAATCCCGCGTCCAGCATCAGCACCGTGGCGAACACGAAAACCACCAGCGCCAGGCCGCCCGAGGTCAATGCGGTCGTGAGCCGCCGCGTCCACAGGTTGCGGAAAATGTAGGTGATGGGAATGGCGGTGGATGCGGACATTCGGATTACCGTGCCTTGCTTCCCGGCTCAGTTTTCTGCGCGGCTTCCAGCTCAGTTTCCAAGTCGGCAAGCCGCTTGCGCAGCGCGCGCTCGTCTTCCCAGCGTGCCGTGTCATCGCGGATGATGGAGGTGATGCCGGTCACTTTCCCGTCGGCCGATTTCAGCAGGCCGACCGTAAACGCAATCGACAGCCGCCGCCCCTCCTTGTGCTCCGCAGGCACCCGCAGGATGTCGCTGCCGTAGCGGGTGGTACCCGACTGCATCACCTTCCAGTATCCGTCCCAGTGCCGCGCCCTCAATCGCTCGGGAATGATCAGGTCCAGCGAGCGTCCAAGCGCCTCTTCTGCCGTCCAGCCGAACAGGCGCTCCGCGGCGGCGTTCCACAGCACGATGGCGCCCTCCGGATCGGCCACAACGACCGCATCCCCGGAGGTGCTGACCAGTTGTTCGAAATCAATCGGCATACAGGTTTCCTTCTTTCATTCATGCTGGAGTCAATCTCCAGCCTTCTTGCCTGCCGTCATTCCCGCGAAAACGGGAATCCAGCAACGTGAACAACGAAAGCCCCTGGATTCCCGCTTTCGCGGGAATGACAACTCCTACTCAAGTGGTGAACTCACCCGATGGCCCTCAACCCATCCACAATCTTCACCCTTGATGCCCGTATCGCCGGCACCACGGCCGCGATCAGCGCCACCGCGAACGCACAGGCCGACTGTATGGCGATGGTGTCCGCAGACACGCTGAAAATCGGGAAGATGCCTACCGCCGCCTTGAATCCGTCGGCTGCGGGTGCGGTAAGCGCAATGCCCAGGCCCCCGCCGATGGCGCAGATCAGCAGCGATTCACCGACGATCAGCCAGGCCAGGAAGCCGGGGCCGAAACCCAGCGCCTTCATCGTGGCGTATTCGGAATTGCGCTCGCGCGCGCTCATCGCCATCGTGTTGGCCATGACCGCCATGATGATGAGGATCACCACATAGGACACGATGCGGATGGCGGCGATGATCTGGTCGGACATGGCCACAAAGCCGAGCTGGAAGGCCTGCTCGGTCTCGGTCAGCGTCTCGGCCAGCGAATTCGCGAACAGCGCATCCACATTGCGCGAAACGGCCGCCGCATTGTCCATGTTGTCGATGCCGATCACGTACACGCCGGCATAACCGGCACGGCGCGGCGAGCTCTTGCGCACCGACTCGTCAAGATAGCTCCAGTGGAACATCATCTGGCGCGTCACCCGGGTGTCATCGATGCCATCGAAGATGCCACGCACCGTGAACTCCCAGTTGCCCGAATAGATCGTGCCGCGCAGCGGCAGCGGATCGCCCACCTTGAGATGGTACTGGTCGGCCAGTTGCCGGCCGATCAGCGCGCCCTTGCGGTCGCGCTGCCACGCCTGCCGCTCATCATCTGAAAGAACGAACTCCGGATACAGGTCCATGTAGTTGTCCGACACGGCAAACTGCGGGAAGAAGTTCTTCGGCTCCTGGTAGATGCCGCCAAACCAGTTGGACCAGGCCACACTCTGCACGCCCTCCACGCCGCGCATGCGGCCGCCGTAGCTGATGGGCAGGAAGAACGTCAGCGAGATGGCGCTGCGCGTCACCAGCCGCGTGCTGGAGGACGCCGCAGCCCCCGCGTACCAGGCATCGACCACGGTGCGCAGCAGTCCGAAGGCCAGCACCGCGATCATCAGCCCGACCACCGTCAGCAGCGTGCGCAGCTGGTGGCGGAAGGCGTTGCGGAAGATCAGCTTGAGAATGAACACGAAGGCCTGTCATTCCCGCGAAAGCGGGGAATCGGGTGACGCGATACCCGGAATGACGGATTCTCCATCACATCCCGCTGTCATTCCCCCGAAAGCAAGCCCCGCGTCGCGAGGCCCGGTTTCGAGGCACAGCCTGGCGGGAATCCGGTTTTTGTGGCCGGACAAGCCGCTGGATTCCCGCTTTCGCGGGAATGACGACAGGGACACAGGCAGTGGACAAACGGCACTACGCATCCTTGATCTCGCCCTTGTCCAGATGAACCATCTTCTTCGCCGCCGCCGCCGCCGTGGCATCGTGGGTCACCATGATGATGTTCTTGCCCTGTTCGGCATTCAGGCGCTGCAGCATGGCGAGCACATCGGCGGCCGCCACGCGGTCCAGGTCGCCGGTGGGCTCAT
>CAIYPG010000069.1 GCA_903928055.1 uncultured beta proteobacterium | reverse complement strand
GGCGGCGCGTCATCATCTTGACGCGCATAATGAGCCCCATTACCCGCCCGTCTTGTCAACATCCAGAATGTCACTGCCTTTCAAAACGACATCTGATGTCTTCAGTGCTTCGATTTCGCTGTCCGAGTATCCGAGCTCGGACAGTATCGAATCCGTATGCTCTCCAAGCGGCCCGGGGTTCTCTCTAACCGAGAAATCCTCCGTGGTGAGCATGGCGAATGGGATTTTTGGCACCTTCAGGTCGCGTCCGGGTATGCGAACCGGCATCCAACGATCACCCTCCTTGAGATGCTTTTCCTCCAGAAGGTCCAGGGGGGTGTTGACTGGCGCGAATGGCACTCCTGCCTTGTAAAGGCGATCGGATAAATCGTCAAAATCGCACAGCTTCACCGCCTCTGTTATGCGCTCAGCAATGCGAACCTTTTCAGCAGAACGTTTCTTGTTGGAACCAAATTCTGCCGCATTCTTCCAGTCGCCAAAACCCAGCACATCGCATAAGGCCTTCCAGTGTCGGTTCGCGGTTACAGCAATGAAGATCTTCCGCCCTCCTGAAGTTGCAAAGAGCTGGTAAACACCCCACCCCATAGCCTGTCCCATGCCACTGGAACGCGAGCCACGCGCCGGGGGGTTCGTCCCGGTCAGTTGAGCGCGGGTGACATACTGGCTGATCCAGAACACGATGGTCTCGTACAGCCCAGACTCAATGTAATCGCCGCGACCCGTAATCTGACGCCGATAAAGCGCAGCAAGTATGCCCATCACTCCGTAAGACGCCGCGCCAATGTCTGTGATGGAAGCCCCTGCGCGCATGGGCTGGTCCTTGAGGCCTGTAAGGTAGGCGAGGCCACCTGCCATTTGCGCAAGCTCGTCAAGGAAGGGGCGGTCGCTGTAAGGACCTGGAAGAAAACCCTTGATCGAGCAATAGATGATGCGGGGATTGACCTTGCATCCCCATTCATAACCAAGGCCCAGACGGTTAAGCGCGTCCGGAGCAAAGTTGTCCAGAACCACATCTGAGGTCTTTACCAGTCTTTCGAAAACCTCCCTTCCCTTTGCGCCCTTTAGGTCGAGCGCCAGATAGCGCTTGTTGCGATTGTAGGTGAGGAAGGTTGCTCCATTGCTGGAATTGCTTCGCGCCGTGTCACCAACACTCGGATGTTCGATCTTTACGACATCGGCACCCAGGTCGCCCAGGATCAGACCTGCACTAGGGCCGGCAACGATGTGGCTCAGTTCCAGAACCCGAACACCTTTAAGGGGCAGTTCCTGCGTATGCGCAAATTTCATCATGCTGTGCCACCTCCACTCGATTTCAGGCCCTTGGAATCGAACGTGCTGACACTACGGTCATCATTCATGCTCTCAGGACGTTGATAACTTCGAATCGGCTCAGGCCAGGGTGAAGGCATCCCAGCGTAGGCTGAAGCACCGAGTAAGAAGTGCTTTGCATGCTCAATTGTCTCGATGCGCGGCATGTCCATGGGATACAGTTTGTCAAACCGGGGGCGCGGCCCCGCCTTTGACACAAAGCCAAACAGTTGGTGACCCAGTATCTCCTCGGCCAGCCAGACACACTTGATCAGCGCTTCGATATCAACCCCGGTGCTAATACCCATCTCTTCGAGCAGATGCATAAGGTCTTCCGTGGCAATCATCATTGCCGCCTGGCCATTGCCACAATAGGGACAGCCAGCCAGTCCGCCAAGGGATGACTGCAGCCTGAGCGTGTCGCCACTGTCCAGAACTGTCAGAGCCGCGCAAACCGATGCAAGCGCCAGTCCACGACCGTTGTGCAGGTGCAGATTGAAATCCGTTATAGAGGGCCAACGCTCCTTGATGGCGATGAGCTGTTGCTCAAGCTGATGTGGCATCGCCCAGCTCATGGGGTCAGCAAGGTTGATGCGCTGCACCGTGATTCCGGCATCCGCCCACATGGTGTACATGCGATCAATGGCCAGCATGCGCTGATCCTGGGTGAACTCGCCCGTCCAGTTCGATCCCCACGCGCAACTGAGAGATATGCCACCGTACGCTATGCCATCCGCCTTGGCCTTGGCAATCTGCTTGGGCCAGTTCATCACTTCCTTTTCCTGGGTCTTGTTGGAGTTGCGGATTGCAAACACTTCGCACATCGAGTACTTCGTCGAGTATTCACGTATGCGGGGGGACAATGGCGGAACATAGTTCTTTGCTCGCTGCAGCCCCTTCTCGTTCAGCGCCGAATAGGTGTAGCGAATGCCTGGCCTTGGTGTGAATCCGGCCACCAAGTCCTCGATGCAAGCCATCTGCGGGGTCCACTTCGGGCTCACGAAAGAGCCCACGGCAATTTCCTTGAGTCCGGTATCCGAAAGTGCATTGAGGAGCCGGATTTTCTCCGAGACGGGAATGCTCTCATCCGAACACTGCAACCCATCTCGCATGATTTCTTCAGTGTGCAGAACTGTCGGGTATCCCGCCATGAATCCTCCTATGCAGCCGTTTAGTTCAAAATCAAAGGGAAATGCACAAATTCTGGTCTTCGTCCACGCTGAATCTGCTTCCTGGCAAGACTACCGTGGTGGACTCGCGCTCTTCGATTAGCGCTGGTCCATCAGCTGAAAATCCGGACTTCAGCATGTCGCGCCGGAGTACCGGACAGTCCACGAATCCGCCCGCCTCGGGAAAGTAGGCTCTGCGGGAACCACTCTCCATTGCCACTTCCAGGGCAGAAGACTCATGGGTCTTTAATTCGGGGGTTGGACCCGACGCCACAACGACCCAATTCAGGGCTTCGACCTCAATTTTCCTGTTGCTACGTCCATAGACCCTGGCGAATTGTTCATGGAAATTCGCTTCAAGCAACTTCATGCCGGCCGAGTCCAGATCTGCCTCAGGCAGCGGCACTGTCAGCTCTGAGCCCTGCCCCGCGTATCGAAGTGACCCAAACCGGGTCAATTTCATTTCGCCTTCGGGCACACCAGCCTGCTTGAGGAATTCCCGTCCTCTTGCTTCCAACTCGGAATACAGGTTGCCCAAATGGCCAAAATCCACCCGCGCAAGTTCCGTCGGATAGGCACGCAAGAGCGTGATTGATATCGGGGCAACCAGAAAACCGAATGCCGAGGCCACCCCGGCGCTGTGTGGAATGATCACTTCCTTCATTCCCACTTTGCGCGCGAGACGGCAAGCATGCAATGGCCCTGCCCCACCAAAAGCGAGCATGGCGTAGGCACGCGGATCGGCGCCGCGCTCCATCAGATGCATGCGCGCAGCCTGGGCCATATCTTCTGTGACAATTTCGTGTATGCCCCAAGCGGCTCGCAGGCGCTCCAGGTTGAGCGATTCTGCAAGTACATCAATTGCCCCATTTGCATCATCCAACGACAACGCCATCTGGCCGCCGAGAAAGTAATCGGCATTGAGATAGCCAAGCAGAAGATTGGCATCTGTAACCGTGGCTTGCTTGCCTCCACGACCGTAACAGGCCGGACCGGGATCAGCGCCCGCACTTTCCGGCCCAACCCGAAGAAGTCCAACTTCGTCGACCCGCGCTATCCCACCACCGCCAGCTCCGATTTCCATCATCTGCACCACCGGAACTCGGATGGGAAGGCCACTTCCACGTTTGAAGCGATGATGCCTTGCAACTTCGAGCTCCGGCGTAGTGACTATTTCTCCATTGCTGATGAAGGAAACCTTTGCAGTTGTTCCTCCCATGTCAAACGCGACGATGTCGGGTCGCTTGAGTCTTCTTGAAAAATATCGTGCGGCCACCGACCCACCCGCCGGACCAGACTCCATCAGCCTGACCGGGTACTTCGCAGCAATGCGTCCGGTGGTCAGGCCCGCATCGGATTGGATGAGATAGAGGCCATGTGCATAACCGAGGCCCTCCAGATCTTTGGTCACTTCCTCAATATACTTTTCAACAATGGGCTGAGTGTATGCGTTGGCCACTGTCGTCAGAGTGCGTTCATATTCCCGTACATCTGGAGCGACTTCCGAGGAGATCGATACCGTGACATCGGGGGCAATTTCCTTGATCAGCCTGGCCGCAAGCACTTCGTGCTCGGCATTGCGGTATGAATGAAGAAACGACACCGCAATGGATTCAACACCCGCCGCGACAAGCGATTCAACCCTTTTCCGGGTTACCGGCTCATTGAACGGCACAATCGCAACGCCGCTCTTGTTGATTCGCTCCAGCGCCCCCCGGACCATCGGGCGCGGCACAAGCGAAGGCGGCGCTTCGATCAGCAAATCATCCATGTCGAAACGCTTTCCTCTGCGCATTTCAAGGATGTCTTCAAAACCTTCAGTTGTCAGCAAACCTGTCTTGCATCCCTTGCGCTCAATGATGGCGTTTACAACCAATGTGGTGCCATGGATGACATGCTGAAGCGCGGAAGCCTGCAAGCCCGCACTCTTCAAAACGCTTTTCACTCCAGTCATGAAACCTTCAGCCGGATTGTGCGGCGTCGTGAGTACCTTATCTAGATAACGCCTGCCGGTGACGGTATCCAGCAGTACAAAGTCGGTGAAGGTGCCGCCGATGTCCACACCCAGTTTAAGCATGACGGACCACCGTTTCGCAATCTTTATCGTCTGTCTTGTTTGTTTCGAGGGAAACTGCGTAGTCGCGTTTCGCCCCCTCTATCGTGACTGCAAGTTGATCAATGTCGGCATTCAGCAACTCTACTGAGCGCTGCTCCGGTGGGAACATGCCGCCGCCACCGGCAATGGCAATCTCAACCACGTCGCCCTTCTTGAGGGTTACGGCAACCTTGCCCGGCAGCTCTTTGCCGTTCAGAGCATTTCTCCCAAGTGAGCCCGGCTTGCCACCAACCATCCCGGCTGCTGGTGTCTGAACTTTCATGTTCTGAAGCATCATGCGCAGTGGCGCATTGGATTCGGATCGAATGGCGAGCTCCTGACCAGAGCCACCACGAAACCTGCCCGGTCCGCCCGAGTCTGGTGTCAGACGTTTCCTCAAGATTGTGATGGGCAACGAGTTCTCAAGCATCTCAATGGGCGTCTCACCACCCGCCCCAGGGAATCCCATGCATGCAATGCCATCTTTGGAGTATCGCGCCCCCAATCCGCCCATGAAATGCGGCGTCTCCGCCACCGCACGCCCATCGTCATCGGTGCCAAAGCAACGCACGATGCATTTATTGCCCGACTCCGCGAGTACCTTCTCCGGAATGACCTTCGCCATGGCACCAAAGATGGCGAAAGGCAGGAAAGTTCCCGTACTGGACTTCATGCGCACAGGAGCCGGTCGACGCGCGTTCACAATGGTTCCCAGCGGCGCCTCTATCCTGATCGAATTGAACAGCCCTTTGTTGATGGGAATGTTTGGGGAGACGAAACAGCGTACCGCGTAAAGCGACCACGCGTAGGCGTAAACCCCCGTACAGTTCACGGCCTTGCTGCTTTGCGGAGAAGTACCGGTGTAATCGAGGGTAATTGAATCGCCCTCGACCCTCACTGCAACCTCGATCGCCAGCTTCTCGCTTGCATCAAAACCGTCGAGTTCGAAACGATTGCGATAGATGCCCTCGGGTATGTTCTTCCTGATGTTGTCGCGCGTGGCCTTCTCCGAGCGGGAGATGATCTCGTCCGCCAGTTTCTGAAGATCGGGCATCTGATACTGGTCGAGAAATGCAGAGACCCTGCGTTCTATTGCCTCAAGTGCAGATATGAACGCACGAATGTCACCTTCAAGCTGGTTGGGGATGCGCACATTGGCCCTGATGATGTCCCAGACTTCCTGCACATCGTTGCCTCCGGACAGAAGCCTGACTATGGGCAGGAACAGACCTTCTTCGTATACCTCATGGGAGTCGTTACTGAGACTGCCCCCAACATCAGGCAAGTGGCCAAAGCACTCTGCATACCCGACCAGTCGCCCGCGATGGAACAGTGGCTTGATGAGGGAAACATCATATAGATGACCGCACACCAGCCACGGGTCGTTCGAGATCAGTACGTCACCTGGCCTGAGCGTGTCCTCGGGATAGCGCAGGATCGCCTGCTCGACAGTCTTTGGCGAAGCAGCCAGTTTGGAAGAAACGCCGGTATCCTGCGCCACCATGCGTCCCTGGCGGTCGTAAAGCAGACAACCAAAATCCCCGCCTTCGCTAACGACCTTCGAGAAAGCCGTGCGAATGACGGTGAGTGCGGACTCTCCAAGCAAAGCAAGTAGTCGATGCCATTGGATTTCCAGTTCGACCACATCCCATGTTGTAGACACTCGAAATTCCTTTTCATAATTTCATTACGAAAAAAATCATAATAGTATTATGCTTGATACGTCAACGAGATATTCGCAATCCTTATATTGCCGCACCTCCCGTTATTGAACAGGACCTGAAGATGCCTAAAGCGCCGGTTGACCGCTCCGTGGCCGCAGTAGATAGAGCCTTGAATCTGCTGGAAGCCTTTGCCGAAGGTGCTGGAGCGGTTCAGTCTCTGGACGAACTGGAAAAAAAGACCGGACTGTTCAAGAGCGTGCTATGCCGATACCTGATGTCGTTTGAAAAGCGCGGATATGTCTCAAAGATCAGCGATGGAAAGTATCAATTGGGAACGGCGGTGCTTCGCCTGGGCAGAACATATGAACGCTCCTTCGACATCGCAAGACACGTCATGCCAATACTGGAAGACCTGTCAAAATCCACCAGCGAAAGCGCCTCCTATTACGTCAGGAACAATGACGCGCGAATGTGCCTTTATCGGGTGGATTCACCGTATTCGCTGCGCGTCAGCGTTCAGCCGGGTAGTTTCCTCCCCATGGACCAGTCTGCGACTGGCAATGTATTGAGAGACTTTGGAACCGGCATCAAGCATATTGAGCGTTCCACCAATTGGGTAAGGACTTCGACCAATGTTGGCCCCGAACATTCATCATCGATGTCGTCCCCGGTTTTTGGGGTCGACGGGCATCTGGCCGGGGCTCTGACAGTATCCGGCCCAACCAGCCGATTCAATCCGGCATCAAATGAAGCGGCCAAAACGCTTTTGCTGAAAGCAGCGCATGACTTGAGCATCAAGTTGGGCGCCCAGATGCCAGATATCGTCCGACCGAGCCGCGAAGGATCATCAAAAAAACCCAAGGGACGCCCCAGTCAAGCTCGCATATCAAGAAAATAAGTACTCCGAGGCTTTCGGATGTACCTTAGCGCCAGTCAAGCACTGGAAATAATATAGCCACAGACAATTGGGTTTCAGGAACAAATACAAAGGAGAACCTGAATGAGGACAGCTAGATCCGGCACTTCGGTATTGCTTCTTTTCAGTGCAACTGTGCTCGCCTTTGCCATTCTTCCCGCTCAGGCACAGACATTTCCGACCAAGCCCATTCGCCTTGTGGTGCCCAATGCCCCGGGCGGAAATGCCGATCTGGTTGCCCGCATGGCTTCCGAGGGCATGTCGCGTGAACTGGCGCATCCGGTCTATGTGGATAATCAGGCTGGCGGACGGCAAATACCGGCCACCCAGTTTGTGACGCGGTCAAGTCCCGATGGATACACCCTGATGGCAGTTGGCCTTGGCTACTCGGTCAACGCCGGGCTGTACAACGATCTTCCCTATGACTCGATAAAAGACCTCGCACCGGTTGGCATAGTGGGCGCAACACCCCAGTTGGTGGTAGCCGCCCCGGGCTTCCCTCCAAACAACATCAAGGAACTCATCGCCCTGGCCAAAGCCAAGCCGGATACCGTCCACTATTCGTCTGCCGGGCTGGCCTCCACCGCGCACCTCGGCGGCGAACTGCTGAACACCCTGGCCGGCATCAAGATGGTTCATGTCCCTTACAAGGCAACCGCACAGGCCAACACAGACACCATGACGGGCGTGGTCCAGCTTTCCCTGGCAGCACCGTCTTCCGTCGTAGCCCTCATCAAGAGCGGAAAGCTCAAGGCGCTTGGCATCTCCTCCCAAAAGCGCTCTGCTCAGTTTCCGGACATACCCGCCATCGCGGAAACCGTACCAGGATATGAACTGATGCTCTGGAATGGAATATCAGCACCTGCGGCAACCCCAAAACCCATCATTGCGCGCCTCAACGCCGCGCTCAACAAAGGCATCACCAGCCCCGATATCAAGGAAAAGCTCTTCAGGGCCGGGGTCGATATCAATCCGCAAACTCCGGAAGAGATGGCGACCTACGTCGAAGCCGATATCAAGAAATGGGCAAAAGTGGTTCGCGAGGCGGGGATACAGGGAGAGCGCTAGCGAATCAAACAACTGCCGGATATTGGTACACCACCAAAATGAAACGCCACCATTACAGGTGGCGTTTCATTTTCAAAGGATTAATTCACGAGTAAAACGAGTTGCTCTGGCGTCTCAAGAATATTCTCGAGCGGCAACACCGACATGATCAAATGTACGCCCCACCCACCGCCATGATCCGATCTCCCGTGACAAACGAGGATTGATCCGATGCCAGAAACAACACGACATTCGCCACTTCCTGTGGGTCTCCCGTCCGTCTCAGGGGAATCTTTTCCACACGCTCGGGTTTGATCGGGCTGCCACCCTCGTACCACTCGGGGTTGCGGCGCTCCACGTTGGTGAGCCCGGGGTTGACCATGTTTGCGCGAATTCCGTATTGGCCGAATTCAAGAGCCAGGGACTTGATGAGGCCGTACTCGGCATGCTTCGATGCGGTAACTGCGGCACCGCGATTGGAAGGCCGCATGGCGGACTGACCGGCCAGCGCAACAATGCTGCCCGTTCGGCGCTCCATCATTCCGGGAATGACCGCCTTTGCAAGATGGAACAGCGAATGGCAGTTGACATCAAAAACCGACTGCCATTCATCGAAGGGCACCTCGAGGAAAGGCTTGTGGGGCCGAAGGCCCACGACATTTACCAGCACATCGATCTTTCCGAATCGATCCAGCCCCTGCTGCACGGCATGACTGACCTCTTCCGGTTTGCCGACATCGGCGATCAGCGGAAGCGCGTGCACGCCAAGGCCTTCACACTCCTGCGCCGTCTGATTCAATTCGTCACGGGCCTGGCGGGACAGGAGAACGAGATCCGCTCCCTCCCGCGCAAACGTCAGAGCAATTTGCCTGCCGATGTTACGGCCGGCACCGGAAATCAAGGCCGTCTTGCCTTTGAGCTGCAATTGCTGCATGTCAAATCCCCTGGTTGAGCACAAACTGCCTGCGCATGATCACGGTCGCTTCAGTTGCTGTAAAGTCTCCGCTGCTGCGCACGAAAATAATAGCTAGTCATTCAAACATTATAGGAGAGGGGTATGCAACTCATCCGAAGAGTGGTCTTTGTCTTTAGCGCCGGACTGACGCTCATGAGCTGCGCGGCATTGGCGCAAACCTACCCGGTCAAACCCATACGCATCCTGACGGCGGGAACCGGGGGCGGCAACGATGTCATGTCCAGGATCATGGCCCCGGGACTGTCAGCAGGCCTCGGGCAACCGGTGATCGTTGAGAACCGGCCAACCACAGTGCTGCCAGACGCCGCGGTAAGATCTGCGCCTGATGGCTACACGCTGATGTTGTATAGCGGCGGCCTTTGGATACAACCATTCCTGTCGCAGGTCAATTACGACCCCATCAAGGACTTTTCACCGATTACCTTCGCGGCACGATCTCCCCTCATCATTGTCGTACATCCCTCGGTTCCCGTGCATTCGGTCAAAGACCTGATTGACCTCGCCAAAGCCAAACCCGGAACTCTGAACTACACCACGGGCGGAACCGGAAGCGCGTCGCATCTCGGACCCGAGCTTTTCAAGCAATTGACCGGCATCGACATGGTGCGCGTTCCCTACAAGAACGGCTCCCAGGAGGTTGCCGATCTCCTGAGTGGTCAGGTGCAACTGACATTTGGTGGTGGAGGCACATTTGTTTCACACATCAAATCCGGAAAACTCAGGGCCATTGCAGTAACCAGCTCGCAGCCTTCCCCATTGTTCCCCACTTTGCCTACGGTCGCCTCATCGGGCGTCCCAGGCTACGAAAGCACGCAGATATACGGCTTGTTCGCACAGTCAAAGGTCCCCGAAGCCATCGTCAGGCGCCTTAACCAGGAATCGGTGAAATACCTGCAATTGGAAGACACGAAGCAACGGGTTCTGGGAGCCGGAATGGAAGCCGTCGGCACATCCCCGGAAGAGTTTGCCGGGGTGATCAAGGCCGACATGGCGAAATGGGGAAAGCTGATCAAGGACGCTGGAATTCACGAAGATTGACCACCCCGAAGCAAAGGGCCTGTCGGGCGTGAAACGCGCCGGCCATGCAACACACCACATCACGACCGCACACAGAGCGTGTCCAGCCGCACTATTATTTCGTCATTGTTAAGGATCAAGGATGGACAGAACCACCCAGAAGCTCGTCGACTTCGCAGAACGCCTGCGATTTGAGGATTTGCCGCCCGCCGCGATTGAAGCGGCCAAGGCACGCATCCTGAGCACGCTTGCTGTAAGCCTCGCTGCTTTCGATATGGAACCCGTGCGGATTGCCCGCGCCGTCGCCCAGCCGGTTTCCGCCGGGCCACAGGCGACCCTCTTCGGCTCTCTTGAAAGAACCACGCCGGACATGGCGGCCTTCGTCAATTCCGCCATGGTGCGCTCGCTCGACATGAGCGATACCTTTGTCATGTCCGCCGTGAGCCACCCGGCGGACGCGTTTCCGTCCGTGCTTGCCGTCGCGGAGGCAACCGGTGCCGATGGACGGGCACTCATCCTTGCGACGGCGCTCATCTATGAAGTACAGTGCCGCTTCGTCGAGGTGGTCCCCTACAACCATCACGGCTGGGACCAGACACCGGTTGTCGCACTGGGCGCGGCGATCGGTTGCGGCCGCCTGCTGGGTTTGACCCGCGAGCAGCTGGCACATGCCATCTCGCTCGCGGTCGTTCCCAACATCGCAATCAATCAGACGCGCACCGGTTCGCTGTCGATGTGGAAGGGAATGGCGGGACCGCAGGGTGCGCGCGCCGGCGTGTTCGCCGCCTATCTGGCCAAGGCGGGCATGACGGGCCCGGATGGCGTGTTCGAGGGAAAATTCGGTTTCTGGAACCAGCTCATGGAAGGCGAGTCATTCGATTTGCCGATCCCTGATTCGCTGGAAGACCACACCTTCGCCGTGCAGCAGACCATGATCAAGTCCTTCCCCACCCGCTTCAACTGCCAGGCACCGGTTTTCACCGCGATTGAACTGCGTAGCATGGTTGACGTCAGTCAGATCGCATCACTCAAGATCGAATCGATACGCAAGGCCTTTGATCGCTGGATGGAAGTGCCGGAAGTCTGGAAACCGCAGACGCGCGAGACGGCGGACCATTCATTGCCATGCACCGTTGCGATGGGGCTGCTTGACGGAACAATCACGCCCAGAATGATGGAGCAAGGCCGCTACAAGGACGCCGATGTGCTTGATCTCATGAGTCGCTTCACGATCGAGCTTCCCGATGAGTTCGACGCAGTTGCACCCGAGGTTCGCCGTTGCCGCCTGACGGCCACCTTGAAGAATGGCGAAACGCGGGTCGCAGAATATCGCCGCAGCATGGAGGACGATGCCGCCGATACAGGGTGGAAACACGCTGTACAGAAATTCAGCGGCTTGACTGCCGGCCTGCTTGAATCTGCCGCACAGGAAAAACTCGTCTCCCTGATCGCGGGGCTGGACTCGGCGCGCGAGGTGGCTTCGCTCATTTCGCTCACCCGGTTGAAGGGGTAATGATCCCGAAGCCCCTGTTCACCCTGGATCAAAGGAGTCTTGGCCTTGAAACTGCGTACCCGGCATGCACAATGCGCTGATTGAGGGTAGTTTGCATCCCCCCTCACTATCTGCCATCCTTTCGCCCCATAGCGTCCCAAACCTATAAAATCGCGCCGTCCCAAAGGAGCCCGCCCATGAGTTCTCCCGCATTCAAGGTCGTCAAGCCCGTCCGTGAACAGGTCAGCAAGGAGGAATGGGACGTCCGCGTCAACCTGGCAGCCGCCTACCGGCTGACGGAAATGTTCAACATGACCGAGCTGACCGCGAACCACATTTCGGCACGCGTCCCCGGCACCACCGACCAGTTCCTGCTCAACCCCTACGGCATGCTGTACGACGAGGTCACCGCCTCCAGCCTCATCCGCATCGACATCAATGGCAAGATCCTGTTCAACGCCACGGAGTATCCGGTCAACGAGGCCGGCTTTGTGATCCACAGCGCCATTCACGCCGCGCGCCATGACGTTGACTGCATCGCCCACACCCATACGCCCGCCGGCATGGCCGTATCGGCAATGAAATGCGGACTGCTGCCACTGGCGCAGAGCTTTGTGCGCTTCCAGGATATCGCGTACCACGAGTGGGAAGGCATTGCGACCGAAGGCCGGATGGACGAGCGCGAACGCCTGGTGCGCGACCTTGGCAACAAGGAGGCCATGATCCTGAAGAACCACGGCCTGCTCACCTGCGGCCCGAGCATTCCCTGGGCGTTCAACCTGATGCACCGCCTGGAGCGCGCCTGCATCACCCAGATCATGACCATGTCCTGCAACACGCCTTTCGACCTTCCTCCCCAGGATGCGGTCGCCACGTTTACGGAAATGCTGGCCAACCCCGCCCCCGGTCGTCCGCGCACCGGCGACATTCCCTGGCGCGCGCTGCTGCGCCGGCTTGACCGCCAGCAGCCCGACTACAAGAACTGAATTTCGCCGCATATTCACTCAATTGAACGCAGGCGGGCCGCAAGGCCCGCCTTTTTTACGACCTTCGCCCCGCCCCTGCAGGCGGCCGCGAACTCCGGAGAGCACAGCATGGATTTTGATTATTCCCCCAAGGTGAAAGCCCTGGAAACCCGCCTCAACGCCTTCATGGACGAACACATCTATCCGAACGAGCGTGTATTCACCGAAGAAGTGCAGGCCAATCGCGCAAGGGGCAATGCCTTCGGGGCAGTCCCCATCGTCGACAAGCTGAAGGACAAGGCGCGTGGCGCAGGCCTGTGGAATCCTTTCACCCCGCACGCCGAATACGGCATGGGCCTCACGAACCTGGAGTACGCACCGCTGTGCGAAATCATGGGCCGCGTGCTTTGGGCACCGGAGGTATTCAACTGCAGCGCCCCCGACGTGGGCAACATGGAAACGCTGATCCTCTACGGCACCGATGCGCAGAAGAAGCAATGGTTGCAGCCCATCCTGGACGGAAAGATCCGTTCCGCCTTCGCCATGACCGAGCCGGCGGTGGCCTCCAGCGATGCCACGAACATCCAGACCCGGATCATCCGCGACGGCGACGACTACGTCATCAACGGCCGCAAGTGGTGGACCACAAACGCTCCCGACCCGCGCTGCGAGATCTTCATCGTCATGGGCAAAAGCGACCCGGATGGCGCTGATCGTCACAAGCAGCAAAGCATGATCCTCGTTCCGCGCGACACCCCCGGACTCACCGTGCTGCGCCCGCTCACGATCTTCGGTTACGACGATGCCCCCAAGGGCCACGGCGAAGTCGAGTTCAAGGATGTGCGCGTGTCCGCCGCCAACATGCTGCTCGGCGAAGGCCGCGGTTTCGAGATTGCACAGGGGCGACTCGGACCCGGGCGAATACACCATTGCATGCGCGCCATCGGCCAGGCCGAACGCGCGCTGGAGGCCATGTGCAAGCGCACTGCCTCGCGCACCGCCTTCGGCAAGCGCATTTCCGAGCAGACCGTCTGGCAGGAGCGCATCGCCGACTGCCGCATCATGATCGACCAGGCGCGCCTGCTGGTACTGCATGCCGCCGACCGGATGGACAAGGTGGGCAGCAAGGGCGCCCTGAAGGAAATCGGCATGATCAAGGTCATCGCGCCGAACATGCTTTGCCAGGTGCTCGATTGGGCCATCCAGGCCCATGGCGGTGGTGGCCTTGCCGAGGACTTCGGCCTGGCCGAAGCCTATGCCCGTGCCCGCACGCTGCGCATCGTGGACGGGCCTGATGAAGTGCACCGCAACCAGATCGCCAAGCTGGAATTGCGCAGCCATCGCCCGCCGCAGCCCTGAAACATTGCAGATAATAATGATCAATCCTGATAAAAAGTGATTATTTCACGCATTTTTGCAAGATAATTGTTATCTAATGTTCTGCCGCTTAATGTTCTGCCGCTTAATGCCTGCAAAGAACCGGGCAGATCCGGCGTTTCTCCACTTTGGAAATTCATAGGAGTCAGCATGAAACTGTTCAGAACCGCCGCAATTGCATGCTTCGCGCTCGCGAGCCTTGGTTTCCTTGCACCCGCTGCCTTTGCCGTCTACCCTGAAAAACCGGTGCGCCTCATCATCCCCTTCACACCGGGCGGTGCTGCCGACCTGATGGCGCGCTCGCTCTCCACCAAAATGGCGGAGGGCCTGGGCCAGCAGGTGCTGACCGACTACAAGGGCGGTGCGGGCGGCATCATCGCCGCCGAGGCCGCGGCGACCTCACCCGCCGACGGTTACACGCTGTTCTTCGGCACCGTCGGCACACAGGCCATCAACCTTGCCCTGTACAAGAAGCTGCCCTACGACCCGGTAAAGCAATTCGCGTCAGTCGGCATCACCCATTCCATTCCGCGCGTGCTCGTGGTCAACCCGTCCGTCCCGGCAAAGAACGTTGCCGAGCTGATTGCCTACGGCAAGGCGAATCCGGGCAAGCTCACGTTCAGTTCGGCCGGCTCGGGCAGCACCAGCCATCTGGCAGGTGAACTGTTCAAGTCCATGGCCGGCATCGACATGACCCACGTGCCCTACAAGGGCAGCGCCCCGGCCATGACCGACCTGCTAGGCGGGCGCATTGCCATGACCTTCGATTCGGTCACCGTCTATGCCGACCACATCAAGGCTGGCAAGGTGCGTGCGCTGGGTGTCACCAGCTTGAAGCCCATCGGCGCGCTGGCGGACGTGCCGCCGATCGCCAACACGCTGGCCGGCTTCGACGTGTCCAACTGGGCCGGGGTATTCGTACCCATGGGCACGCCGAAGGACATCATCACCCGCCTCAACTCCGAGACGCGAAAGGCCATGGCCGATCCTGAGTCACGCAAGCTGCTCATTGCCAACGGCATCGAACCCCTGTCCTCCTCACCGGAGGAACTGGCCGATATCATCCGCGCCGACATTCCCAAATGGGGGAAGGTCGTAAGAGCCTCTGGCGCCTCAGCCGATTGACTGGACGGATGGACTGATTCGTGAACGTCAGCGAACAGGCGGCGTGCTGGCTCACCGGCCTGAGGTGGGAAGACATTCCCGCGGACGTGGTCGAAAGCGTCAAGCTGCAGATTTTCGATCTGGTCGGCGTGATGCTGGCCTCGCGTGCCGATCCGCTGGTGCGCAAGGTGCGCGCAGGACTTTTGTCGGGCAAAAGCGGCGGCTACGCCATCCTTGGCCATACCGGCAATACTTCACTCGCCAGCGCCGCCATGGTGAACGGTGTCATGTCCTGCGTGCTGGAGTTCGACGACACGCACGTGGCGAGTTCAATCCATGCCACCTCTGCTTCGCTTTCAGCCGCGCTGCCGGTTTGCCAGCAATCAGGCGCGTCCGGAAAGGACCTGATCACGGCAGTGCTTGCAGGCAACGAACTCTCGTCGCGTCTCGGGCTGGTGAGCCCGGCGCGCCTGTACAGCCTGGGCATCCACCCGACCGGCGTGTTCGGTGTATTTGGCGCCGCCTATGCGCTGGCAAAGGCGCGACGACTGAAACCCGAGGTCCTAGTCAACGCCATCGGCATATGCGGCAGCATGTCCGCTGCGCTCATGGCCTCTTGGGAGGACGGCACGGACGCCAAGTCGCTGCACGTCGGCCTTGCCGCCAGCGATGCCGTCAAAGCAGTTGCGCTGGCAGAACAAGGTGTCAGCGGCCCTGCCGGTGTATTCGACGGGCGCTACAACTGGTATCGCGCCCACGTGCAGGACCCCGCTGCGAAGTCTCGGCCCGAAGTCCTCGTCGACCAGCTGGGCAGTGAGTGGGAGACGCTCAACATCGCCTCCAAGGCCTATCCCAGCGCCTTTCCCATCCATCCCTACATCGATGCTGCGTTCCACCTGCAACGTGAACACAGGCTGGCACCGGGCGACATCGAAGAGATCACCTGCCATATCACCGAGGCGCGCGTCGCCACCCTGTGCGAGCCGGTGGCCGAGAAACTGCGCCCGCTCACCGCCTGGCATGCCCGTGTGAGCCTGCAGCATTCGATTGCCGAGGCGCTGGTCACCGGACGCTCGGACAAGAATGCCTATGCGCCCGAACACCTCGCCAACCCGGCCATCAATACGCTCGCTGCGAAAGTGAAGTACGCCGTGGACCCGCAGGAAGGAGCGGACAAATCCCGCTCCGGCGGCCGCGTGGACATGCGTCTGCGCGATGGTCGCGCCCTGACACACACTGTCGAGCACATGCGCGGCACGCGCAGGAATCCGCTGCAGCGAGAAGACTTCATCGCCAAGTTCCGTTCCAACACCGGCGACGTACTTCCGGCAGCGCTGGTCGATGAGGCCATCGGCGGACTGCTCGACCTGGATCACATGGCCGATATCGCCCCCCTGTTTGCCCGGCTTGCAACGCCTGTAGCCTGATCGCAGGAATCAGCCGACAATAAAAAAAAGGGCGCCGAGGCGCCCTTGAATTCAAGAGAGAGATTGCTTACTAGGGATTACTGCGTGCGGCTTTTCACCCAGGCGACCAATTCCAGGACTTCGGAATTGCCCGGCTGGCGCTTGGCCATTTCCTCGACAACCGGTTTCATGTCGTCATACAGAAGGTAGTCCTGCAGAACCGAGTAGAGATAAAGCTCGGGGGTGATGTCATCGGACGGCGATTGCGCGCGCATCTTTCCATAGATGCCCTTGGCGGTCTTCACTTCAGCCAGCTGTTCCGCCGTCAGACGCGGCGGGCGCTCGGCACCACGGACGGCCACACCACCGGAACGTCCCAGCTTGGCGATCTGTACCAGTTCCGGAACCTGCGAAATCCGCTGCGGTACGCTGGATGGAAGCGTGGCCACTTCAGGGGCCGCCCCGGAGCCTGCTTCACCAGACTGCATGCCGGCGCGGAACGATGCCGGTCCCTTGTAGGTTTCCTGGCGTCCGCCCTGGAAGTACACGACGCGCAGCTGCCCGCCGGCCGGGACCGTAAAGCGGTCGCCCTGGCGCACCTTCATGAAGGGCTGCGCCTTGGCGCTGGGAGAGCTTCCGCTGACATAGGTAATGTCACCGTTGAGCATGTTGATCAGACCGACGTCGGCGTTTTGCGCCTGGACGGAAGCGGCCATGCTGATCAGCACAGTCGCCAGAAGGGTCTTGAAGGTCTTAATATTTGCCTCGCCTCAAATATCAATCAGGAATACGGGTTTGCACAGCCCGGAGAATAGGCGCCCCAGCTCCGCCTTACGAGTGAAAATATCACGCGCGAACCGGTTTCCGGCGGCAAATGGGGACTAATGCACAAGGCGGCTGCCCACTATTCCCGCTTGTCCAGAAATGACTACCTGGCGGCGGTCGCCCGTGATTTTGCCCATTGTGCCAGTTCCCGGGCCTCCGGGCTGCCCGGCTGACGGCGGAATATTTCGTCCGCCAGAGGGCCCATCTCTTCACTGTATCCGTACTCCTGCAGCACGGACAGCAGGTAGAGCTCAGGGGTGACATCGTCGGCACTGCTCTGGCTGCGCAGTACCTTGTAAGTGGCCTGCGCCTCGCTGACCGCCGCGGGCACCGGGCCGGGCGGACGTCCTCCCCCTCCTCCACGCACGGTGACTCCACCGAGCCGCGCACCCTGCACCATGTCCGGAAGGCGCGCGATTTTCTGTGACACCGCCACCGGCAGGGTCATCACCTCGAATGGCCGGCCGGCCACCGCTTCGCTGCCCACCGCACCGATGCGCAACGCGCCAGGTCCGCGCCAGGTCTCCTGGCGGGCATTTGAAAGATAGAGAATGCGCAATGAGGCACCAGCGGGAATGGTGTAACGATCCCCCTGCCGGACACGCATGAAGGCCTGTGCCTTGGCGGCAGGACCGCCGGCAGAATAGGTCACCTCGCCGGCCAGCTGGTTGATGACCGCCACATCTGCGGGCGGCGGCGTCACTGCCAGGGTTTGCGCAAGCGCCGGCACCTCAACCAGTGCAGCCGCCAGACCTGCCCCCATCCAGAACACCTTCAACAGGAATTGCATGCCGCTCCCCGAGTCACAGATTAAGCATGCGGCATTGTCCCATTATTCCGGCCTGTATCCAAGTTCGTATCCAATCCGAGCACCTCGTACACCTCGATGGGCTCGGCCCGCCCCTTGACCTGCACAGTCTGGTGCTTGCCGGTCCGGATGCCGATGCCGGCCGCGTTCACGGTCTGAGCACTGGCCACCAGCGGGCACTCCATCTCCTTGGTCACTCCCTCCAGCCGCGATGCCGCATTGACCGTGTCGCCGATGGCCGTAAACTCCCGGCGCCGGATTGAACCGATGTTTCCCATCACCGCATCACCACTGTGCACACCGATACCAATGGCGAAAGGCGGCAGGCCGCGATCGGGGAAACGCGCCTCCATCCAGCCGCGGAACTCATCAGCGATGCGCACCATCTCCACCGAAGCAATCAACGCGCGGCGTGCGTGGTCCGGGTAATGCACCGGCGAGCCGAACACCGCCATCACCGCATCACCGATGTACTTGTTGACGTTGCCGCCCTGATCGAGGATGGGAACGGTGACGCGGCTGAAGTATTCGTTGAGCATCTCCACGACTTCACGCGCCTCGAGCTTCTCGGAAATCGTCGTGAAGTTTCGAATATCGGAGAACATCAGCGTAACGTTGACGGTTTCACCGCCCAGGTTCAGCTTGCGCCCCCCGGACAGGAGCATGTCGACCACCTCCGGGGAGACATAACTGTCGAACATTTTCTTTAGACTGGCTCGTTCCCGCTCCTCACCGGTCAATCTCAGGATGACGGTAAGCAGGAACGCCGCCGCCAGCCCGACTTGTGGCATCGCCACCGGCAGCACCCAGTCGTAGCGGAATGCAAGAAAGGCCGGAATCGGCGCATTGAGCGCAAACAGCACCCCCACCAGAGCACCGCGCTCCGGCTGCATCCTCAGGAAGGCCAGCGTCGCCAGCAACAGGATGACGAACACATACGCGCCCTGCATCCATTCCGGCGGCACCTTCGGGTAGCGCCCGGAGAGGATGGTTTCGATGATGTTCGCGTGGATCTCACCGCCCGCCATCTGGTCGGCCTGGGCCCCGCGTGAATACGGCGTGAAGTGCCGGTCCGAGCTGCCGGCGTTGTTGGCCGCCAGCACCACCACCTTGCCCTTCAGGGCCAGCACCTTGGGATTGGTCAGCGCATCCGGCTGCAGCAGTGCATTCATCGAGATCGTCGGTATGGTTCCCGACGGGCCGGCGTAGCCGATCCAGCGCTTTTCAAGGTCACGCGAGAGCTTGACGCCGGCAATCTCCCACTCACTCTTCGACGGATCCTGCCCCGCTCCACGCAATGCAAGTTGCGTGGCGAAGCCCACGCCGGGTTTGGCCGGATCCGGATCCATCACCGGATAGAACTTGCGCACATATTTGTCGTCGTCCGGGAACAGGTTGGCGATGCCCAGGTCGTTGATGCCGCCGGGCAGCAGGTAACGCTGGTCCTCTGGCGGCAGCAGCAGTTCCAGACTGCCGTCGTTCATCTCCACCAGATGGGTGATCAGTATCTTGTTGCCCGAGGCCAGCGCAGCGCGCAGCGGCGAATCGTAATTGCGGCTGATCTCGCTGTCGGGAAGCTTCAGTTTCTTCAGCCAGCTCTCGGCACTGACCTGGTAGATGAAATCCAAACCCACTGCCTTGACGCCCACCTTGGTCAGAACATCCATGGCGCGGCCGAAATGCGGCGCCCAGAATGCCAGCGGATCGTCCTTCAAGGCCACCAGCGTCTCGTCGTCCATGGAAACGAACGCGGCATACTGTGGCGTATAGCGCACGCCAGAAATGATGTGCCAGTAGTCGTAGTACAGGTTCTCCAGCGACTCCACCCAGCTGGTGCGTGCCATGCCCAGTGCGATCGTGCAGGCCAGCAACGGCACGCCGATGAAGCGAATCACGTTCTTGCGCAGCGCCGCAAGCCGTTCGTGCCTGGGATCGTGCTTTGAATCATGTTTGGTATCGGGCATGGTCATTTCACGAAAATGCTCGGTGTGATTCGCACTGCAACCTGATCGCCGACATGGCCCTAATCACCAACATAGACAAAGGGTGCCCAGTAGAACGGATTGCTGCGCGAGAAGTAATAGGCACCGCTGGCGTAGGTTCCGGTGATCATGCCGCGCTGCGCATCACTCATCGCCGACAAGGCTGGTATGCCGCGATTGATGTTGCTGAACATGTTGGTCATCAGGGCCTGGGTCGAAAGGCTGTCCACGCTCCAGTGCGACACCACCAGGCTCTTTGCACCCGCATACATAAAGGCGCGCGTCAGCCCGGCGAAGCCCTCGCCGTTGTTCGCCTGGGCCGATTCTCCGGCGGTATTGCAGGCCGACAGTGCCACCAGGTCGGCATCCAGCTCGAGGTCCTCGATGACCTCCTTCATGGTCAGGAATCCGTCTTCGCCTGCCAGATTGCCGACCAGGCTGAGCGCCAGCGCCGGCTGCGCCTGGCGCTTCTGCACCGTGCGCTGTACCGACGAGGCCTGCACCAGTCCGCCCGATTCGACCGGCTCCGCCCCTGCGGACAGAAACTCGCCGCCGAGGAATCAGTGGGTGGCAAACAGCACAAAGCGCGCCGTCTTGAGGTCCCCCGATTTTGCGGTGTGCTCCTGCGCGTCGCCACCAATGAACAGCTCGCTGCTCCCGCCGAGCAGCCGCGCGATCTCCCGCGCCTCGTCCGCAGTCTCGCGCAACCGCGGAATGGATGGCGTGCCATCGCGCAACCGGGGCATGCTCGAGCCCATCGAATCCATGGTCGCGCGCGTGGCAGCCGAGAACTGCCTGGTGGTGCCTGCCTCCGGCAGGAAGTCAGGATCGGCAAAGGCGATCAGGGAATGCGCGCGATTGCTCCCCGCCTTGGGATACAGGCGTTGCGAGGTCAGCGCCGACAGGCTGGGCAGATAAGCGAACCGGAACTGGCTGCCAAGGTATTTCGGCACCGTGTATTCGCCAAGGAAGGGGCGCCCCGCGCTGCCATCGGAGTCGCTGCGGATGGCGCGGAATTTCTGCTGGTCATCGGCATTCCACTGCGACACGAACAACTCGAAAGGAATGGTATGCAGCGGACCGTCGCCGACCACGATCACCTTCTCACTTCCGGCGAGCACATCGGCCACCGGTGCAATCAGGTCGCGCTGCAGCGAATACAGGTTCGCCGGATCGATCTCGCGCAGGAAAAGCACCGACTCGCCCGAGGTGACCTTCTCGATGGAACGGCGCACGGCATGGATGCGGCGTGCAATGTCGTCACGCGGCACGCTGCTTACGGCCATCTTCATGCGTTCACGCGTGATGCCGAACACCAGCGTTTCCTGCGGCAGCAGCACATAGGTGAGCAGCGCCTCGCCCGGCTTGAGGAGCCTGCCCTGAAGGTCTTCCAGTGTCACCGGTTTCGGATTGGTCAGTTCCATGAAACGCGGATAGCGCGCCAGCAACTGGTCCTCGACCACGCGCAGTTCGCGATTCGCGCCATCCATCTGGCTGCCAAGGTCGGTGCGCCGCGCTTCGGCTGAAGCCTGTCCCGGCGCCAGCGTCACCAGCGCCTGCCGCAGGGAATCGATGCGGTCATGCAGCGCATCGCGGCGGTCGCGCAACACCTGAAAGGCCGGATCGCTGGAAAAGCGCGCCACGTCGGCAATGCGCATTAGCTCCGTGAACACCCGGCTCTGGTTGCGCGAGGCCACTTCCAGTATCTGCCTGTCAAAACCGCCCTGCGGGGCCTGGCGGTGCATCTGCAACAGCAGCCGTATGGTTTCAAGGTAGATGTTGCTGTACTGCCCCAAGAAAGCCTGGCGGGTGTCCTCGGCCAGGCCGCGGGTGCGCACATAAAGGCGATCCAGCGTTTCGATGGCTTCGCGGTAATACGGCAGCGCCTCCCGGTAGCGGCCGCGTTTGGCCAGCGCGAAACCGAGGCGGCTGGTATTCAGCAGAAGCGTGCGCGGGTTGCCGGCATTGCGCGAAACCTCCACTGCACGCAGATACACCTGCTCGGATTCGACAATCTTGTTCTGGCGGTCCAGCGAAACGGCCAGCGTCGTGAGCGTGGCCGCGGTATCCGGGTGCAACGGCCCGAGCGCCTTCTCCAGGATGGCCAGCGCACGCCGCTGCAGCGGCTCGGACTCGCTGAATTTGCCCTGCTGATCGAGCATCGCAGCCAGATTGTTCAATGTATTGGCCAGCGCCGGATGCTCCGGGCCAAGCGCGCGCTCCTGGATGGCGAGTGCGCGACGGTAAAGTCCCTCGACTTCGCTGATCGACTGCACACGCTGCCCGGAACTGGCCCGAGCACGCTGTTCGGCGGCGGAAGTGCGGTCGTCCTTGCCCTGCTCGAAGAGCACGTTGGCGAGGTTGTTCAGGCTGGTTGCGGTATCCGGGTGGTTCGGGCCCAGCACCTTTTCACGGATGGCCAACGCGCGACGGTGTGCCGTCTCTGCTTCGGAAAACTTGCCCTGCAGGTAGCGCACGTTGCCCAGATTGGACAGGCCCGTGGCAGTCAGCGGATGCTCCGGCCCAAGCGTTCGCTCGTAGATCGCAAGTACGCGGTCATGCAGCGTCTCGGCCTGGCCATATTCGCCCCGGGATATCAGTTCCTCGGCACGCGCCATGAGCAATTGCGGATTGTCGCCGGCAGGAGCCAATGCCGGGCCGGCCGGCTTGCCTTCGGCCACCAGCGCACTGCCTGCGCCGAACTTGCCCTGGCTGTCCAGCACTCGCCCCAGGTTGGAGAGCGTGGTCGCGGTATCCGGATGGTTCGGGCCGAGCGTTTTTTCGAGGATGCGATAGGAGCGCCGCAGCAGCAATTCGGCACCGGCATAGTCACCGGCGCGCTCCAGCACCAGCGCCAGGTTGTTCAGTGCCGAGGCGGTATTGACCGAGTCGGGCCCGGAGCGGCGCTCGTAGATCGCGAGGGAATCGCGAAAAACGGATTCGGCCTCCGGATACTTGCCCTGCTTCAGCAGGCTGCCGCCCATAATGGAAAGACTGGCCGCCATGTTCGTATGGTCAGCGCCGAACACCCGGCGCCCCTCTTCGGCCAGCTCACGCGCCACGCGCTCGGCGCCGGGGAAATCGCCCTTGGCGAGCAAGTCCTCGGCCTGGTCCGCCAGCGCCTGCCACTGGCGATCATCGTAGCGCTGCTGCGGCCGCGGCGCCGGTGCCGCCTGGGTGCGCAGTTGTGCCGGCGCGGTCTGTGCATGTGCCGGCAGCAGCGGAAAAAGCAGCCCCGCGGCAAGTATCAATGCCGGAAGGCGGCGTACCTGGACGGGAGGTTGGGGTAATGGGGAGTGCATGGGAACCGTGCGGGAATTATAGCCCGCGACTGCAGACAGTCCGCCGGCGATCCGCCCACTCCCGGTGCGGATCGGAGGCCGCGCTCAGGTTTTCTGCGATTCGGCGGTCAGCGCCTCGGCGGCGGCCTTGGCCGCGTCGTTCATGGTCCGCGCCACCATCACGGTGCAGGGCGCGTTGTCCAGCAACGACTTGCCCACCGAGCCCCGCCACCAGCGCGTGCCGAACTTGGCCTTCTGCGCATGTCCGACCACGATCAGGTCGCAATTCAATTCCACCGCAAGGCGGCTGATCTCCTCGACCGGCTCTCCCACGGCAAGGTGCCCCTGAACATTGAAGCCCTTTTCCTTGAGCTGCGACGTGCCTTCGTCGAGAATTTCCTGGGCGCGTTTCTTTTCTTCCTCGATCAACTCCTCGGGCAGGAAGCCTTCGGTGAGGAACATGTTGGCAGGCATGCCGGCCACGGCCAGCAGATGAACATCCGCCTTGGTGAAGTCCGCCATGTTCTTGCTGGTCAGCAGCGCGCTCTTGCCTTCACGCGTGCCGTTATAGGCGATCAGAATGCGTTTGAACATATGACCTCCGGCTGTTTTATGGGCAATTCAGCCACCCCGTTCCTCCGCCATACCACCAGCGACGGAATGGCGAACACACTGTGCCCATTTCCCGGGATGCCGTCAACGCGTTCGTGGAATCCGGATCAGCAGCACCCCGGGAAACATGCCCGCCGCCCTCGCCCGCGGTATCATGGCGCCTCCAGAACAAACCACATTCAGAAGACCAGACCATGAACGCAACTCCTGCCCGGAAATCCGGAAAACCTGCCAAAGCACGCTTCGTCTGGGACGACCCGCTGCTGCTGTCCAGCCAGATCACGGAAGAGGAACGCATGGTGCAGGAGGCCGCCCGCGCCTATGCCCAGGACAAGCTCGCCTCGCGCGTCACGGAGGCCTTCCGCCACGAGAAATTTGATCCGGCGGTGTTCCGCGAAATGGGCGAACTGGGCCTGCTGGGCTGCACCATCCCCAGCCAGTACGGCGGCTCGGGCCTGAACTACGTCTGCTACGGCCTGATCGCCCGCGAAGTCGAGCGCGTCGACTCGGGTTATCGTTCCATGATGAGCGTACAGAGCTCGCTGGTCATGGTGCCGATCAATGAATTCGGCAACGAAGCGCAGAAGATGAAATACCTGCCCAAGCTGGCGCGCGGCGAATGGATCGGCTGTTTCGGACTGACCGAGCCGAACCACGGCTCCGACCCCGGCAGCATGGTCACCCGCGCCATCAAGGTGGCTGGCGGCTACAGCGTGACTGGTGCCAAGATGTGGATCACGAACTCCCCCGTCGCCGACGTCTTCGTCATCTGGGCCAAAACCGAGGACGGCGTGATCCGCGGTTTCATCCTGGAAAAAGGCATGAAGGGCCTCTCCGCACCAGTCATCCAGGGCAAAGTCGGCATGCGCGCTTCCATCACCGGCGAAGTGGTCATGGACAATGTCTTCGTGCCCGAGGAAAACCTGCTGCCGGGCGCCCAGGACCTCAAGGGTCCCTTTACCTGCCTGAATTCGGCCCGTTACGGCATTGCCTGGGGGGCGCTGGGTGCCGCCGAGGATTGCTGGCACCGCGCGCGGCAATACGTGCTCGACCGCAAGCAGTTCGGCCGTCCGCTGGCTGCCAACCAGCTGATCCAGAAGAAGCTGGCCGACATGCAGACGGAAATCACGCTGGGCCTGCAGGCCTGCCTGCGCCTGGGGCGCATGAAGGACGAAGGCACCGCCGCAGTGGAAATTACTTCCCTGCTCAAGCGCAATTCCGCCGGCAAATCACTGGAGATTGCGCGCGTGGCCCGGGACATGATGGGCGGCAACGGCATCTCCGACGAATTCGGCGTGGCCCGCCACCTGGTGAACCTCGAAGTCGTGAACACCTATGAAGGCACCCACGACATCCATGCGCTGATCCTGGGCCGCGCCCAGACCGGCATCCAGGCATTCTCGTAATCACGGCACATTGCACCGTCCGCTCGCCTTGACCCCCGCAAAACCCGCGCGCCGCCCCCGTCGCCGCACCCTCCGCCAGCCGGTCGAGGAAGCCATGCGCTGGCGCCTGGCCGACGGTGCCGGCCCGCCGGTGCAGTCGAACAACGGAGAATTGTTTCCGGGCGAACTGGAAGCGGCGATTGACGATGCAGTGCGTGCCTTCCGCGCGCCTGGCAAACGCGGCCCCGGCAATCCGTCCGGCGGTCTCTGAGAAAACGAACCGCATGGCATCGCACAGCGATCACGATCATCACGACCACGATCACGACCATCACAGCCATGGTCATCACGATCATGGTCATGACCATGGGAACGGACATGGACACGGCCACCACCACGCGCCACCTCCTCCATCAGGCGGCCCCGCCACTGCCTACGCCATCGGCTTCGGACTGAATCTTGCGTTTGTCCTGGTGGAGGCTGCCGCCGGGATAGTCACGAACTCGCTGGCGCTGCTGGCCGACGCCGGTCACAACCTGTCCGACCTGCTCGGACTGGCGCTTGCCTGGGGCGCGGTGCTGCTTTCTCGCCGTCCGCCGTCAGAGCGCTACACCTACGGGCTGCGCAGTTCGTCGATCTGGGCTGCACTGATCAATGCGCTGTTGCTGCTGGTGGTCTGCGGCGGCATCGGCTGGGAGGCCATCGACCGCCTGCGCAATCCGACGCCGATTCCCGGCCTGGCCATCATCATCGTTGCCACGATCGGCGTCGTCATCAATACCGCCACGGCGCTGCTGTTCATGCGCGGCCGCCATGACGACCTGAACCAGCGCGGTGTTTTCCTGCACATGGCCGCCGATGCCGCGGTGTCCCTGGGCGTGGTCATCGCAGGACTGCTGATCATGAATACCGGCTGGCTGTGGCTGGATCCGGCCATCAGCCTGGTCATCGTCGTCGTGATCATTGCCGGCACCTGGGGCCTGCTGAAGGACTCGATCAATCTGGCGCTGGACGCGGTGCCTTCGGGGATACGGCCAGCCGAGGTTCGTGCCCTTCTGGCAGGGCTGCCCGGCGTGAGCGAAGTCCATGACCTGCACATCTGGGCCATGAGCACGGCGGAAACCGCACTCACCGCGCATCTGGTCATGCCCGAAGGAACGCCATCCGATGCCTTCTATGCCCGCCTCTGCAGCGAACTGGAGCGGCGCTTCGGCATACACCATGCAACGGTGCAGGTTGAGCGCGGGGACGGCGGCGAACCCTGCCGGCTCGCCGCGGATGACAGGGTTTGAGGTCGACGAGGCCGAACCTGACGAGGGAACAGTTCCCCTCGTACTCCCCTGGCGGAATTACAGACCGTATTTCTTGCGGCTGCGCGGCGGAATCAGGGCACGCACCTTGTCGAGCAACGAGCGCGCGGCTTCGGCATGTGCAGGACCGGCCGATTTGATGCCGGCGGTAAGCGCGCGCAATTCGTCCGCGGTCAGCAGCAGCGGCGGAATCTCCGGCGCATCGCCCAGCGAGTAACCGACGTTCGTGGTGCCCTTGATCGGCATGCCGGCACCGCGCAGGCGCTCGATGTCGCGATGGACCGTCGGCTTGGAGACGCCCAGCGCATCAGCCAGCGCGTTCGCGGTCACCGTGTTGCCACTGGCCAGTTCGAGGTAAAGCTGCGTGAGTCGTTCGTTCTGCATGGTGTTTGGATTCCCGTGTTGTCGATATGCCTGCGAGAGCCGTGCACACCGCCCGGCCCATCAATGTCAGCAATGTTATCAGTTTAATCCGGGTGGAGCCACATCAGCATGGCAGATGCTTTTATTATAATCACATAACATTCTCTTTCGCGCATCCCGCACCTTTGTTCACACACTGATCGCATACTGACATGACCAAATCAGACGAGAAAAAACGCTGCGCCTGGTGCCTGGGTTCCGAAGCCTACGTGCACTACCACGACGAGGAATGGGGTACCCCCGTGCATGACGACCGCACCCTGTTCGAATTCCTGGTTCTGGAAGGCGCGCAGGCCGGCCTGTCCTGGTCAACCATCCTCAACAAGCGCGCAGGCTATCGCAAGGCCTTTGCCGGCTTCGATGCGCAGAAGGTAGCCCGCTTCGGTGCGCGCGACGTCGAGCGGCTGATGCAGGATGCCGGCATCGTGCGCAACCGCCTCAAGATCGAATCGACAATCACGAATGCGCGCGCCTTCCTTGCGGTGCAAAAGGAGTTCGGCTCGTTCGACCGGTATATCTGGCAGTTCATCGGCGGCAAACCCCTCGTCAACCGGCGGCGCAGCCTGAAGAACGTGCCGGCCAGCACGCCGGAATCCGACGCCATGAGCCGCGACCTGAAACGCCGCGGTTTCCGTTTTGTCGGCACGACCATCTGTTACGCCCACATGCAGGCCACTGGCATGGTCAACGACCACATCGTGGGTTGCTTTCGCCACGCCGAACTGGGCGGGAAATCCACCGGCAGGCCAACGCCCCCGTCAAGGAAGCCCCTGCCCCGCAAATGACAGCCCGGCAGGTCACATTGCCGGGCGTTGCAAGGACGAGCGGGTCTGCGTCAGATCAGACCGGATTCCATTTCATCGCGTCCGAACCGGCCTGTATCGGCGTGTACAGCGAGGCCATGGCCGGCATGGCCTCGGCCAGCGACTCCGGCGTCCAGCCGCCATCCCGCTGCAGGATGCGCACCGGGCGCGGATGGTTGTAGAGGATGATGTCGCTGCCACGGGCACCGATGATCTGGCCGCGCACATTGCTGGCCGCATCGCTTGCCAGCATGGTTGCCAGCACCGCCACGCCCTCCGGCGGCATCGCGGCCAGGCGTGCCGCCTGTGCCTCCGCGCCACCGCGCTTGGCCGAAGGCACACTCTGCGTCATGCGCGTGTTGGCCGAGGGCGAGATCAGGTTGGAGCGCACATTGAAGCGTTCCATTTCCAGTTGCAGTGAATTGGAAAAACCCACCAGCGCCAGCTTGGCCGCGGCGTAGTTGGCCTGGCCGATGTTGCCGTAGATGCCGGAACGCGAAGTCATGTGCAGGAACACACCGCTTTCCTGCTTGCGGAAATGCTCCACCGTGGCGCGGCTCATGTTGAAAGCGCCATATAGATGCACCTTCAGCACCGCATCAATGTCGTCCTTGGTCATGTGATGGAACATTTTGTCGCGCAGGATGCCCGCATTGTTCACCAGGACATCGATGCGGCCGAAATTATCCAGCGCCGACTTGATGATGCGGTGCGCGCCGTCCCAGTCGGCAACGCTGTCATAGGCTGCAACGGCCTGGCCGCCCGCCTTCTTGATCGTATCGACCACTTCCTGCGCCGGTGACTGGTCGGCGTTCTGGTCGCTCAGCCCCGCGCCCACATCATTCACCACCACGCTCGCGCCGCGGCTTGCCATCATGATCGCGATGGCGCGGCCGATGCCCCGCCCCGCTCCCGTCACCACTGCCACCTTGCCTTGCAACATTCCTTCAGCCATTGCCTGCCCCTTCCCTGTTCCGTTCGATCAATATGATCAATTCTGAATTAATCGGCTTTTTAAAAGCGTATTTTCAGAGAATTTGTAATCAGTCTGGTGTCCACGGCATCCATGTCTTGGCCGGCACCACCGGCGAGAACATCGGCGCCAGCTTGGGCAGGCTTTCCGCCAGCAGCTCGGGCGTCCAGCCGCCCTTATGGTTCAGGAAACGTGTTGGACGGGAGTGGTTGTAGAGGTAGATCTCGCTGCCGCGCGCACCGATGATCTGGCCGTTGACATCCTTGGCGAGGTCGCTCGCGAGGAAGGTGGCGAGGATGCCGGGCGATTCCGGTGGCGTTGCGGCCATCTTCTTCTCGCGCGCCTTCTTCTCCTCCTCGGTGCCGCGCACCGGCACGCTCTGCGTCATGCGGGTGTTGCCGCTGGGGGAGATGCAGTTGGAACGCACGTTGTACTTCGCCAGCTCCAGCACCAGCGTGTTCGACAGGCCGACGATGCCGGTCTTGGCCGCGCCGTAATTGACCTGCCCGATGTTGCCGAACAGTCCGGACACCGAGGTCATGTGGATGTAGCTACCGCTTTCCTGCTTGCGGAATTCCGGCGCCGCGGCACGGCTGACATAGATCGAGCCGAACAGGTGCACCTTGATGACGGCATCGAATTCCTCCGGCGTCATCTTGTGGAACATGACATCGCGCAGGATGCCGGCATTGTTCACCACGATGTCGATCTTGCCGAACGTATCCACGGCCTGCTTGACCATGCGGTGAGCACCGTCCCAGTCGGCCACGCTGTCGTAGTTGGCCACTGCGTTGCCGCCGGCCTTCTTGATCGTGTCGACCACTTCCTGGGCGGGCGTCTCGCCGGTGGTCTCGCCATGCAGGCCGGCCCCGACGTCGTTCACCACCACGCTGGCACCACGACTGGACATCAGGATCGCCATGGAACGCCCGATGCCGCGCCCCGATCCGGTAATCAATGCCACCTTGCCCTGCAACATGCCCTCAGCCATGCCTGTGCTCCCCTCTTTGATCTGTGACGATAAAGTCCGCGACGATGAATTCCGGATGCATGGCGTTGTGCGGTGTGTGCTGCGATCACAACCGCACCGCCTTCAACCACCTGGTGACCACCCTGTGACCAACTGCATTCGTATTGATGCTTGAGATCGTTGCGCAGCGAAATGACGAATGCAACGACGCATCGAGTATAGCAAAGGCAGGCGGACTTTCGACGCATGGATGGCATGTGCAGCTATGCGTACAGGACGCAGCGGCGATGCAGGAAATCCGGCGCCAACAGCCCTCGCGCACGACTTCTGCATGTTCTGATATGCTGTTTTTCAGACGGCTGCAATGGCAACGAAACGTGTTACGGAACCGGCCCTCAAAGGACGCTTCCTCGACATGGCAGCCCAATACAAAGAGCGGCGCAGCCGCATGGCATGTTCAGCGTGCACACAGGAGTCCCGGCATGGACGTACGCACCAGATTCTCCAGACTCGCTGCGGTCATATGCCTGTTCCTGCCCGCCTTTGCCGCCAGCACGAACAGCCATGCCCAATCCGATGCCGAACCGGACACCGTCATCCTGGTGGCCGCTCCGAACCTCGTTGAGCCGACCTACCGCAAGTCGGTGGTGATTGTCACCGCCATCGAAGGCAACCGTTTCATCGGCATCATGATCAACCGCCCCACGCGGCGCTCGCTCGCGAGCCTGTTCCCGGAACACGCTCCTTCCAAGGCGGTGGTGGAACCGGTGTTTTTCGGCGGACCGATGTCGAGCAGCGCGGTGTTCGCGCTGGCAAAAAGCGCGGCTGCGGCCGGCAACGGCAGCATCCCCCTTCTGAAGGACCTCTACCTCGCAATCACCGTCACCGTGGTAGACAAGGTGATCGAACAGACGCCCAACGATGCACGCTATTACGTCGGCAACGTACTGTGGCGACCCGGCGAATTGCAGGAGGAAATCCGCCGCGGCGTCTGGAGTGTCCTCGATGCCGATCCGGACATCGTGTTCAGCAAGGATCCGGAACACCTTTGGGAAGAACTGACGCCAATGACCCGCGGCATCGTCACCGACGCCGGCTCTGGCGCGATCCTCGCACTCCGAAAATAGCCCTGCCTGGTGCACAAGGCCGGCAGCCCGTATTCACAGACAGGCTCCGGTTGTTCGCATAAACAAATCATTGCCTCGCCTCATCGGTCGTGCAAACATTGCCACGGCGCTGAGTGCGCGACTGAACAGCACAGACGATGCTGTCAATTCCGGATAGACAAAGGGGGCACATGAATATTGCAAATGCGTTCGCAGCCACAACACTGGCCCTGGCGGGCCTGCTGCCGTTCGGTGCAGCAGCCCAGGATGCCGCTGCAGGATATCCGTCCAAGCCCATTCTCATCGTCGTGCCGCAGACGCCCGGCGGCGCCGGTGACATCTATTCACGGCTGTATTCGCAGAAAATCGGCGAGGCCACCGGTTGGCGGTTCATCGTCGACAACAAGGCCGGCGCCGGTGCCGCGCTCGGCACGAACTTCGCCGCAAAGGCTCCGGCGGATGGATACACGCTGCTGAATGCCTCTTCGTCCCTGACCGCAAACCCGCTGATCTTCAAGGACGCGCCGGACCCCGTCAAAACCTTTCAGGCCGTATCACTGCTCACAAAGGCCGCCAGCATGCTGCTCGTGCGCACGAATTTTCCGGCAAGGAACTTCCAGGAATATGTGGCCTATGCGAAAAAGAATCCCGGAAAAATCAACTTCGGCACCTCCGGCATCGGCAGCATCATCCATCTGAACGGCCTGTGGCTGAACCGCCTGGCCGGCGCGGAAGTCACCTACATTCCGTACAAGGGTACCGGTGACATCTTCACCGCCATGCTGTCCGGGGAACTCGATGCCACGCTGGGGGCGATGACCGTCAACCTGCCGCTGGTAAAGGATGGCAAGGCAAGGTCGCTCGGCATCTCGACGCTGGAGCGCAATTCCGTCGTGCCCGACATGCCCCCGCTTGCCGAACTTGGCGCCAGGGGTTTCGAATACGACGCATGGAGCGGCATCGTTGCGCACGCCGCGGTGCCCAGGCCCATCATCCAGAAGCTGAACGCCGAATTCCAGAAAGCCGGCCGGCATCCCGAAGTGGTGAAACGACTCTCTGCCTCCGGCCAGGACCACGGCGGCAGCACTGTTGAGGAATTCCAGAGCATCCTTGTCCGCGAAACCGAACGCTGGCGCACGCTGGCCAAAGACGCCAACCTGAACCTGCAGCAGGAATAGTCGCATGCGTCACCGGCCTGAACGCCGGCATCGAAGTCAGACAGGCTCGCAAGCGGTTTCGTTTGCACCTGCAGGACGGTTTATCGAGGGCGCCGCAACTGACGCAGCCGGATACATCCCGCAAAGGCGGGAATCCACAGCACGAGCCATCAAAACACTGATTTTGAGGAGGACTCATGCAGCATCGTTCCGGATTTCTTTCCAGCATCGGCGCAGCAGTGTTGTTGTTCGCGGCCTCCGCCGCGGCCCAATCCCAGGACACCGCGGCATGGCCGTCCAGGCCGATCACCATCATTGTCCCGACCTCGCCCGGCAGCGCAGGCGATGTCTGGGCCCGCCTCTATTCGCAGGTGGTGATGCAGAACAACCCGGGCTGGCGCATGCTGGTCGACTTCAAGCCCGGTGCCGGCGCCACGCTGGGCGCAGCCTATGTGGCCAAGGCGCCTCCCGACGGCTATACGCTGCTGCAGGTGTCCTCGACGCTGACCACGGCGCCGCTGGCCTACAAGAACCTGGCCTTCGATCCGGTGAAAAGCTTTGCGCCGATCTCGTTGTTCAGCAACACCTCCAGCATGCTCATGATCAATCCCGCTCTGCCGGTGAAGAACTTCCAGGAATATGTCGCCTATGCCAAAGCCAATCCGGGCAGGATCAACTTCGGCAATTCCGGCATCGGCTCCACCTACCACCTGAGCAGCATCTCTCTGCACCAGATGATGGGCATTGAGGTGACGCATGTTCCCTACAAGGGATCGGGCGATGTGACCAATGCGCTGGTATCCGGGGAAATCCAGGCCATGTTCGGCTCGCTCACGGTCAATCTCCCGTTTGTGAAATCAGGCAAGGCGCGCGCACTGGCGGTAACCACCGCCAAACGCTCCACGCAAACGCCCGACCTGCCAACCCTTCAGGAACTGGGCGCCACCGGCTTCGAACACAATGCCTGGTCTGCAATCGTCGCCCCAGCCGCGACGCCGCCTGCCATCGTCAACCGCCTGAGCCGGGAATTCATCAAGGCCGGCAACCAGCCCGAAATCATTTCCAGGCTCGCTGCCAGCGGACAGGATTCCGGCGGCAGTACGCCCGAAGTCCTCGGCAGGATCATCGCCGACGAAACCGCGAAATGGCGACGGCTGGCACAGGAATCCAACCTCCAGGTCCAGCCGGAATAGTTCGCGTCCTCGTAAGCCCGGCAGGACTCAGGCCGCTTTTTCCGCGGCCTGCGCCTCCACCTTGGGCGTCGCCTTCACGAAGCGCATTGCCCGGTCGCGGTATTCGACGCGAATCACGTCTTTCGCGGCAAACTTTCCTTCGAGGATCTGCCTGGCCAGCGGATTCTCCAGTTGCTGCTGGATGGCCCGCTTCAGCGGACGCGCACCGTACACCGGATCGAAGCCTGCACGCGCCAGTTCGGCCAGCGCGCTGTCGGCAACCTCAATCTTCATTTCCATCTTCGCCAGGCGTGCATCCAGGTACTTCAGCTGGATTCGCGCGATGTTCGCGATGTTCTTTTCGTCCAGCGCATGGAACACCACGATCTCGTCGATGCGATTGACGAACTCCGGGCGGAACTGCGTCTTCACCTCGGCCATCACCGCGGTCTTCACCAGCGCCGGGTCGCTGCCCGACATGCTCTGGATCATCTGCGAGCCGAGGTTCGAGGTCATCACGATCACGGTGTTCTTGAAGTCCACGGTGCGGCCCTGGCCATCGGTCATTCGACCGTCGTCCAGCACCTGCAGCAGCACATTGAACACGTCCGGATGCGCCTTCTCGACTTCATCGAGCAGGATGACGGAGTAAGGCTTGCGGCGCACCGCTTCGGTCAGGCCGCCCCCTTCTTCATAGCCGACATAGCCGGGCGGCGCACCGATCAGGCGCGCGACCGAATGCTTCTCCATGAATTCGGACATGTCGATGCGGATGAGGTGATCTTCCGAGTCGAACAGAAAGCCGGCCAGCGCCTTGCACAGCTCGGTCTTGCCCACGCCCGTGGGCCCGAGGAACAGGAATGATCCGTAGGGCTTGTTCTCGTCCGACAACCCCGCACGCGAGCGCCGGATCGCATCAGCGACCAGATGCACGGCCTCGTCCTGGCCGACCACGCGTTCATGCAGCTTGTCTTCCATGGCCAGCAGCTTGTCGCGCTCGCCCTGCATCATCTTCGATACCGGAATGCCGGTGGCGCGCGACACCACCTCGGCGATTTCCTCGGCGCCGACCTGGGTGCGGAGCAGTTTCGGTTTCGCTCCGGCCGCAGGTGCAACCTCGGCCTTCTTCAGTTGCGCTTCGAGTTGCGGCACCTTGCCGTACTGCAGCTCGGAGACCTTCTGCCAGTCGCCCTTGCGCGTGGCCGCTTCCATCTCGAGCTTGATCTTCTCGAGTTCTTCCTTGATGTGCTGCGAGCCCTGCACGCCGGCCTTCTCGCTCTTCCAGATTTCATCGAGGTCGGCGTATTCGCGCTCAAGCTTCCTGATCTCGGCCTCGATCAGGCCGAAGCGCTTCATGGACGCCTCGTCCTTTTCCTTCTTCACCGCCTCACGCTCGATCTTCAACTGGATGATGCGACGGTCAAGCTTGTCCATCACCTCGGGCTTGGAGTCGATTTCCATCTTGATGCGCGCCGCTGCCTCATCGATCAGGTCGATGGCCTTGTCCGGCAGGAAGCGGTCGGTGATGTAGCGGTGCGACAGTTCGGCCGCGGCGACGATGGCCGGGTCGGTGATGTCCACACCATGGTGGACTTCGTATTTTTCCTGAAGGCCGCGCAGGATGGCGATCGTCGATTCCACCGACGGTTCCTGCACCATCACCTTCTGGAAGCGCCGCTCGAGGGCCGCATCCTTCTCCACATACTTGCGGTATTCATCCAGGGTGGTCGCGCCCACGCAATGCAGCTCGCCGCGCGCCAGCGCCGGCTTGAGCATGTTGCCGGCATCCATCGCGCCTTCGGCCTTGCCCGCGCCGACCATGGTGTGCAGCTCGTCGATGAAGACGATGGTCTGCCCCTCGTCCTGCGACAGCTCCTTCAGCACTGACTTCAGGCGCTCCTCGAATTCGCCGCGATATTTTGCGCCGGCAATCAGCGAAGCCATGTCCAGCGACAGCACGCGCTTGTTCTTCAGCGTCTCAGGGACTTCGCCATTGACGATGCGCTGCGCCAGGCCCTCGACGATGGCGGTCTTGCCCACGCCGGGTTCGCCGATCAGCACCGGGTTGTTCTTGGTGCGCCGCTGGAGGATCTGGATGACGCGGCGGATTTCGTCATCGCGCCCGATCACCGGATCCAGCTTGCCGCTGCGGGCGCGTTCGGTCAGATCCACGGTGTATTTCTTCAGCGCCTCGCGCTGGCCTTCAGCTTCCGGATTTGCCACGTTCTCTCCCCCGCGCACGGCGTCCACCGCCTGTTCGATTGCCTTGGCATTGCCGCCGGCCTCCTTGAGGAGCCGGCCGGCTTCGCCCTTGTCCTTGGTCAGCGCGAGCAGGAACAGTTCGGAAGCGATGAACTGGTCGCCGCGCTTCTGCGCTTCCTTGTCGACCTGGTTGAACAGATTGGTCAGGTCGCGCGAAATCTGGATCTCGCCGGCATTGCCCTCGACTTTCGGCAGGCGGGTGATGGCCTTCTTCAGCGCATCACGCAACGCCACGACGTTCACGCCGGCACGGGACAGCAGGGAGCCGCCGTCCTCCTGCTCAAGAAGTGCAGACAGCAGGTGCACCGGCTCGATGAACGGGTTGTCATTGCCCGCAGCCGTGCTCTGCGCGTCAGCCAGCGCCTGCTGGAAACGGGTCGTCAGTTTGTCGAAACGCATTCTCTGTCCCTCTTTGTCGTCGCAGCGGCAACGCACGCCGCAGTCAGTTGCCCTGAATCGCTTTTTGGGCAAACGCCGTTGCAAAGATGGAGATTGCCCGCTCTATATCCCTAGATGGGGCAAGGGATTGCCGTTTCAAGCCAAACGGCGGGTAAATCCGCGATTCCCGGGAAAAACTGCCGAAACCGGCCCATCCGGGCGCTAGGAACCGGCAGCGGCTGTCCTGGGAACAAGGGCAACCGGCGGAACCACCGGCTCGGCCCAGACCTCGCTGATGCCCTGCACCAGCGCCTGCACGGCCAGGTCGCGGGCCCGATCGGGCATGTAGACAAACCACAGCGAAATTTCCAGATGCGCCGGCTCCCAGATCACCCAGCGACCGGCATCGCGTCCGGCGAGGGCAATCTCTTCCCGCGCCAGCGACAGGCCGACACCCGAGGCGACCAGGTCGGCGATGACCGAGGCCTGGTCTGTCTCGATGACCTTCTGGGGTTCCAATCCATGCTTGCCGAAAGCCTCACTCAGCACCCGATGGTGGGCACTGTTCTCCGGCATCATGATCCAGGGCATGGCGGCAATGTCCGCCCAGTCCGCGTTCGCAACCTTTGCCTTCCACTCCAGCGGCGCGATCACACGGTAGGTCATGTCTCCAAGGCGGATCCCATCGGTCTGCATCGGCAGCAGCTTGCCGAAGAAAAACGTGGCGTCCAGCTCGCCGTTGCGCAGCTGGTCCAGTGCCTCACCCGAGACCTCCTTGTGCAGCTCGATCTCGATCAGAGGATGGCGATCCACCATGCGCGACAGGAATTCCCCGAGGCGCAGGTAGCTCGGGTCACTCACGGTACCGACCCGCAGCTTGCCCTGTACCCGGCCATGCATGGCCTGCACTTCCCCGCGCAGCTCCACGGCGGCAGCCAGCACCTTTTCGGCGAACGGCAACAGATGGGCACCGGCCTTGGTCAGGCTCATGCCGGCCGGGCCGCGCTCGAACAGTTCAACGCCCAGTTCTTCTTCCAGCGCGCGCATCTGCCCGCTGACCGCCGGCTGGGAAATATGCAGGCGCTCAGCCGCCCGGGTGAAGTGCCCCAGTTCGGCCACAGTCGTGAAAGTCCTGAGCTGGTAGAGCTCCATCAGTGCCTTTTTTCAATAAATCCGACAAAATTTAAGGCCATTTTATTGCTTTGCAACATCCACTTAGCCCATCATCACCCAAACGAATGGACTCAATCTAAACATACGATTGGATTTCGACACCCAGCGCCCTTATCCTAGACTCATGAACAAGACATTTTCATTACTGATTAGAGGGATAGAGAATGAATCTCGGATTTCTCTGGGAGCAGAACTGCCGGTAAAAACCAGTTCTGATTCTCAGCTCAACTCAGAAACGAACGTGTACAACGTGGGAAGCAAATTTCATATTAGTCCTGATTTGCTGCATTGCAATACCCAAGCTACGAAATTGTGCCGCAAGTCACGTTTGACCGTGTTCCAAAGCACCGGTTTGCCGGGAAACACCACAGACCGGTTTTACCAGTTCCTGACCGCGAAGGGGATAGAACGGGTTGGCAGCAGGTTCATTGCCCTCCTCCTCCCCTGCACTGGCCCGTTCTCCCCTTCGCGCCTTGGGAACTCACTCTGAAGAAAGGAATGATCATGACCACGAACCTCCTGAAAGTCCTTGCGGCCGTTGTAGCGGCGTTTTTCAAGGCACCCGAAGCTGTAGGGCATCACTACCGCACCACCCAGGAAGAGCACGACCTGCGCCACGAACTGCGCATGTTGGGCGGCGCCTGATCCAACCGATTCAACCGAACAACGAAAGGAACCATCATGTCCAGTCATGTCCTCAAGATAATCCCCCTGCCGCTGAGAATCCTTGGCGAAATCCAGGCTTTCATCAAGTCGTACAAGGCATCGCGCCGGCATCAGGCCACGCGTCGCATCATCCTCGGTGCCGGACCCCGCTGAACGGCGGCACGTCCTGCCGTCAGCGCAGCACGGCGACGGTTTGCATGCCCAGGTAGCACATCAGTATCGAACCGGCCAGATGCAGGCCTGAATGCAGCAGCGCCCAACCGGCGCGCCCGGCACCCAGCAGTTGCACGGACTCTGCCGAGAAGGTTGAGAAGGTCGTCAAACCACCGAGCAAGCCGGTGATGACAAACAGGCGCCACTCCGGCGCCACCGTTGCGGACGATTCAAACACCGCAACGGCAATTCCGACGCAGTAACCCCCGATCAGGTTGGCCGCCAGCGTGCCCAAGGGCAGCAGGGGCAGCCACGCGTTCATCGTGACGTTCAGCATCCAGCGCAGCCAGGCGCCGATGGCTGCACCAACGCCAACCGCAGCAAATCCCAGAGCGTTCATGGTTTCTCCCAGCGGGCCGCAGCTGCATCATCGGCGGCGCGTGCTTCGACCCAGCGATCCCCTTGCGGAGTCCGCTCCTTCTTCCAGAACGGCGCCTGCGTCTTCAGATAGTCCATGATGAACTCGCACGCGGCGAACGCATCGCCGCGATGCGCGCCGGTCACCACGACCAGCACAATCTGGTCCTGTGGTTGCAACGCGCCGATACGATGGATCACCAGCGAATCGAATATCGCCCAGCGCGTTCCGGCCTCGTCGAGAATGGCCTGGATGGCGCGCTCGGTCATGCCCGGATAGTGTTCCAGCGTCATGCCGGCCACGCTTGAACCCTCGTTCATATCGCGCACGATGCCGACAAAGCTCGCCACCGCGCCCACATCTCGGCGCGCGTCGCGCAGCGCGGCGATTTCCGCGCTGATGTCGAAGTCCTCGTGCTGGATGCGGACAGGCATGGCTAACCCCCCGTCACCGGAGGAAAAAATGCGACTTCATCGCCGGCCTTAATCGCAGTGTTGGCATTGGCCATGACCTGATTCACCGCCACACGCAGTGCACTATTGCCGGAAAGCGCCGCATGCCACGTTTCATCGCGACCGCTCAAATGTGTGCGCAACGCAGCCACCGTGGCCACCCCGGATGGCAGCGACAATTCCTCCCCGCTCATGCCCAGTCGTTCACGCAGGCCTGCGAAATAAAGGAGCCTGACAGTCACTGCCCCAGCTCCGAATACGGCACGAAGTCCACGAGGTCGCCACTGCGGATCACACCTCTGGCAGGATTGTCGACCAGGCCGTCAGCCCAGGCCGTCGAGGACAGCACTGCGGAGTCCTGGGTGCGATACAGGTCGAGGCCGCCGGCTTCATTCCAGCGCACGCGCAGGAACTCGCGCCGCGCATCGGGCTGCAGCCAGTCGAAATCGGCGCGCACCTTCAGCCGGCGCGGGGTCACCTGCGCGATGCCCTGGGTACGCAGCACGAAGGGCCGCACAAACCACAGGAAGGTAACAAACGCAGAAACCGGATTGCCCGGCAGTCCGATGAAGGCGGCCTGGCCCCCTTTCGGATTTCTCAGATGACCGTAGGCCAGCGGCCGGCCCGGCTTCATCGCAATGCGCCACATCAGCAGTTCGCCCTCGGCCTCCACCGCCGGCTTGACGAAATCGGCCTCACCCACCGACACACCGCCATTGGTGACGACTACATCACACTCGGCTGCGGCGCGGCGCAACACTTCGCGCATCACTTCGAGGTCGTCGCGCACGATGCCGTAGTCGCGCACCTCGCAGCCCAGCGCCTCGGTGAGGCCGGTCAGCGTGAAGCGGTTGGAGTTGTAGATGCTGCCCGGCTTCAGTTCTTCGCCCGGCATCGCCAATTCATCGCCCGGAAAAACCAGACCAACACGGATGCGCCGGAACACCGGCAGCGACGCAATGCCCACCGATGCCGCGAGTCCCACCTGCTGCGGCTTCAGACGGATGCCGGCCGGCAGCATGTCCCGGCCCTTGGGGATGTCCAGGCCCACGACCCGCACCCAGTCACCGACTTTGGGCACGGCATTGATAGTCACGTCGTCACCTTCAGCCGTCGTGTCTTCCTGGATCACGATGGCATCGGCACCCGCCGGAATCGGCGCGCCGGTAAAAATGCGCGCTGCAGTCCCGGCCGCAAGCGGCTGGCCAACCATGCCGGCCTGGATGCGCTGGCTGACTTTCAGGCGTGTGCCCGCCGCGGGGATGTCGGCCACGCGCACCGCGTAACCGTCCATCGCGCTGTTGTCCATCGCAGGCACGTTCATCCCGGACTGCACCGGCGCGGCCAGCACGCGGCCGATCGCCTGCAGCGTTGGCACGGTTTCCACTTCCGTCACCGGCCGCACGCCCGCCAGCAGTTGCTGCAGGGCTTCCTCGACCGACAGCAATCCCTTGTTTACGCTCATTGCGACTCCACACTTTGACTGACGGCATTGTAATCCGGTGCTTTCTGCGGCAGCACCTGTCCGACCGGGCCCACGGCCGTGACACGGCCATCGGCGATCACCACCACGTTCGAAGCCAGCCGCGTGACCTCCTCGACACTGTGGCTGACGTAGATCATCGGAATGCTCAACTCATCGCGCAGGCGCACCAGATAGCTGAGGATTTCCTCCTTGCGTGCTGCATCCAGAGAAGCCAGCGGCTCATCGAGCAGCAGCAGGCGCGGCCGTGCCAGCAGGGCCCGGCCGATCGCCACGCGCTGCTTCTCGCCGCCGGACAGCAGCGCGGGCCGGCGCTCCAGCAGCGGCTCGAGCCCGAGCAGCTCGACGACATGCGCGAACTCGTCGGGCGCGTGATCCGCCTTGTCGAACCAGCGCGCAAACAGCAGGTTGCGGCGCACCGACAGATGCGGGAACAGCCGGCCTTCCTGGAACACGTAACCAAACCGTCGGCGCTCGGCCGGAACGAACACCCGCGCCGCAGCATCAAACAACACCGCGCCGTCAAGCGCAATGCGCCCCGCATCCGGCCGCAGCAGGCCGGCAATGGCATTCACGATCGAAGTCTTGCCCACACCCGACTCGCCGAACAATGCGGTCACACCGCCCGCTCCACCAGCGTTTGCGCCGCCGGACTCAAAGCGCGTGGCGAGCGTGAAATCGCCCAGCTTCAGTTCAATGTCGACCGACAGCGTCATATCCGAGCACCCGTCTGCTGGCGCGGCGCACCAGCGTTTCCGAAACCAGAAGCGCGGCGATCGACAGCACCACCGCAATCGCGCACAACCTCAGCGCCTGCTCGTCGCCCCCCGGCACCTGGGTCAGCGTGTAGATTGCCAGTGGCAGCGTGCGCGTCTGGCCGGGAATGTTGGACACGAACGTGATCGTTGCACCGAACTCGCCCAGGCTGCGTGCAAACGACAGCAGCATGCCGGTCACCACGCCCGGCAGCGCCAGCGGCAGCGTCACCACGAAAAAGCGCGCCAGGCCGCCTGCCCCCAGCGTGCGCGCCGCCTGCTCCAGTTTCGGATCGATGGCCTCCATCGACAGGCGTATGGCCCGCACCATGAGCGGAAAGCCCATCACCGCGCAGGCAATCACGGCGCCCATCCATGTAAAGACAACGGTGATGCCAAACCAGGTGTAAAGAAGCTCGCCGATTGGGCCTTTTCGCCCAAGTGATAACAACAGGAAATAGCCCACCACCACCGGCGGCAGCACCAGCGGCAGGTGCACCACGGCATCGAACAGGCTCTTGCCTGGAAAATTCGTGCGTGCCAGCAGCCAGGCGATCGCAATCGCAAACGGCAGGCTGAGCGTGACGCTCCAGAACGCCACCTTCAGGCTGAGCAGGATGACCTGCCATTCCTCCGGAGTCAGCATGGCATTAAATCACTCACGGCCATCAGAATTCTGCCCTCTTGATCAACGTGCCACCCCGCTTACCTGAACCCGTACTTCTCGAAAATCGCCCGGGACTGGCTCTGCTTCAGGAAATCCAGGAAGGCACCGGCATTGGCGCTCTTGCTGGAGGCGAGCAGCGCCACCGGATAGATGATGGGCGGATAGGAGTTCTCCGGGAAGTCATCGACGATGCGCACGCCCTTGTCCACCAGCGCATCGGTGCTGTAGACAATGCCGAAAGGCGCCTCGCCCCGCGAGACCAGCAGCATGGCGGCGCGCACGTCGGCCGAAGGCGCCACCTTTGCGCTGACATCGTTCCACACGCCCAGATACTCCAACGCGGCCTTGCCATACTTGCCGGCCGGCACCGCAGCGGGATCGGCCATGGCCAGCCGGTCGTTGCCCAGCGCCGCAGCAAGGGCGAATTTCGGGCCGATCTTCAGGGCGGTCTTGCTGGCCGCAGGCGCAATCATCACCAGCCGGTTCTTCAGCAGGTTCTGCCGTGTGCGGACATTGATCAGGTCCTTTTTCTCGAGGTAGTCCATCCAGTCAAGGTCGGCGGAAATGAACAGGTCAGCGGGCGCGCCGGATTCAATCTGTTTGGCAAGGGCGGAACTTGCGGCATAGGACACCACCACCCTTGACACCGCCAGATTCGGCCCGGCTTTTTCTTCGTAGGTCTTGACCACATCGTCCAGCGCGTTCTTGAGGCTCGCTGCGGCAAACACGGTCATGTTCTGCGCCGACGCCATCGAGGCGGCGACCAGCAGGACCAATCCAGCGACAAAGCGACCGGCGGAAAAACCGGAAATTCGTGAGCCCATGGCGGAGTTCCTTGCAGCGGTGTCTGTATATGCGACTTGCTCGTTATATTCTACCGTACATAACGAAACTCCATCGGCAGACGATTCGAAGACTGAGCCGAAACGCCCATTCGGGGAATGCCCGGACGATGCGGTATCCTTGGCGCATAACAAAACTCAGCAAAACACCCAAAGCGACGAAAGGAAGGACGGACATGGCAGAACAGACCATCGACACGGGCACGAACCAGCTCCTGTGCACCATTCGCGACAGCGTGGCCATCATCACGCTGAACCGCCCCGAGGCACGCAACGCCTATTCACCGGAAATCCGCGAGGCCCTGCCCGCCATGATCAATCGCATGCTGGATGATCCGGAAGTCGGCGCGCTGCTGCTCACCGGTGCCGGAACGGCGTTCTGCGCCGGCGGCGACGTCAAGGGCATGGGCGATAACAAGAAAATCGTCATCACGCCGGAAGCGAAGATGCGCGAATCGAAAGCCCGTCACCGCGGCCTGACAGGCCCGCTGGTTGCCGCGAAGAAACCCACCATCGCCGCCCTTCCCGGCGCCGCAGCCGGTGCCGGCATGGCGCTCGCGCTGGCCTGTGACATCCGGATCGCTGCCGAATCGGCCTTCCTCAGCACCGGCTATGCGCGCATCGGCCTCTCCGGCGACTACGGCATTGCCTGGCTGCTGATGCGCGCCATCGGCGAAGCGCGCGCAACCGAATTGCTGCTGACCTGCGAGCGCATCGACATCGCTCGCGCCGAACGCCTCGGCATCATCAATCGCGTGGTGCCTGACGCCGATCTGCAGCAAAAGGCCTTCGAGCTGGCCCGGCAACTGGCCAACGGCCCGCGCATCGCCCTGCGCAACATCAAGGCGAACATCGCGGATGCCCGGCGCATGGATTACCTGTCGGCAGTGGACGCCGAAGCGGAACGCGTCTATGCCTCTTCGCAGACCGCCGACCACAAGGAAGCAGTGCGTGCCTTCGTGGAAAAGCGCCCGCCGGTATTCCGCGACCGCTAGCAATGCCCGGGGGCTGGTGTCCACTCCGCCCCTTCAGGGTTTCCCTATTATGATCAAATCAGGAAACAGGCCGTTTATTCAAGCCTGTTATCCTGATTATTGATATCAGCGCTATTTCGCCTTCCGGCCAGCGGGTTTGAGCAGTGCGGCAAATGCCGTCACCTCGGGCGCAATGACCTTCGAGGCCTTCGCCTCCATCTTCCGGAAGCGCGCCAGCGCATCGCGCCCCAGCGTCGTGACCTGTGCGCCGCCGCCGCGCGTCCCGCCGGTGGCGGTGGTCACCAGCGGCTCTGCGAAGTCGCGGTTCATCGCCTCCACCAGCTGCCAGGCACGCCGATACGACATGCCCATGGCACGCGCCGCCGCGGAGATCGAGCCCGTGGCATCGATATGTTCCAGCAGTTCGGCCTTGCCCGGCCCCATGGCCGGGCGCGCACCGGCAAGGATGCGCAGCGTGAGACCGGGATAGCGTGTTGCAGTCATGTGACCGAGCGTAATTGATTTCGGTTGTCCACTGCAATGCCAAAGGATATAGTCCGCGGCATCGGGAAAGGCAGACTCCCGGTACAGCAACAAATGTTCAAGACGGTGTCCCGTCCAAGTTCTGCATGTCATGCAAATGAGGATCGTCCATGGACACCGCCAGCACGCCACCTGACCAGACTCCCGCGCCCGTTTCCTTCGGCGAAGCCTTTCTCTACTGGCTGAAGCTCGGCTTCATCAGCTTCGGAGGCCCTGCCGGGCAGATCGCGATCATGCACCAGGAACTGGTCGAGAAACGGCGCTGGATTTCCGAGAAGCGCTTCCTGCATGCGCTCAACTACTGCATGGTGCTGCCCGGCCCGGAGGCGCAGCAGCTCGCCACCTACATCGGATGGATGATGCATGGCACGAAGGGCGGCATTGTCGCGGGTGGCCTGTTCGTGCTGCCGTCCCTCTTCATCCTGATCGTGCTGACCTGGATCTATCTTGCGTTCGGCAATGTGCCCGCGGTCGCCGGCCTGCTCTACGGCATCAAGCCCGCAGTCACCGCCATCGTGCTGTTCGCCGCCTGGCGCATCGGCTCGCGCGCCCTGAAGAATGGCTGGATGTGGGGCATCAGCGTGGCCGCCTTCATCGCCATCTTCGCACTGAAGCTGCCCTTTCCCGTCATCGTGCTGGCCGCCGGCCTCATCGGCTATTTCGGCGGACGCGTGGCACCGGAGGTGTTCGCTGCCGGCGGCAGCCATGGCGCCGGTGACAAATCCTATGGCGCCGCAATCATCGACGACAACACGCCCACGCCGCCGCATGCCCTCTTCAACAAGGCGCGGCTGGTGCGCATGACGCTGGTTTTTGTCGCACTCTGGGCCGCGGTATTGGCCGCCCTTGTGGCCACTGTCGGCTGGGAAGGCACGCTGGCGCAGATCGGCTGGTTCTTCACCAAGGCTGCGCTGCTCACCTTTGGTGGCGCCTATGCCGTGTTGCCCTATGTGTACCAGGCCAGCGTCGAGCATTACCAATGGCTCACGCCGGTGCAGATGATCGACGGCCTGGCGCTGGGCGAAACCACGCCCGGCCCGCTGATCATGATCGTGGCCTTCGTCGGCTTCGTCGCCGCCTGGACGCAGCAGGTGTTTGGTGCCAGTGCGCTCGTACTGGCGGGCAGCGCAGGCGCCGCGGTCGCCACCTTCTTCACTTTCCTGCCCAGTTTCCTGTTCATCCTCGCCGGTGGTCCGTTCATCGAAACCACGCACGGCAATCTGAAATTCACCGCGCCGCTCACCGCCATTACCGCTGCCGTGGTCGGCGTGATCGTCAATCTCGCGGTGTTCTTTGCCTGGCATGTATTCTGGCCCGAGGGCTTCGCTGGTCACATGGAATGGTTCGCCGCACTCATCAGCACCATCGCCTTTATCGCGCTGCTGCGTTACAAGGCCGGCGTGGTGCCGGTCATCCTCGCCTGCGGCATCGCGGGGCTGGCCTGGCGCCTTCTGCTGGGGCACTAGAACGCTCCGCCACACCGTCTCGCCAGTCGAAACCGCGCTGCCATCTTAGCCAACGGGCAAATCCGTTAAACTGCGCGGCAGGAGAAGCATGCGCCGGCAGGTGACATGCAAAAGGAGAGATGGACATGAAGACAAGACAAGGCATTGTTCCCGCAATTCTTCCAGCGATGCTGCTTTGCGCGCTGCTACCCACCGGCGCCATCGCCCAGAGTGCAGTGGACGCTTATCCGTCAAAGCCAGTCACCATGATCGTCCCCCTGTCTCCCGGCGCCAGCGTGGACATCGAGACACGCCTGTATGCCCAGAAGATGACCGAATTCACCGGCAAGCCTTTCCTGGTCGACTACAAGCCCGGTGCCGGAACCACCATTGGCGGCGCCTTCGTCGCGCGCGCCGCCCCGGATGGCTACACACTGCTGTCGATGACGCCGAGCCTTGCGGTGGCGACGCTGGCCTACAGCAATCTTCCGTTTGATCCCTTCAAGGACCTGACGCCGCTTTCACTGATGAGCAAGCGCCCCAGCCTGTTCATCATCCCCAATTCCGTGCCGGCAAAGAACATGGCGGAATTCGTGGCCTACACCAAGGCCAATCCCGCAAAGGTCAACATCGGCACCTCGGGTGCCGGCGGCATCGGCGAACTCGCGCTGGCGTGGTTCAAGCAACTGGCCGGCATCACCGTTCCGCTGGTCCACTACAAAGGCGGCGCGCCGTCCTATACCGCAGTCATGGCGGGCGAAGTGCAGGCGGTGCTGGGCAGTCCTTCGGCCATGCTCGGCAATATCAAGGCCGGCAAGGCCCGGGTCATCGCCGTCACCACCGCGGAGCGGATCAAGATCCTTCCCGACATGCCCACCGTGGCCGAACAGGGCTTCCCCGGTTTTGAATACGCACAATGGATCGGCATCGCCGGCCCCGGAGGCATGCCCGCGCCGCTGGTCAACAAGCTGAGCGCAGAATTGTCGAAGGCCGCAAAGGCGCCCGATGTCGGCGCCAAACTGGCCGATGACGGCACCGTGATGGTGGGCAGCACTGCGGAACAGTTCCGGCAGCACATCGCCAATGAATCGGCCCGCTGGCGCAAGGTCGCGCAGGATACCGGCGTCAAATTGGGCGAATAGGCAGGCCAATGAAACCCGGCCGCCGCCACATCACAGCAGCGGCCCGAAAGATCACCCAGGAGAACTCTCATGAAACATTCAACTCTTTTTCCGATCTTCGCCGCCACGGCGCTCCTCTCGGGCGGCGCGCTGGCCCAGCAAAGCGCGGCGGACTATCCATCCAGGCCCGTCACGATCATCCTGCCCTATGTGCCCGGCGGCACCACCGACATCGAGGCACGCCTCTACAATGAAAAACTGCAGGCCAGCCTGAAGCAGCCCTTCCTCGTCGACTTCAAGCCGGGGGCCGGCACCACGATTGGTGCAGCCTTCGTGATGAAGTCCAATCCGGACGGCTACACGCTGCTCATGAACACCGCCTCGTTCACGGTAGCCCCGGCCCTGTACGGCGACCGCAGCCCGTATGACCCGATCAAGGACTTCGCGCCGGTGTCCATCACCACGATGACGCCGAACTTCATCCTCGTGAACAACAACCTCCCGGTGAAGACGCTGAAGGAATACATCGCCTATGTGCGGGCCAATCCGAACAAGGTGAACTTCGGCACCTCGGGCATCGGCGGCATCAACCATCTGGCCGGTGCCTGGATGCATGGCCTCATCGGCGCCAAGGTGACCTACATCCACTACAAGGGCGGCAACGACACGCTGCGCACCCTGGTCTCGGGAGAAACGGATGCCGCCTTCGCCCCGCCGCTCACGGCCCTGCCCTACGTGAAGTCCGGCAAGATCAAGGCGCTGGCCGTCACCACCGGCGAGCGCGCCCGCATCCTGCCCGACTATGCGCCCGCCATTGACGACATCCCCGGCTACGAATGGTCGCAGTGGGTGGGGGTGTTCGCGCCGGCCAAAACACCGCCCGCCATCGTCGCAAAACTCGGCGTCGAATTCGGCAAGGCCGCCAAGCAGCCCGACGTGATTGCAAAACTGGAACAGGGCAAGATGGTGGTTGGCAGCACGCCCGACGAACTGCGCAAGCTGGTGGCACGTGAAGTACCGGCATGGAAGAAGCTGGTCGTGGAAACCGGCGCCAAAATAGACGAATGACTCGACGAATAAACCGGCCGTAAAAGCCGACGCGCGCCGTGCCATATCACGTCTGGCGTGGCGCGCGCCGATCGGCGCAAAGCATGCGGGCGACAGCGCCCCACTGGAGGAACATGCCATCCGTCAAACGCGCGGCGCTGTGCGCCGCAACCCTGCTTGCCCTGGGCACGACGCCCCTCCAAGCGCAGAATGCAGCCGATGCCTACCCCTCGCGGCCGGTTACGCTGATCCTGCCGCTTGCCCCCGGCGGCGGCGCCGACATCGACCTGCGCGTCTATGCGCAGAAGCTCACCGAAAACCTGCGCCAGACCTTCCTCGTCGACTATAAGCCGGGCGCCGGCACCACGATCGGCACGGCCTTCGTCGCCAAGGCCGCACCCGACGGCTACACGCTGCTCGTGGCCACCGGCAATTTCTCGGTCAACCCGGCGCTGTACAAGAAGCTGCCTTACGACTCGCTCAGGGATTTCGCGCCGATCACCATGATGAATTCGCAGGCCAGCCTGCTGCTGGTGCCGGCCTTCTCGCCGATCAAATCGATCGACGACTATGTCGCCTATGCCAGATCGCATCCCGGCGAATTGAACTTCGGCACCACGGGCGTCGGCAGTTTCGCCCACCTCGCCGGCGAATGGCTGCACAGCATGACCCAAACAAAGGCGACCTTTGTACCGTACAAGGGTGCCGGCGAAGTCATCGCTGCACTGGCCGGCGGACAGATCCACGCGGGCTTCGGCACCCCGCAGGCCGCAGTACCGCTCATGACTTCGGGCAAGCTGCGCACGCTGGGCGTGGTCGCCAACAACCGCCTCAAGTCGCTGCCTGATGTGCCGGCACTGAAGGAAAAACTGCCCGGCTACGTCTGGTCACAATGGTTCGGCATACTGGCGCCGGCAGCCACGCCGGCGCCCATCATCGGCAAACTCAACACCGAACTGGTGAAGCTGACCCGACAGCCTGACGTCATTGAACGCAATCTCAAGAACGGCGCCGAGACCATCGGCAGCACCCCCGAGGAATTCCGGCGCTATCTCGCCGCAGAGATTCCACGCTGGCGCAAGCTCGCCCAGGACGCGCACATCCAGCTCGAAGAATAGGTTTGGAACCTGCGCCTGTGCCGAACAGCTTGATTCCGTTCATGGTTCGACAAGCTCACCACGAACGGAATCAAGTCAAACCGTTCGTCCTGAGCCTGTCGAAGGACAAATTCGACGCCTCGCCGGCGTAATCGCCAGGGGCATTGCCAAGGCGGCGCATTCCGGACAGGTATACTTGCGGTCACGCTGCAGCTTGCGGCGAAAATGCAGTGACCCCATGACCGATCGCATCATCCCCATCGTCCACGCCACGCGCATGCTCCCTGCGGGGACCGCGGTCGTGTCCGGCGGCACGCTGACCGACACGCTGGGCCGCCACCTGCATGACCTGCGCATCTCGGTGACCGATCGCTGCAATTTCCGCTGTACCTACTGCATGCCGCGCGAAGTATTCGGCAACGATTACCCCTTCCTGAAGCGCACCGAACTGCTGAGCTTCGAGGAAATCACGCGCCTTGCCCGCATCTTCAAATCGCAGGGCGTGAAAAAACTGCGCCTCACCGGCGGCGAACCCCTGCTCCGCAAGAACCTGGAACGCCTGATCGAAATGCTGGCACCGCTCGACCTCGACCTGACGCTCACCACGAACGGCTCGCTGCTCGCCGCCAAGGCGCGCTCGCTCCGCGACGCCGGGCTGAACCGCGTCACGGTCAGCCTCGACTCGCTCGACGAGACGACCTTCCGCCGGATGAATGATGCGGACTTCTCGGTGACGAAAGTGCTGGAAGGCATCGATGCCGCCGCGGCCGCCGGATTTTCGAACATCAAGGTCAACATGGTCGTGCAGCGCGGCGTGAATGATGACGGCGTTGTCACCATGGCCCGCCATTTCAAGGGCTCCGGGCACATCGTGCGCTTCATCGAATTCATGGACGTGGGATCCACGAACGGCTGGCGCATGGACGATGTCCTGCCCTCGGCCGAGGTGATCAGCCGGATCAACGCCGAAATGCCGCTGGTGTCGCTCGACCCGCAATACGAAGGCGAAGTCGCCGAACGCTGGGGCTACCGCGATGGCTCGGGCGAAATCGGCGTCATCTCCTCCGTGACGCAGGCTTTCTGCGGAAGCTGCACGCGGCTGCGCCTCTCTACTGAAGGCATGCTCTACACCTGCCTGTTCGCAGACTCCGGCTACGACCTGCGCGCACTCGCCCGCAGTGGCGCCGATGACGCAGCCATCGCCGGTGCCATCGCCGGCATCTGGCGCATCCGCGGTGACCGCTACTCGGAAATCCGCACTGCGGACACCACGCGCCGCGGCAAGGTCGAGATGTCGTATATCGGTGGATGAACTTTCGGCAATGACGCAGCCAGCCATTTCAGGACTCATCCTCGCCGGCGGACAGGGCTCTCGAATGGGCGGCATCGACAAGTCGCTGCAGGTGCTGCACGGCCGGTCGCTGCTGACCCACGTGGCTGCACGACTGTCACCGCAGGTGGACGAGGTGCTGATCAGCGCGGCGCGTGCCGATGCCCATCCGGAATCCGGCCTGCGCATCGTCACCGACGAAATTCCCGGTGCCGGGCCGCTGGCCGGCGTGCATGCCGGATTGAAGGCAGCACGCCACGAGCTGCTGGTGACTGCACCCTGCGATACACCCTTCCTGCCCGCAGACCTCGTCGCGAGGTTGCACGCAACGCTCAATACCGAAGCCGCCGACCTTGCCGTGGCGCGCACCCGCGACGGCCGCCATCCTGTCTTCGCGCTGATGCGCCGCAGCGTGCTGCCCGTGCTGTCGCAATACCTCTCCTCGGGCGGACGCAAGGCAGATGGCTGGTATGAGGGACTCAAGGTTGTCGAAGTCACGTTTGCAGACCAGGATGCATTCGCGAACATCAACACCCCTGCGGAACTGGCCCGCTGGAATGCCACACCGGTGGCGAAGCACGCATGAGCACACTTCAGCAGATCGTCGCAGCCCTGCCCGGCTACAACGCCGAGAACCTGCCCGTCGAGGTGGCGAAGGCCGCGATACGCGCGCTCATAACGCCGGTGGCCGAACATGAAACGCTTGCACTCGACGATGCGCTGGAACGCGTGCTCGCCGCAGATATCTGCTCACCCATCGATGTGCCGGGACACGACAACTCGGCCATGGATGGCTGGGCGCTGCGCGGAGCAGACCTTGGCAATAAGGAAGCGCGACTGACCGAAATCGGCACCGCACTCGCCGGCCATCCCTTCACGGGCAGCGTCGGGCCCGGCCAGTGCGTGCGCATCATGACCGGCGCAGCGATACCCGATGGCGCCGACACCGTGGTGATGCAGGAGTCCGTCCGAGTGGATGGCAAGACCATCACCATCCCCGTCGGCGTCCAACCCGGACAAAATGTGCGCCGCGCCGGCGAAGACCTGAAGCGCGGCAGCGTGGCGCTCGCCAAGGGCACGCCGCTGCATCCGGCGGCGCTCGGACTGATCGGTTCGCTTGGCATCACCCGCGTCAGCGTGTATCGCACAATCCGCGTGGCGTTCTTTTCGACGGGCGACGAGCTGCACAGCGGCAGCGATGGTGAACAGACGCTCGGCACCGGCGAAATCTACGACAGCAATCGCCACACGATCCGCGCCATGCTGCAACGCCTGGGCTGCGCCACGATCGATCTCGGCGTGGTACGCGACGATCCCGCTGAACTCGAAGCCGCCTTCCGCCGTGCAGCAGAGCAGGCCGATATGGTCATCACCTCCGGCGGCGTGGCCGCGGGCGACCGTGACTTCACCCGGTCGATCACGGCAATGCTCGGCGAGGTGCTGTTCTGGAAAATCGCCATGCGACCGGGCCGGCCGCTGGCGGTGGGGCGCATCGGCACCCTGGACGAAAAATCGCACAAGGCCGCATGGCTGTTCGCCCTGCCCGGCAATCCCGTGGCGGCGATGGTGGCCTTCCAGCAATTCGTGCGCGGCGCCCTGCTCGCGCTCATGGGACGCCGCGATGTCGAACTGCCGCTGGTGCCGGTGCGCGCCGCCCATGCCATGGACAAGAAAGCCGGACGCACGGAATATCAGCGCGGCATCCTGGAGCGTACCAATGCTGAATGGACGGTTCGCCTCACCGGCCCGCAGGGCTCGGGCATCCTGCGCTCCATGGCCGAAGCGAACTGCATCATCGTGCTGCCGCCGGAACGCGATCGGATCGAAGCCGGTGAGCTGGTCGGGGTGATGCTGTTTGAGGGGCTGGTCTGAATGCACGGACGCTCGTACTTCAAGCACTCCGCCCCTGCCGTCATTCCCGCGAAGGCGGGAAAGGTGATGCTGTTTGAGGGGCTGGTCTGAAAGTACGGACCCTCGTACTTCAAGCACTCTGCCCCTACCGTCATTCCCGCGAAGGCGGGAAAGGTGATGCTGTTTGAGGGGCTGGTCTGAATGCACGGACGCTCGTACTTCAAGCGCTCTGCCCCTACCGTCATTCCCGCGAAGGCGGGAAAGGTGATGCTGTTTGAGGGGCTGGTCTGAATGCACGGACGCTCGTACTTCAAGCACTCTGCCCCTACCGTCATTCCCGCGAAGGCGGGAAAGGTGATGCTGTTTGAGGGGCTGGTCTGAAT